>CANGNA010000072.1 GCA_947455215.1 Chitinophagaceae bacterium
GACATAGGAACGCCGAATAATAAAGACACCATGCAGCCATGGGGGCATAATGCAGCGCTGGTGCCGGAAGCCCCTGCTACTAATTACAAACTTAACTGGCTGCTGTGTGCAGGTAATATTAATAGTACACTTCCGGATTATGCTAAATTCATCCAGGTGCAGTTGTGCGGGCTACAAGGAAGATATCCGCTATTGCCTAAGAAGGACTTCGAATTGATGCACTATGGGTTCCCTGACTTTGCCGTGGGGTGGTTTTGGAATGAAGATCCAGGACATAGAGTGTCCTTCCATACCGGCAATCCGGGTACATACCTTTCTTACGTATATGTAGATGCAGTAAAGGACAGGGCGTATATATTATTTGCCAATGTGCAAAGCGCTGAGGCGGAACAGGCATTCGAGGTGTTGGGCGCTTATATAAAAGATACACTTTTTAATTAGACGATGATCCAGGTCATTGGGAAAAAAGTTTTTCAGACTGGTGGATAAAACTATTTTTTATCCGCACCTTGGGCAACATAATTTCACTGCAATAATTCCGTTTATTTTATGAAAGTAATGATCATCATGGGGTCGCAGACCGACGAAGGCGTAATGCAGGAATGCAGCAAATGGCTGGACTGGTTTCGCATTGAAAACAATATGGTAGTGGCTTCGGCTCATCGCAATCCTGACAAGGTGCGGGAGCTTATGGTGACCGCGAAAGAAAAAGGCTACGGTGCCATAGTAGCAGCAGCAGGTATGGCAGCGGCACTACCGGGCGTTTGTTCTGCTTATACCTCTTTGCCCGTGTTGGGTGTGCCATTGGATGGCGGCTTGCCGGGCGGTATAGATGCATTGTACAGCATTGTGCAGATGCCGGCAGGATTGCCTGTTGGTACACTGGCAGTAGGTAAGGCAGGTGCCCGCAACGCAGCAGTGTTATGTGCCAGGATGTTTGCACTGAGCGACGCTACTGTAGCAGCAAGGCTGGAAGAATTTAAGGCTAATGAGTACCGTATATAACAGGTAATGAAATAGTAATATTATTTGTTGGCACGCGTTTCGTATTTTCATTCTTAACCAAAATATTCACACCTTGACAGAAACGATCATCAACCTCGAGACAGTTAACCCCATTGAATTTTTCGGCGTTAACAACAGTAAGTTTGAAATACTGAAGCGTAAGTACCCCCTCCTGAAATTGCTGTCGCGAGGGTCGCAGATCAAGATATCGGGTCAGCCGGATGAAGTGAACGCTGCGCATACCAAGATCAACCAGGTGATACAATTCCTGGAGCGTAATGGCCACCTGTCTGAAAGTTACTTTTCCAAGATACTTGGGGACGAAGAAAGTGAATCGACGGGTGAAGAAGCAATTGCCAATGACATATTAGTATTTGGTCCTAATGGAAAGGTAGTACGTGCCAAGACAGCCAACCAGAAGATGATGGCGGCTGCCTGTGAGAAGAACGATATTATTTTTGCCATAGGCCCTGCGGGTACCGGTAAAACATATACGGCAGTAGCCCTGGCAGTACGTGCCCTCAAGAACAAAACTGTCCGTAAGATCATCCTTACACGCCCGGCGGTGGAAGCAGGGGAGAACCTGGGTTTCCTTCCCGGTGACCTGAAGGAGAAGATAGATCCGTATCTGCGCCCGCTATATGATGCACTGGACGACATGATACCATCGGACAAGCTGAACTATTATATGACCAACCGCATTATAGAGATAGCGCCGCTGGCATATATGAGGGGCCGTACTTTGGACAATGCCTTTATCATCCTGGATGAGGCGCAGAACACTACCGATCTACAGATAAAGATGTTCCTCACGCGTATCGGCCCATCTGCCAAGGCTGTGATAACAGGCGATATGTCGCAGGTCGACCTTCCTAAAAATCAGAAGTCGGGCCTGATCAAGGCTTCCCGTATCCTCCGTAATATCGATGGTATATCTTATATACAATTGGATGAAGCGGATGTAGTGCGTCACAGGCTGGTGAAGCAGATCATCAGGGCTTATGATAGCGCGCAGGAGCAGGAAGATGCGCAGGAGGAACAGAAGAAGGCAGAGCGCAGAAAGAACTACAATGACCAACAAGAAGGAAAGCAATAAATGATAACAGCCCGGTTTTGCCGGGCTGTTTTTTTGTTATTCATTTGCTGAGATGAGCATTAGTCCCCAAGTTCTCTTTCTTCAGTATACCAGGGCATAGCCTCTGCATTGCGACCGGTTTGCCAGTAAAATTTGGAGCGTGGGTTGTTATAGTTGCCTATCTCATTCATTGTTTCGGTGTCGTACAGGCGGCCGTTGACCATTGTGTAGTGCACGCTTTCTGTGTTGTAAATGTTTTCCAGCGGGTTTTTGTCCAGCACAATAAGATCTGCGAGTTTGCCGGCTTCCAGACTACCCAGGGACTTGTCCAGGCCAAGGCTTGTTGCGGGGTTGATGGTGGCACAGTGGAGGGCCTGCATTGGTGTCATGCCACCTTGTGCCAGCATCCATATCTCCCAGTGCGCGCCGATACCCTGTATCTGCCCATGTGCACCCATGTTGATGGTTACTCCCGCGTCTGCCAGTTTCTTAAGGCTACGCGATACCTGCATGTGTCCGTTCTCATACTCTTCTTCAGGTGCCATAACGCGGTGGCGGCTGCGGGTGTCTATCACTGCGCGTGGTGTATAGTTGAGCAGTTTTGTTTTCTCCCACACATTGGTGTGTTGATACCAGTAGTATTCGCCGCTTAATGCACCGTACGATACTATCAGCGTTGGTGTATTGGCAGTATGTGCACGTTTCCACAATTGCACCACATCATCGTAGAGCGTAGCTACAGGTATATTGTGCTCAATAGTGGTATGACCATCGAGGATCATACTCATGTTATGGAAGTAAAATGAACCACCTTCCGGAACCACTTCGATGCCAAGTTCCCTGGCAGCTTCAATAACCATCTGGCGTTGCTCGCGACGTGGTTGGTTATAACTCTTTACACTGAACGCACCATAGGCTTTAGTTCTCCTCAATGCGCTTTTGGCATCTTCATAGCTGTTGATAACGGCTTTGAAATCGCCATCGGCCCCATAGAGTATTGTGCCTGTAGAAAATACCCTTGGGCCAACCATGCGCCCGCTTTTTACCAGCTCGCTTTGTGCAAACACCATTTCGCTATTGGCAGAAGGATCGTGCATGGTAGTAACACCATACGCCAGGTTGGTATAGTATGGCCAGTGCTTATCCGGTGTCAGTCCGTACCGGAAATGATTACCATGCGCGTGGGCATCGATAAAGCCCGGCATTATTGTTTTACCATGGCAATCTATTTCTTTAGTGCCCACAGGTATTTGCACCTGCGCAGCTGTACCTACAGTTAGTATCTTATTGCCATCGGTTACTACAGTTCCATCTTCTATTACTTCGTCGCCCTTCATCGTGAGTATACGCGCATGAGTAAGGGCCAGTTTACCGGTTGGTTTGTCGGTCTTGACTCTTAGCCCTACGCTAATGCCATGCTCCATGTTTACGTAGATAGAATCCGGCTTTTCGAAGCGTTCTTTTACGTTTATAGTAAAATACTCTTCGCCAAGTGTGTAATGTATGTTCTTGCCGTCGGCGCTCCAATGCAGGTTGATGCCGGCATCTCTTGATATGCGTTTCACCGGGAAATCAGATGAGTCGGCGCTGAGGTCTATAGCCTTGCCTGTATGCGGGAAAGGAGCTACATACACCTGGTGCAGGTTTACGTACGCCACCCATTCGTTATCAGGTGATATAGTGAACTGACCTGCATAAGTGCTTTTGAATATGTGGCGTACGTCGCTGCCATCTGTCTTACAACTGTTGAGCTGTTTGTTGGGTGATTCCCCTTCCTGGTAGTAGATGCGTTTGCCGTCGCTGCTGAAGCGCGGGTTATCGCCATCGTTTGTTACAAATTCTTCAGTGCCCCCGTTTGCGGGCATTATATAAACGCCCGGCTTTACAGTGAAGGTATTGCCCATTATATTGTCGCTGCCATCTTTGCTGTAGGTTATCCATTTGCCATCGGGCGAGTACGCCGGTGTGCGATACATACCTTTTTTAGTTGTCAGTACTTTTGGCTTGCCGCCGTTTACGCCAACTGTTGAGATAGTTCCGGTTGCTGAATCGCTCCAGGTAACAAATGCTATTGTCTTACCGTCGGGTGAGAACTGCGGTTCAAATTCCTGCAGGTCGCTGTTGGTAAGCCTCTCCGGTTTGCCATCGGGTAGGGGCTTCTTCCATAAATGCCCCACTGCATTGAACACAAGTAATTTGCCGTCGGGTGATGTCACGGCATGGCGGATGACATGAGCCGTGAATTCATCTTCATTTATAGTTTGCTGAAAGCGTACGGCATCGGTAATATGTTGTTTTACATTACAAGTGAACGGAATGTCGGTAGCGTCATTCAAGCCTGCAATATTTATCTTCTTTATTTTTCCTTCACTCCATATCACGATCTGCTTGTCGCCGGGCATCCAGGCGTAGCCGGTATATATACCGAAGATGGTCCAGGCTTCCTGCTGATCTTTAGACAGCTTATCGTATATCGGCCATTCCTCACCTGTTTCCAGGTTGCGCAGGAACAGGACAGTTTTGGTACGCACACGCCTTACAAAGGCCATTGTTTTACCATCGTGCGATATCTGTGGGCGCACCGCACCTCCGGGTCCGCCGGTAATAGTTTCATTTATTCCCAGTTCCCGATCGTAGCGTTTAATAACGAATATCTGGTTGTTCGGGTCTTTGTTGTACTGGAAGTAGCCGCCGGGGTACATGTCCTCGCTGTAGTATACATAACGCCCGTCTGGCGCTACACAAGGTTCGTTGAGGTCTTGCTGGTCGTTCTTGCGCGCTGTAAGTTGCAGACCGCTACCACCATTGATGTGATACATCCATAGTTCACCGGCACCGAGCGACCTACCTGATGTGAAGTGTTTGCGGGCTATTACATATTTCCCATCCGGGGTCCATGTGCCGTTATTCAGCAGTCTGAAGTTTTCTTTTGTCAATTGCCTAGCAGCACTGCCGTCGCGGTTCATGATCCAGATATTATCTCCGCCGCCGGCATCGCTGGTAAAGAGTATTTGTTTGCCATCGGGCGAGTAGCGTGGTTGTACTTCCATAGCCATTCCCTGCCTCAACACTTTTGCGTCGCCGCCCCCTGCAGGTATTGTGTAGATGTCTCCTAATAGGTCGAACGCTATCTCTTTGCCATCGGGGCTTACGTCTATATTCAGCCAGGTACCTTCGGTAACAGTAAAGGATACATCTTTGCCGGGGCCACCTGGGTTATTGACGTCCCATTTCTTTTTGTCTTGTGCATAACAAGAGAAGATAGCGCAACCAAGCGCCAGCGCTATAGCATGTTTGGGTAGTATACGTAGATATCGCATGCTGGTAAAGATAATACCAGTAAACAAATTATACAGGGTGAGATTTATTTGGGGATCTTAATTAGCAGGGAAGGTAATAGAGACGGTAGTACCTTCTTTTATCTTGCTTTCTATATCAAATACACCATTCAGCATTTTCAGCAGGTCTTTGATAATGAGGTAGCCAAGGCCGTTACCGCTGCGCTTGTTGACGTTGGTGCCTGATATGATCATCATATCCGATTTCAGGTTGTTGATCTGGCTCCGGCTCATACCCATACCTGTATCGCGAACCGTCACCTGGATCAAGTTGTCGAAAGTATCGCACCCTACAGTTATGCTGCCTTCTTTTGTAAAGTTGATGGCATTGACAACGAGGTTGTAGATAATTATGCGCAACGGATCGACAAACTGCACCAGCTGCAGGTCTTTAGGAATGTTATTTACCAGTTCCGTCTTGTTCTTGTGGGCTAGCGATATCAATACTGTGAATACCTGCTCTACCACATCATGAAGATTCACCTTTTCTTTAACGATGCGTCGTTCCTCATTCTGGTACTTTATCCAGTTCAGTATGTTCGTAGAAAGCAGTTCCAGCTCCCTGGAGGTATTGACCACTTCTTCCAGCGTTTCCGACTGCATGTTCTCTGACAGGGACGACTTTCGTTCAGCAAGGTACTTACTGGTCATGTGCAGGAACTTTAATGGGGTAATGATATCGTGACTGATGATGGAGATAAGGCGGGTCTTTATCCTGTCGTTCTTTTCCAGTTTTTCGTTTTGTTCCAATATCTCTTCTGTCTTTTTATCCAGCAGGTTACGGAGCCTTATTTGTCGGCGTAGCGAACTGCGATTGGCGAAGATGGAAATGATGGCAACGATCACCATGAAAATGAATATTAGCAGCGCCTGTCCCCACCATCGCATATACCACGGTGCCTGTATCTCGAAGCTGAATTTTCTCGTGATATAGTTGTCGGGTCCAAATCCTGTCAATTTGCGAACATATATTGTGTATTGGCCTGATGGGAGATTGTTTAGCCTGATCACCGGATGTAGCGCATCTATCTTCTCCCATTTATCTGAATAAGGCTCTACCTTATATCTAAGGTAAAGATTCTCTTTATCGCACCAGGCCGAGAAGCCAAGGTTAAATGATATATCACTGGTGCGGGAGTCGAAGAACAAGCTGTCTGTAAATAATGAGTCTAGCTTCTTGCCGTTCACTATTACCTGGTCTATAAAAACATTGGAGTCGGGCATGTGAGCCGGGATGTAGGGGTCTACCCAAACCGCCCCGTCCATTGTTGGGAAAGATATCTGTTTATTAGCCAGCCATATGGCGCAGGGCGTGCAGCCACCGTTCATTTCGGTGATGTCCATGCCCTCATTCTTGCCAAAGAAATGATAGTATATATAGTCTGTACCCTGCTCATAGGCATGGAGCATGTCTGTGAGCTTTGCTTTAAAGAGCCCGCGGTTAGTGCTCATCCAGCAAAAGCCCTTGGAATCCAGTATAAAGCAATGGGTGTAGTTAAGATAGTGATTATAGTCAAGGGGTATTTTTTTTATGTGTCCTTCTTTATAGACATAGATGCCGTCTCCGTATGTACCAATAAAGAAGTAGTTACCGTAGCGCCATATGGTTCTTGATGGTGCTGCAGTAAACAATACAGTATCTATTTTTTTACTGGCTATAGTATAGTTGAATATTCCCCTTGACGTAGCCATGATGAATACGCCGGGTTTTAATTCCGTCATATTGAACACGTCTCCGATGCCACGATAGGATAGCTCTGTATCGATATGCTCTTTACTGATGTTGTATATGCCTTTGTAGGTGCCCATATATGTGGCTCCCTGCGTGGTAGCATAGCCAACATTATAACTGCCCGGTAAGTGGGCATAGAATTTTTTCCTGCCCGTTTTATACTCGTAGCAATAGAGGCTATCTCTTAGTGAGTACCAAAGAACACTGTCTTTTGTGAGGTATATATTATTATCGAACGATTGATTGATCAGCCTGTCTTTCTTGTTGGGAGGGTAGGGGCCCAGCACGTCGCCGGTATTGGTAAGAATATTTCCGCTCGGCAGCAATATCTGGGAATAGAGGGCATTAGGTTCATCGAACCCTGACTTGTTTTTTTTAATCGTCGAAAGATAATTTCTTCTAATTACAAAGAGACCTTTAGACGTTGTGCCCAGGAAAATAATATTGGCCTCTTTCCAGTATCGTACGTGCCTGATATTTGAATTTTGTGGTATCTCGGTGCAAATGAGTTCGGGTTGCAATTTTCCATTTGCATAATTCAGGTCCCATGCATTTGTACCCGATAGTACTATTGCGCTCTTCATACCCGATTCCCAATACAAGTGTATCTTGTCAGACCTCGTCCAGCAAGATGGCGTTAGTGCAATGGGTACGGGTTTCATTTTTTTTTCATTGCTATCGTAGCGGGAAAAAGAACCATTGCTATTATCGTATGCTAAAAGTTCGCCGTTCAGTAGAAAGGTGAAGGATTTGTCGGAGAGTGTGAGCAATAGTTTTTTTTGATGAAACCCGGAGCGAAATTCAAAGATCGAATCACTTCGTTGTACATAGCACAAGTTTGTATTCACCGGAACGAAATGATCAAAATCGTTTATTCCAGGGTTGTCGTTAGTACGTGGGCCATCCTTTAAGTAAATGTTGATAATATCTTTCTTGTGGAGATCGTCCCAGGGTATGGGCACTAATTTATTCTGTTCTGTTACAAACACTTTTCTACGAGCCATTCCGTAGATCCTGCCATCGGCTGTTTTTACTAACGGGAATATTTTTTCGGAAACGAGGTTGGGGAAATTATCACTATTGAATAATGTGTGTTGATGCCCGTTATACCGAACCAATCCCGATTCTGTTGCGATCCACAGGAAGCCGGTTTTTTCGTCTATTTCTATCCCCTTTATGCCGTCTGACGGAAGGCCGCTCTCTGTTGTGATATACTCAATATTATACTGGTACTGACCACATGCTATATGTGATAGTAGCAACAGCAAAACAGAAATACTGACAATGCGTAATAGCATTAAATATTGTGCGTTAATAACTTACATTATACAAGACAGCAAGTTCGGTAAGTGTTTTGATATTCTCGGTATTGGTCTTATCGAATATCCTTTTTTTGATCGTAGAAATAGTATTCATACGCAGGTTAAGCACTGTAGAAATGTACTTTGTGCCCTGCCCCTTTAACAGGTAATGTAATACTTCCAGTTCTCTTGCAGACAGATCGGAGAATGGGTTATGGTATTTACTGTCTGATGGTTTTTCTGCTACTGCTTCATCCGCAAGAAATGCTTTCAATTGCGCGATCGTTTTTTCTTCAGGCGATGTTTTAGAGAGATAGTAGCGGATACCATATTTTTTGAGTGCCTCGCTATACACATCGGCAGGTTGCATAGAGAACATCATGATGTTCAGATCGGGGTAGAGGTTGTTGATGTTTGGTAGGATCTCGAGCGTGGTGCCATCCGGCAGTATGATGTCGAGTATGAGGTGGGTGTACTTCTTTTTTTTCAGTTCACTCATTAGTTCCGCACAGGAAGATACCTCTTCAATATCATTTTGTCCAAGGTTAAGTTGTAGTAATAACTTGATCCCTTTGCGTATCATACTGTGGTCATCAACTATCAATATCTTATGACTCATGATAAATTGAGTTTGTTTGGTTTTTATTGGTAGGCGATAAAGGTATTGCAATTGTTTCTGTACGGATGCGCGCTGTAGAACAAATTCTATGTATTGTTCGTTTTATTAACTGTTAGTTATTGATTTTTGGTGAATACCGCTCTGGTAGCGGGTTTCCATAGAACTTATTCTATCTCTATTTGTAGTGTATATACATAAGTTTGTGAACAGTATATTAAGCTATAGATATTTTTTTGAAAAACATACCTAATGATAAATCTTAACATCCCGGCCAAGTTTATGAAAAGTAAAAGTTGTTCCGCTCCTGTGATCGCCCGAGTTGCGATGATTTTCGTTTTACTGACGACGTTGACCCGGGCTACTGCTCAAACGGTAATGTCGTCTTACCTGCAGACAAAGACCACCTCGACGTATACGGCAATAACCGGCACCACCGCTATCGCTTCCGGCTACACGGCGGGTACCGCTGCAGTGAGCGTGCCCATCGGGTTTACTTTCAACTTTAATGGCACGGGATATACCAGTTGTTTTGTGCACCCTAGCGGGTATATAACTTTTGGTGCGGCAAGTGACGCAACGAACTATACTCCGTTGAGTACTTATTCTACGGGAGTTGCGGGCGTGGTAGCGGCATTAGCAACTAACAGCCTGGTGGGCTCTGCCGACATCCTTTACACTACATCCGGTAGTGCACCCAAACGTACATTTACAGTGCAATGGTCTAGTGCAAGGATAAGTGGTATTACTGGTAATAGCATGAACTTCCAGATAGTGCTATATGAAGCTACAAATAAAGTGCAGGTGGTGTATGGCACCAGGACTCAAGGTACTGCTGGTACCGGTACTGCGCAAGTGGGTATAGGTGCGTCTCTTACCGACTATCTTAATTGGAAGGCCGCCAACTCAAGCACGTCTAATGTACTGGGTAATGCTGCTGGACTGAACTGGGCTGCGTTGACGCCTGCCAATGCCAACAATGCCACTTGTGCAGTGTCATACTCTAGTACCGCCTATTTGCCAGCCGCCAATCTTGTTCTTGAATGGACGCCGCGTGTTAAACTGTTGTCGCCCTCTAATATCACCAATACCAGTTTCAATATCAACTGGTCGTTACCTGCTGGCTCGCCAACCGGCGACACTATTGAAGTTTCAACAAGCAATACTTTTGCATCGTATGTTGCCGGATATCCCACGGTTGTATCGGGAACGGCTACAAGTGCTTCTGTTACGGGCCTCGTTACCGGAACTACTTATTACTATCGTGTGACACCTGCCTATTCATCTACAGGCGCAGGGCTCACGTCAGGTAGTTATACATATTCCATTGTAATGCCTGTCGCCCCTCCGCTTGCTTTAACTGCGGCATCCTATAATGCTGACGGTATCCTTGATGGGGGCAATACCATTGGTGGTACATCTACAGTTGCCGGAAGTATGAGCATTACTTTAGGGTCATCAGGGATCGATCAGCAGGGTTATTCTCCGGTTGCATTTGATTTCTATAATATGTCTACTACTACCGCGGCGTCTTCTTTACCGGCTGGCGGCAGTGTAAAGGAATCGGCAACCAACGGTATTGTTTATCAGTTGCAGCCTTATAATGGTAATAATATTGTATATTTTCCTACGGGCAGTGCATCGTCACGCACTATTACATTGTCTACGCCAACACCTGCAACTGCTGTGTATGTGTTAGCGACCAATCCTAGCGGTGCTAATGCTGGCGTCAACTATACCATCAACTTTTCTGATGGATCTACTCAGGTAATCACACCAGCAAGTTTTGCGCCTAACTGGTGTACAAGTACCGGGGCCGTTACAGCCATTTTGTCCAGGGCTAACCATGGCGGTACAGGCAACGATGCCAGTGGTACCTGTTTCTACATGAGTCGGGACACGCTTAATATATCGGCTGCTAACTATACTAAGTCTATTTCCAGTATAACTACCACGGTTAATGGCGCGACTATTTTCTATACAATTTTCGGCCTTGCAGCACAACGTGTAAGTACGTTGTCGACATCTGTTGCTTCATTAACTTTTTCCAACCCTAACTGCTCGATGCCATCAGCTGCGCAGTCTTTCACGCTTGCCGGAAGTAACCTCGCTAATACTACGGCCAATGCTAATGGTGTTGGTGGTATAACGGTTACAGCTCCTTTGGGCTATAAGTTTTCAAAAGATAATATTACTTATGTAAAAACTGATACGGTTCAGTTTACCAGTTGCACTATCCCGAGCCGCACATTATATGTGAAGCTGGACACCTTTGCGGTGGGTACCTATAACGGTAACATAACATTCACCGGAGGATCTGTTCCCGCGGCATTTGTGCCAACAGTAACTGTTACAGGTACTGTGTCAGGTGTGGGTGTTAAGGCAGCGGGTGCTACCAGTTATCCGTCATCATTAGGAACGGTTAATTTTGGTAACGTTCCCGTTTCCAGTTCTGCTGTTATTGTGGATAGCTTTACGGCTGCCGGGTTAACCGGTAACGTTGGTCTTACATCCTCTAACTCTGACATATTACTGTCGCTTGATAATATTACTTACAGCTCTACAGTTACATTGACTGTTACAGGAGGCGCAATATCTCCTGCAGTTGCTGTTTATGCTAAGGCAACGCCATCGACCCAGGGTTCCATAGTGTCGATAATTACACTTAGTGGCGGTGCGCCCGGCTGTGCACCAACCATTAAAGATAGTGTGTTTGGTACGCTTCCTTGTGTAGCGCCTTCCGTGCCAACCTCACTAACCCTGACCAACTCATCCGACACAGGTATTACGGTGAGTTTTACACCTTCAGGTACAGCTGATGGCTATTTATTGATCCGGGGAACGTCGGCATTCTCTGGTGCTCCGGTTGATAATACCAACTATATTGTAGGTAATACTATTGGAACGGGCACTGTTATCGGTAAGTACAATACTTTGCCACCATACGTTATTTCTACAGGTACTTCAGCCAATACCACATATTATTATACGGTCATACCGTTTAACGGTGGTACTTCCGGCGGCACGTGTACCGGTGGCCCATTGTACCCATCCGGCAATCTTACCGGTTCTGCAACTTCTTGTATGGGAAGAACTGGTACCCCGGTTGCAACATTGATCGCAGGTAGCACAGTGTCACTGTCGTGGACTGCGTCATCTGGTAGCCCGACCGGGTATTCGGTTGACATTTCTACTAATAATACATTTACGGCTCCAATTGTCGGTTCTCCGTTCACTACCGCTTCAGCTTCTATAAGTCTTACTGGTCTTGTTTCTAATACTACTTACTATGTAAGGCCCGTGGCTAACGGAGGTGTATGTAATGGTCCTCTATTCAGCGCAAGTTTTACTACAAGGGATAATATCATGCCGGTAACAATTGCCAGCGGTTTTAATGCGGACATAGTTGCGAACGGTAACGTAGCACCACCAAGCTGTACGTCTTTTCCTACAGGCGTTGTGAGCTTTGATGCTGCTGCGACTGCGTCCGCTGGTTTCGATTTTGTGAGCAGCGATTATACCTATGTTGTGCCAACATATTCTTTACCAAGCAGTGGTACCATTGTGAGCACTGCAACAATACCCGGTATGAAGGTGCAGCTGGCCAGTTTTTCATCGCAGAATGCTCTCGGTCTGCGTACTACCGGAGCTTCGTTGGCAACGATAACCCCTTACCCATACTTTGGTACACTTACGTTCGCAACTCCTCAATATGCCAGTTCGCTGTATGTGATCGGTTCAAGTGCCAATGCTGCTACTACTGTAAATGTTGTTGCTAACTATACTGATGGAACGAGGGATTCTACAACCGGTCTTATCTTCCCTGATTGGTATACAACATCTACTACCGGTGGTATGGGTATCCTGTTACAGCCGGTAGGTAGGGTGAACGGAAGCACAGGTGCATTTGGAGGTTCTGCTACCGGGCCTATGCTGGAATATGGTACCGTGTCTCTGCCTACATCAGGTATGTCGAAGAAAGTACAGAGCGTAACGATCAGGACCACATCTACTACTGCAAATACCGTTTTGGGTGTTATGGCTGTGAGTGCAAAAAGTGGTACCCTGGCTGCATCGGTAAGTAGTTTGCCGGCATTTACAGCTACTACATGTACACCATCAACTACGCAAACCTTTACAATCTACGGTAATACACTATTCCCGTCGGGTAACGCCATAACTGCTAAAGCGCCTACCGGTTTCCAGGTGTCGGCAAATGGTACTGCATGGGATACCACTGCCTCTTTCTCGTATACGGGTAACGCTATGGCCGGATCGACTGTTTATGTTCGTTTAGCGCCATCAGTTGGTGGCAGTTATTCCGGCAACATAACTTTTACAGGTGGCACTGTTAATACACCGCCTACTATAGCTGTTACCGGTACCGCGACAGGTTTTGCGGTTACGCCTTCATCAACAGCTGCATTTGGCCCCATACTTTTAGGGGCAACATCTACGGGGCTTGTATATTCAATAAGTGGAACGGGCCTTACTGCTGGTGCACTCACACTAACAACTTCGAATGCCGATTTCCAGATATCTTCCGATTCTGCGACTTGGGTAACCAGCTTTGACATAACAAACGGCACTTCACTTTCGCCTACAAATATTTATATACGCTATCAGCCAACAAGTGCCGGTGCTGCTACGTCAAATATCAGTTTCTCCAGCACTTCTATGAGCTGTGTGCCTTCCGCTATCGTGGCTACGGGTACCGGTGCAGTTCTCTGTTCTGCACCATCTGCACCTACTACACTTACATTTAGCAGCCCTTCAGCTTCGTCTGCCAATGTTGGTTTCACACCTTCGGGCAGTGCAGATGCGTACCTGGTAATTAAGAGCTTTAGTGCATTCTCAGCAGGTTCTTATCCGGTTGCAGGCACTAACTATTCTGTGGGTGATACATTTGGAAACGGACGTGTGGTTGCCGTCAATACATCTTTGCCACCATATGCGCTCACCGGAATGAATGGGAACACTGCATATTATTTTACAGTGATCCCATTGAACGGCGGTGTGCTCGGTACATGTGCCGGCGGCCCTCTATATCCATCGGGTAGCCCGCTGACAGGCCAGTTCATAACTTGTCCTAACGCACCAACAAGCCCTGTAGCTTCCGGTGCTACAAGTAGCAGCTTCGGTCTTTCCTGGACGGCTCCCACAGGTGGCACGGCATCGACGCTTACCTATCTTGTTGATGTATCTACAAATAATACTTTCACTGCTCCGGTTACAGGGTCGCCGTTCTCCGTTTCCGGTACTTCAACTACTATAACGGGGTTGAATACACTGACCACCTATTACTACAGGGTGTCTGCGGTAGGCTCTTGCACCGGCACTCCTTCTACGAGCGGCAGTATCACAACAATTGAAAATTATGTGATCGTACCGATCGCGTCAGGCTTCAATGCTGATGTAATTGCCAGTGGTAGTGGTTCGCCTGCAACATCTACTTCTTATCCATCTGGTAGTACAAGTTTCGATAATGCGGGGTTTGATCTGATCGGTTTCCCATATACCTACTATACGGGCACAACTACGTATGCTTTACCTGCTACAGGGCTAATACCAAGCTCTGCGGTAAGTAATCTAAAGTATCAACTGGCAAGCTTTACCGGTAATAATGCACTGTACATACACAGTGGCCTCGGCTTGCCTACCACCGGTACGCTTACATTCTCGACGCCTATTGCGGCAAGTACTCTTTATGTATTAGGTATCAGTGGAACCAGTACTACAGGTGTTACATTTACACTTAACTATACAGATGGTACAAGTGAGTCATATGCTTCCACTGTTTATACATATCCGGATTGGTATACAACAACATCCAGCGGGAATACCATTATTACCTACCAGGGTATAGGTCGTATTGGCCATGGTGCTACCACATCTACCGCGCCTGAAGGCAGCGCAACCGCCCCCAATTTATCTCACTCGCCCATAACACTTACTGCGGCAGGGCAGGCGAAGATGATACAAAGCATAACGGCCAATTACAACTCAGGCACCGGTTATGTTGCATTGCTTGGCGTGAGTGTAAAAAGCGGTCTGCTGAACTCTTCAGTTACTTCTCTTTCTGCATTTACCGGTACAGCAGTAGGTTGCACGTCATCTTCACAATCCTTTACAATAAATGGCAGCTCATTGTTCCCGTCCAGCGGCACAATTATAGCTACCGCTCCTACTGGTTACCAGGTGTCTAACAACGGCAGCACCTGGGGTACTACGGCTTCATTTGCTTATACCGGCAACTCGATGTCGTCCACACCAGTGTATGTTCGCTTTGTTCCAACTGCTCCCGGTACAACTACCGGACAGATCACCTTCAGCGGTGCAACATTTGCTACATCTCCGTCTGTATCTTTAACCGGAACCACGAGCGGTCTGGGGTATTCGCCAACATCTACTGCCGCATTTGGCCCGGTTACAGTTGGGGCATCATCAGCGGCCCTCGTTTATGCTTTGGCAGGTACAGGTCTTACTTCAGGTACGCTGACCATTACATCCTCTAATCCTGACTTCCAGGTTTCTTCGGATAGTGCCTCGTGGAGTACGTCATACAGTTTTGCTAATGGTTCAACAGTTGCCAGCAACATCTACATTCGTTTTACACCGTCGACCACAGGTGCAGCAACATCTTCTATAAGCATCACCGGTGCTGCAATTACCTGCGCTCTGCCGGCTATTACAGCTACGGGTACAGGTGCGGCGGCTTGTATTACACCTTCAGCACCCACTTCGTTGACGTTCTCATCAACTACTACAATTTCATCAAGCATCAGCTTTACGGCCGCCGGCACCCCCGATGGTTACTTGCTTGTGAAGAGTTACAGCGCGTTCAGTGCAGGTGCAGACCCTGTTGCCGGTCATTCTTATGTTGTAGGCGACACAATTGGTAACGGTAGGATAATCGGCGTTTATACCGTAGCACCTCCTTATGCGGCTACTACGCTTTCTGCTAACACTAATTATTATTACACAGTAATACCATATACTGGAGGTCTTGTGGGCGGTACTTGCGGTGGCGGTCCGTTGTACCCAACCGGCACACAGTTAACAGGTCAACTAACAACTTGTCCTGCTGCGCCAACTATGGGCACTAACTCTGTGACGCTTACCAGTATTACGCTCAACTGGCTGTCAGCAGCTGGTGGCAATGCTTTGCCTGTTACCTATACAGTAGAGGTCTACACCGATGCGGGGTATACAACGCCTGTTACAGGTTCTCCGTTCGCTGTGTCGGGCCCGGCTACGTCGCTTACTGTTTCAGGTCTCACTTCAGGTACAACATACTATTATCGCATAAAATCGGGAACAACAGCATGCACAAGCGGATACACTACGGGTACTATAACTTCCGGTGCATACTGTACCCCTACGTGGACCGCTGGTTGCTCAGGCTGGCGCATTTACAGTGTAACCATGAACGGCACAGCCAGTTACACCGGTACATGCGGCTCGTCTTTTAATCAGACTGCGATAATTGACACTGTTATTGCGGGTGCGCTTACCACACATACTGTTGTAGCGGGTAGTTATTGCGGCATTGCAATTTGGGTGGATTTTAATAACGACGGGGATTTTGCAGATGCGGGTGAATATTTGTTCGGGCAATATCTTGATGGTACACCTGCAACATTCACTCCAACGTTTACAGTGCCTACCACTGTAACTACTGGTAATTATCGTATGCGTGTGCTTACCAACTGGGGTGGTGGTATAGACCCGACCACCGGATCTTGTGCTGCTTACAATGGTTCCGGTGGCGGTAATTATTATGATTTTACAATGTATGTAAAGAATCCTATCATTACTTCATCTGCTACAACGCTGTCTGATTTTGGCAATGTCCTTCGTAACTGTAATTCCGTGGGGCAGAATTTCAATATTACCGGTAGCGGTCTTATTCCATCCGCAGGTAGCATTGTTGCGCACGCGCCAAACGGATTCCAGGTATCAGCTAATAATGTTACGTGGGATACTATAGCAACTTATTCGTATACGGGTGCTGTTTTGGCAACAAGTACTGTTTACACGAGATTCTCACCCACCGTTACTGGTACTTTCTCTGGTTCAGTTACGCTCACGGGTGGTGGCATGAGTGCTCCTCCATCTGTTTTGGTTTCGGGCACAGGTACGTCGCTTTCTGTTGCTGCATCAGGCAGTGCGCCGATATATTGTAGCGGTACTTCACCGCTCACACTCACTGCTTCGGGCGCTACCACTTATTCGTGGTCGCCTTCTACCGGGCTCGATGTAAATACGGGTGCTACTGTTGCGGCAAGTCCGGCAGCTACAACACAATATACTGTTACCGGCTACAATGCTGCCGGATGCTCTTCTTCAACGGCACTGGTCTCTGTTGTTTATAATGTTACTACCGGTCCGATCACCGGCCCTTCCATTACATTGTGTTACCCGGGCGCGATGGCGCTGGTTGAAGCAGGTACGGGTGGTTCCTGGAATACTTCAGACGCAACAATAGCAACCGTCGATCCTAGTGGTATCGTTTACGGAGCAAGTGTATCGCCAACGCCAGTTACTGTTACTTATAACAATACAACTTGTGGTGGTAGCGCAACATATTATATTACTGTTGCCGATGGTGGTTTCACTGTCACAACATCAGGTTCTGGTACGTATTGCTCCACCGGTGCTTCACTATCAATTACAGCTTCCGGCGCTACAGATTATTCCTGGACACCAGCAACTGGATTAAGCGCTACGGTTGGAGCAACAGTATCTGCCAGTCCGTCAGCGACAACTGTTTACACAGTGCTTGGCACTACCGGAGCTTGTAGTAATGCCACAACTGTTACCGTTTGGAACACTACTCCAGGTGCTATAACAGGTGGTATAACCTCTCTATGTACTTCGGGCACAGGCTCTACTACTACGTGGTCTGACACAACAGCCGGTGGTACATGGTCTATCAGTCCCGCTGGTATAGCTACCATCACATCGGGCGGTGCCATTACGGCTATTACTGCAGGTACCGCTACAGTTACTTACAATGTGAGTGGTTGTTATGTGACACGTGCTCTTACGGTTAATGCTAATCCTATACTTTCTGTTAGTCCGTCAACGGTTGCTGTATGTGGTGGTGCTGCTGTCACCATGACGGCAACTGGCGCAGCTACTTATTCATGGTCACCCTCAACCGGTCTTTCTTCCGCTGCAGGTGCGTCTGTATCGGCTAGCCCTTCTGCCAACACTACTTATACTGTTACTGGTACAAGTGCTGTAGGTTGTATCAGTACTGCAACCAGGTTTGCGGGTGTGGGTGCAGGTGTTAATGCCTTCGCTGCCGTAAACACTGCTTCTGTTTGCCCTGGTACAAATGATACTTTGAGTAGCTATGGCACATTGTCTACCGGAACCACATATGCTGTAAGAAGCATTCCTTTCCAGTTAGTTACCCAAACAAGTCCTACCACTATTCTTGCCACCGGCAATGATGATGTTTTAGGCTCCGCAACGCTGCCTTTTGCTTTCAATTTTTTTGGTACTAATTATGCAGCAGGCTCTGCGATAAGCGTAAGTAGCAATGGTTATGTGCAATTGGGATCTGGTATTACCAATACAACATATGGCTCAGTAAATATGCCGAATTCCACATATGGCACTAATGCCATCGCCATATTTGGTCGCGACCTTCAGACTACTAATACAAGTGGTACAGGTTCGATCAAAGGCTCTGTAGAAGGCACTGCTCCTAACAGGAAGTATGTTATTTATTATAACAATTGTTCTGTGTATTGTTCCAGTTGCGGTACGCCTACCTACAATGGTCAGGTTGTGTTATATGAATCGTCTAATATTGTCGATATCATTATTGAAAAGACTGCTTCCAGTAGTCATGTAATTGCTGCAATGCAACAGAACTCATCCAACGGTGTTGCCGCACCTGGCAGAAACTATGTCACATTGCAGATAACCACCCCTGAGGCATGGCGTTTTGCACCTGTTCTTGCAAGCCCTACCTATGCCTGGTCTCCATCTGCCGGACTTAGCAGTTCAACAACAGCTTCTGTAACAACAGCAGTTAGTACTACGACCACTTATACTGTTACTGTGACAGACGCTTCATCTGGCTGTTTCGATACGGCAATAACTACTATCAATGCTTATACACTGCCTACGGTTACTATTCCAACGCCAGCAATTGGTTGCGGTGGCGTGGCAATGACTGCTAGCGGTGCCTCTACTTATGCCTGGACGCCTGCAACTGGTCTTAGTGCTACAACGGGCGCTACAGTTACTCCGTCTGCTACAGTATCTGCTACTACTTATAGCGTAACAGGTACAGATCTTCATGGCTGTATAGGTACTTCTTCATTGTTGGTTAATCCGACTCCGGTTGTTACTGTTACGCCAACCTCAACTGCTATATGTGCAGGTGGTACATCGTCGCTTACGGCAACAGGAGCCAGTACGTATACATGGACTCCTGCTGCTACACTCAGCTCATCTACAGGCGCCACAGTAACGTCGTCGCCAACAATAACAACTGTTTATAGTGTAACCGGTACTAGTGCAGCTGGTTGTGTGGCTGCACAAAAGATAAGTACTGTAACAGTAAATGCTACACCGGTAGCAGGTGCTGTGGGTATTTCATCTTCTTATTGTATTGGTTCGGGCTTTCCGCTCACCGTCACTTCCGGTACTGCATCCGGTGTTGGATCAATACAATCATACAACTGGACCGGACCTAACGGATTCAGTACAACAACTTCATCTCCATCTGTTTCGTTCACGCCTACAAGCACAGCTTCCTCCGGTCAGTATAGCCTTACCGTTACTTATCCTGGTTCAGGTTGTACAAGTGCTACTACTGTAAGTACTGCCCTTACTGTAGCAAATTATCCGGATACCTTTAGCTTGTTAAGTGGTAATGGTTGCTCGTTCGATGGTCTTACTATAGTTACAGCGGGTTCAGAAAATACAGCTACTTATGCACTTAAGTTATTACCGGCAACAACGGTACAAACAGTTACAGGTACGGGCGCTGGTATTTCCTTCGCTTCGGTATCTGCAGTAGGCAATTACCAGGTGGTAGCTACTGGTGTTGGCGGTTGTCAGACTACCATGACCGGTACAGATACATTGTTCCAGACGCCGTCTCTGTCATTGGCAGTTGTACCTAACCTGTGTGAAGGCATCACGCCGGTATCTATAGGGTATACACCAACCGTCGGTTCACCGGTCACTTACAGTATAGATTGGGATGCTACTGCAAACACAGCTGGTTTTGTTGATGTTACAAATGCCACATTGTCTGGAGGCTCGATGTCTGTGTCAGTGCCTTCTTCAGGTGCTATAGGATTGTTCAACGGAGTTGTTACAGCATCTAATGGTCATTGCACCAGCCCGTCTTACAGTAGGTCTGTTACAATATATTCATTGCCAACTATGACGATGACAGATACTGTTGTTCCTTGTTATAACCGCGCAGGTAGCATCAGCTTCAGCGGTCCGGATAGCACTACTGTTAACTATAAGTTGAACGGCGTGGCTAACAGCTTCAGGTTCTCCGGTACTACTTACAC
>CANGNA010000073.1 GCA_947455215.1 Chitinophagaceae bacterium
GAGTACCTGCAAAAAGACCTCTTCCACGATACCACTTTCAAGCGCAGTTTCAACAACCTGTTCCCCAGTGCGTCGTTCAAATACTCGTTCAGCAAACAAACATCGCTCAACCTGTCTTATTATGGTAGCACCACGCAACCTACACTCAACCAATTGCAGCCGCTGCGGAACAACACAGACCCCAACAATATAAGCATAGGTAACCCGGCGCTGAAGCAGGAGTTCGATCATACTGTACAGCTCAGGTTCAACGATTATAAGGTAATGACAGGCCGGTACACTTGGGCGTCTATATCGTCTACCATTATGCAGGACGACATAACCACCAGCCAGCAGATAATTGGCGCAACCAACACAACACAGTATGTGAACGTTAATGGCAACTACAATGGCTATGCCTACATGGGTGGCGGCTTCAGGCTAAAGAAGCTGAATGCCTATATAGGCGCCAATGTTGGCGGTAACATCTACCACAACAATAACTTCATTAATGGTGTTGCCAACGTGAACAACAATCGTTCTTTACGCGTTGGGATGGATATGAACTACGACAAGGAGAACAAGTTCAGTTTCAACCTGAACCCATCCATATCATTCATGCACAACGATGCAACGGTGAGCAAATATTCTACTACCTACTACACGTTCACTACAGAGTGTAGCGGCACGGTACAACTTCCTAAGAAGTTTGAGATAGGCTCTTCTGCTGATATCATGATCCGCCAGAAAACAGATGCTTTCCCTACCAACAACAACGTGGTAAAGTGGAATGCTTATGTGGGCAAGAAGTTCCTGAAGAAGAGCAACCTGATGGTCTCGCTGAATGTATACGACATCCTGAACCAGAACATCGGCTTCTCAAGAAATGTATCGGGCAATATAACCACGCAAACCACTTACAACACCATACGCCGCTATGGCCTGCTAAATGTGGTATGGAACTTCAACCATAGCCCATCGGCAGCAACAGATGATACACAGGCAGTAGAGATAAAACAGTAAACACACCGTAAAACATAGCAATGAAAAAGATATTAGTTATACTGAATGTACTGTTGCTTATAGCTGTTGCAGGTAAGGCGCAGTTTGTAATGAGCGGCAAAATAGAGTATGCACGTAAGATAAATGTACATGCCCAGATGGAGGACATGGAAGAGAACGAATGGATGCAAAAGATCAAATCGCAAATACCTAAGTTCAGCACGGCGTACTTTGATATGATGTTCGACTCTGGGCGGGTAAGCTATAAGCCCGGCACCAGGGAGACCGAGAATGCCATACGCATGTTTGGCAGCGGCCCCGCTACAGACAATATAGTTTACACGGACCTTAGCGCAAAGAATGTAAAATCGCTGAAGACGGTGTATGAGCAGAAATACCTGGTGCAGGACAGCCTGCGCAAGCTGCAGTGGAAGGAAAAAGACGAGATAAGGATAATAGCCGGCTACAAGTGCCACAAAGCAGTGAGCATTATTTGCGATACGGTATATGTCGTTGCTTTCTATGCGGAAGACATACCTGTGAGTGGCGGCCCGGAAATGTTTGGCGGCCTGCCCGGTATGATACTGGAACTGGCGGTGCCGCGCCTGCACACTACATGGGTAGCCACAAAAGTAGATCTGAAATTACCAGCTGCTACCGACTTTACCATACCAGAAAAAGGTAAGAAGACCACGCAGAAAGAACTGAACGAGACCATAAAAAGCAGCTTTAAAGACTGGGGCAAAATGGCTGAGCGCAATGTGTGGTGGGTAGCTTTGTAAAGTCAAAAATCAAAAGTGAAAAGTAAAAAGTGCGCCAGGCGCAATAATTTGAAAGGGTCTCGCACATGATGTGCGAGACCCTTTCATTTGACTTGTTAGCCAATTGGCTTTGTTAGCCTTTTAATGCTTCACCCAATCACCTTCTTAATCCTGTTCATGGTCTCTTCCTTGCCTATCAGTTCGGCAATATGGAAAACGCCCGGGCCAAATTTGCCACCTACCAGCATGATGCGGAGCGGCAACATGATATCGCCCTTTTTAAGGCCAAAGGCTGCCAGGTTATCGGTAGCACTTTGTTCCAGTGCTATATCGGTCCAGTCGGCGTGCTCGTTGAGTTTGGTGAGCCATGTTTCGAAGAACATCTGCTTGTTCTCGTTCCACTTGGCATCTTTTACAACTGTCGGGTCAGTCTCCGGCGCTTCGAAGAAGAAGCTGCCCTGTGCCCAGAAATCAGGCAGCAATGTGCAGCGATCTTTGATCAGCGCTATCACCTTCAGCAGCATAGCGTCAGACGGGTTGTGGCCTTTCTCCAGGAAGTAAGGACGCACCAACGCTACCAGTGTCTCATCCGCAGTTTGCTGTATGTATTGATTGTTGAACCACTTGGCTTTTTCGAAATCGAACTTAGCACCACCTTTGTGTATGCGGCTGATCTGGAAACGGCTGATGAGCTCATCCATAGAGAATATCTCCTGGCCGCTGCCATCGTTCCAGCCCAGCAGGGCCAGCATGTTCACAAATGCCTGTGGCATAAAGCCCATTTCGCGAAAACCGCCGGTGGTCTCATTCTTATTAGGGTCGTGCCAGTTCATGGCAAATACCGGGAAGCCCAGGCGGTCGCCATCGCGCTTGCTCAGCTTGCCGTTGCCGTCGGGCTTCAGTATCAGCGGCAGGTGAGCCCACTGCGGCATGTCTGCTATCCAGCCCAGGTATTCCCACAGCAGCAGGTGCACCGGTGCGCTGGGCAGCCATTCCTCGCCGCGGAAGGCATGGGTTATCTTCATCAGATAATCGTCTACTACCACGGCCAGGTGATAAGTAGGCATACCATCTGCTTTCAGCAATACTTTATCATCTACAAGGTTAGAATCGAAAGTGATGTTGCCGCGGATCATGTCGGTGAACACAATAGTTTGGTTCTCCGGCACTTTTATACGGATGACATACGGCGTACCTGCATTCACCAGGTCGTTCACTTCATCTGCAGACAGGGTAAGTGAATTGCGCATACGCTTGCGCGTGCGATGGTCGTACTGAACAGAAGAATGTTCATCCACCTTCAGCTCGCGGCGCATCTCCTCCAGCTCTTCCGTGGTATCGAATGCCAGGTACGCATTGCCCTGGCCTACCAGCTGCATAGCATATTCCCGATACATGGCTTTACGCTCGCTCTGGCGGTATGGCGCATATGGGCCACCCACCACAGGGCTTTCGTCAGGATTTAGGCCACACCATTTCAGGCAATCCATAATATATTCTTCAGCGCCGGGTACAAAGCGCGTCTGGTCAGTATCTTCTATGCGGAGCACAAAATCGCCGCCATTGGCGCGTGCAAACAGGTAGTTATATAAAACAGTGCGCACGCCGCCCAGGTGCAGACCACCGGTAGGGCTGGGTGCAAAACGTACTCTTACTTTTTTACTCATACTGCAAAGATAGTTTTTAGTCCACTTAAGTGGTAAATAGTAGATGGTACTCAGTATTTAGAATAATCAGCTTTTACCAATACTGTGCGTGTATGTCCGCAAAAGACTAATTGAGCCGAATAACGTTGTTATTCGGCTCATATTTACTGATTTTTTGAGCCAAATAGACTTCTGAAGGCTCAACAATGAAAAATTGTGCAATATTATTTTTCCCCCGCGCGCAATAACATTTCTCTTTCTTCGCGGCTGAGGGCGTTATAGCCCTTTTGGTTGATCTTGTCAAGGATCTCATCGATGCGGCTCTGGGGAACGCGGCCGGGGGCATTGTATGTTTTTTTTGTACGCTTTGCCGGCCTTTCGTTGGCTGGCGTTACCAATCCTTCTATTCCATTGCCCAGGTTATATAGCCATGCTGCCGGCTGGTAGCCAGCACGCAAGGCCCTTATGTATGCAAAACCCGCCAGAGCGCTGCCCATCAGCATGCACAACACTGGTATAAAGAACCCTGAACCTAATACCGCGAGGAATGTAAAAATGGCCACCGGCACCCAAAGTGGTATAGCCAGTGTTTCTGAAAGGTAAAATCTGTATGATGGCGCTAATGTGATGGCCGCCGTGGCCATTGCCAGGATACCCGCCTGCGGACCTAACACCATACCGGGTATATTAGCGGCCTTGCCCGGCAGGTACTGCGCCAGGTAATAGAAGATACCACCAGCCACCAGGCTGTAAACATATAAAGGTATCACCTGCTTGTGGCCTACCAGCGACTGCACCACAGAACCGAAGCTATATAACCACAACATACTGGTGAGCAGCAGGAAGAAATTATTCGGTTCCAGCAAGAAACCGTAGGTCAGCACCGTCCAGAAGCGGGATGCAAAAAAGTATACATGGTTAAGTGCAATATTGGGCAGAAAGTATACCTGGAAGTTGGCATTACTGCCGTACACGATCATCATGATAGCCCAGATAATGGCCAGCGTGATGTAGGCACCGCCCGAGAAAAGAATGAGTTTCAGTACTGCATTATTCTTGTACCCGGGTATGTATGATAAAGCCGATCTTCTTTGTCCTGTACTCATTGTACTGTAAAGTTATTAATAATAATTATTCCTCCTGCGCACCCATATGCGTAGCAATATGAATGCAAACAACATACCACCAAGGTGGGCAAAGTGCGCGATATTGTCGCCCTGGAAACGGCCAATACCGGAGAACAGTTCTATGGCCGCATAACCTGCAACCGCCCACTTGGCTTTTACCGGCACAGGTATGAACATGATATAGAGCTCTACATCGGGGAAGAGGTAAGCGAATGCAAAAAGTATCCCGAAAACAGCGCCGGAAGCACCAACCATAGGCACATCGCCAAGGCTATGATAATATTCCATCATGCCACCCAATGCCATGTTCCTGCAATCGACACAGTTGGGATCCGCGCTCCATGTGGTTATCAGCTGGTGAGATGCCGACAGGTGGTGGCCGCTAAGAAAAGTGCTGAATCCTTGTAATGTAGGATGCTGCTGGAATGTCATTATCTCTTTGTAGATAGCATTGTATTCCAGGCTGTTCACACCCAAATAACACAGCCCGGCACCCATACCGCAAATAAGATAAAACAGCAGGAACCGCTTTGACCCCAACCTGTTCTCTATGACACTGCCAAACATATACAGGCCAAACATGTTAAAGAAAATATGCCCAACCGTCTCGCCAAGATCAGCAGGATCGGGACTACCGTGCATGAATATATGTGTGAGAAACTGCCACCAGTGGAAATGCTCACCCGTGAAATAATGGAGCGCCAGGTAGTTTTGCAGGTTGATGCCCATGGGGAACAGCACCAGCTGCAGCACCACCATCAATATGTTGATGATAATGATATTCTTTACTACCACCGGGACATCCCGGAAGCCGAAATTTGCCATGTTACAAATGTAACTGATTGTGTATAAAAGGATGGTTAAAAATGGGGCCGGTTATTGTGGCGTTGAAGTTGTCCATAAACAAATATGCCAGGGTTGAAACCCGCGGCTGGTATAACCCGTATTTAAAGAACGGTGAGGTGCCACTGCCTCGTTCCCGATCACACAACACAAAAGGCAACCATGAGGGTTGCCTTTTGTGTTGTCGTTTTGAATATATTAATTACGCGTCGATCCTTGCGAACTTGGCGTGCTTTTCGATGAAGTCGCGGCGTGGTGGTACTTCTTCGCCCATCAACATGGAGAATACGCCGTCGGCATCTACACTGTTCTCAATGGTTATCTGCTTCAGCGTGCGGGTGGCTGGGTTCATGGTGGTGTCCCACAGCTGTTCTGCATTCATCTCACCCAAACCTTTGTATCGTTGTATACTTACGCTGTCCTCACGACCGTTGGCAAGTTTCTCAACCCAGGCCTTACGCTGCTCATCATCCCATGCGTAGTGCTGTTCTTTGCCTTTCTTTACCAGGTACAGCGGCGGCTGGGCCAGGTATACATAACCTTGCTTCACCAAGTCTTCCATATAACGGTAGAAGAAGGTAAGAATAAGCGTGGCGATATGCGAACCATCCACGTCGGCATCGGTCATGATAACGATCTTGTGGTAGCGCAGCTTGGTAAGGTTAAGCTGTTTAGGATCTTCAGGAGTGCCTATGCTCACACCCAGGGCGGTGAACATATTCCTTATTTCCTCGTTCTCGTATATTTTATGTTCCTGTGCCTTTTCTACGTTCAGGATCTTACCCCTGAGCGGAAGGATGGCCTGGAAGTGGCGGTCGCGGCCCTGCTTGGCAGTACCACCGGCCGAATCACCTTCCACAAGGTATAATTCACACTTTTCAGGATCCTTATCAGAGCAATCGGCCAGCTTGCCCGGCATACCGCCACCGGTGAGCACGCTCTTGCGCTGCACCATTTCGCGGGCCTTTTTAGCTGCGGCACGTGCCTGGGCCGCCAGTATCACCTTGTCGATGATCATTTTGGCATCCTTAGGATGTTCTTCTAGGAAGATATCCAGCACCTTGCTCACACATACGTCTACCACGCCCATTACCTCGTTATTACCCAACTTGGTTTTGGTCTGGCCCTCGAACTGCGGCTCAGGTACTTTTACAGATATGATAGCACTGAGCCCCTCGCGGAAGTCGTCGCCTGTGATCTCCACCTTAGCTTTTTCAAACAATTTGTTCCTGTCGCCGTAGGCTTTGAACACGCGGGTGATGGCCCTGCGGAAACCCGCCACGTGCGTACCACCTTCTATTGTATTGATGTTATTTACGTAAGAGAAAATATGCTCGTTGTAAGATGAGTTGTAAGACAGTGCCACATCTACCGCTACATTGCTTTCCTTATCGTGTGTTTCTACAAATATGGGTTCGCTCAGCAGTTGCTCGCGCTTGGCCTTTTGATCCAGCAAAAGCACGAACTCTACTATACCACCTTCACTGTAAAAAGTTTCGGTTGGCACATAATCTTCTTCAAAACCTTCGCGCTTATCGTTCAGCGTTATGCGGATGCCTTTGTTCAGGAAAGACAGTTCGCGCAGGCGGTTGGCCAATATAGAGCGATGGTAAATGGTATCTTTAAATATAATAGGATCAGGCTGAAAATGTTGGGTGGTGCCGCGCTTATCGGTTGTGCCTATTTCCCTTACCGGATACTGCGGGATACCCATTTTATATTCCTGCTCAAATATTTTTCCTTCGCGGCAAACGGTAGTATGCAGGTGGCTGCTCAATGCATTAACACAGCTTACACCCACACCATGCAATCCGCCCGACACCTTGTAACTGTCTTTATCGAACTTACCACCGGCGTGCAGCACGGTCATTACTACCTCAAGGGCAGAGCGACCTTCTTTGGCATTGATACCGGTAGGGATACCACGTCCATCATCTTCTACGGTTATAGAATTATCCTCATTGATAGTAACGGTGATATTCTTACAATGGCCTGCCAGGGCCTCATCTATAGAGTTATCTACAACTTCGTATACCAGGTGGTGCAGGCCTTTGATGCCGGTATCGCCTATATACATGGAAGGGCGCATACGCACTGCTTCCAACCCTTCTAATACGGTTATACTGTCCGCGTTATACTCTTTCGGTGCTTTTAATATCTCGTTCTCTGTACTCATTATAAAAATCCTACGTAAACTTTTGTTAGGAACATATAATCGGCCGACTATATGTGATGGGCCGAAAAGCCCTGTTTTTTGCCTTACAAATGTAGCTTAATTATATGGTTTCAACAAGTTGAAAAGAGGCTGAAAAGCCCACAGAATGCACAATTGTGGATAAATAAACGTTAAAAATTATCTGTATCTTAGCCGCGTCTGTAACAGCACAGATAACCTCGAATAAATGCTCCAACTTGGTAAAAACGGTATCATTCCCGATTTTTATTCATATTTGGCTTGATTTTTGAGGGGTAAAAGGTGTGCTTTACAGAAAAGGTGAACGATCCCAATGAATAAGACATTTACAATATTATTATTTTTCTTTAGCTGTTTTATAACCAAAACAGCCTCAGCGCAAGGCGGAAAATCGCCGGTGGAGGATGTTGTATGGGCATTTAAGAACAACAAGATACAGGAGTTTACAAGGAATTTTGACACCTACGTACCTGTATCCATCAACAACAATGCATCGAACTACAGCCGCAACCAGGCCGAGATAGTGGTGAAGGATTTCTTTGAGAAAAATCCCGTCCGCGACTTTAACGTAATGGACACCGGCACACCTACCAACAACAACCGATCCATGATAGCTACTTTTAGCAGCAGCAGTGGCAGCAGATATACGCTGTACCTGCTCCTGAAGATGAAGGACAATGGCTATTTAGTACGGGAGGTAAGAATAAGCAAAGAATAAGCAATAATTTATAGCAACAACGAACGCCCCTCGAAAAGGGGCGTTCGTGCTTTAGCGACCTTTAAAGTCTATTGTATTGTATACCCTTTGGGATACTTTACCGTATAGGCGAATGTATTGGCCTTTGTTTCATTGGAGGCCACAGATAATGTCCATTTAAGGGCGCCCGTACTTTCGTTGCGATCAGCAGCACCCGCTTCCACATCCTGTATCTCTACATTGCTGTTGTTGCTTACCGGCACCTGGTCTTCCAGTATGATGTTCACCGGTTCTTTACGGGTGTTGCGGATGGTGGTGGTGTAAGCCATTTGCTCCTTCACATTAGTGCCAATGGTTTTGGTGCTGCGCAACTCCTTGTTGCGTTCGCGCTTTACGATTATCTTCTTATCGCGGCCCAGAGATATGCGCATGGTATCGCCCAGCTGCTGCGGGTTGATGCTGCCCTGCCCTATAAATGTGCCTTCGTAAAAGATGTTGGTCTGACCGGGCAGTAAATTCAGCTCCTGCCAATCTGTTACCTTGGCTATCAGAAAGGCGTCCCTATCAAACTTAGGTGCTACATAATACTCGAATGTGGCCGGCGCTTTGTACTTGTTTACCGCCACCAGGTGCTGCTGCCCATCGCTGGGTATAGTATAAGGCAGGTCTATATCGAAGGTGGTATTCATGCCGTCGTTATTTACGTTTACGTAGTTGGATACAGAGCCCTGCACCTGCACGCCGTCTATTACATACAGGTTGCCGGCGCTTCTGCCGCCATCAGCGCTAATAGCTGATCCTCTGCCGCTTTGATATACGCCGGGTGTAAGCGCTACCAGGTCTACAGTATTACTTGTAGGTTTGTCCTTTACTTCTTCGGCCGTCAGTACTGTATTGGTTTTGTATCGGTCTACCAATGGCTTTTTATAGGTTTTCACTATTACACTCTGCGTAGTAGTGGTTGTGGTTGTGGTTGTAGCCACAGCCGGCGGTGGCGTGTATAATGACACGTAAACCGGATTGACCACAGGCACCTGCATACCCTCCTGCGGGTTACCGGTAGACAAGGTGAGTTTAGCATTTTCCCATGATACGCCACCACGCTGATAGATATTGGCCTTGTAGTATATCTGCACGGGGCTCTTCACATCATCAGCCATTATATCGTAGATGGGCGTCCAGCCTGCATCGGGCATTATGTAGGTTATAGTAAGGTTGCTGGTGGTGCTTTGCGATGCATAGAGTTTCACCTGCAGCTGGCCGCCAGGCACAGGCTTTTCCCTGCGCTCTTCTGTTTGCTGTTGCTGCAACTGTTGCAGCTGGGCTATCTGTTCATCTATACCTTGTAACACTTCCTCTTGTTTCGACTTGCTATCCAGGCATGCCTGTAGTTTGGTGCCGGCCATTTCTAACCTTTTCGATAGTTCGGATGCGGGTAATGTATTATCCGTAGACAAGCTGGTCTTAATAGCAGTGATCTGGTCATCGAGTACTTCTATTTTGTTGGCCACAAATATCCATTTACGACCCAGGTGCTTTATGCTGTCGTCGTATGTCTTTACCGGTGTTACCACCTCTGCCTTAGGTTGGTAATAATTTTGAAAATTGACCGACTGCACCGCAACGCCGTTGGTAGCGCTTATCTGTACGCTGCCGGTGTTGATGTTAGTAGCCACATTGCTGAAGATAAATTCATTCTCGCCTTTCACGAGGGTCACTTTTGTAGTGCAGGTAACCTCTGCGCCACGCAGAAAAACTGTTGCGCGCTCCATTGTCAGTTTCTGCCTTGTCTCGGCGTGTGCGGCAGTGCCGGCACATATACTCAACGCCACGAGGATAGTTTTTGTGTCCATAATATATCGCTTTGATATACAGACGAAAAAAGGGAGCCCGAACCCGAGCTCCCTGTGTACGAATGTTTTGTTAAAGCGCATTACCGAGGCAAATTGCTTATCGTCTTTCCTTTAGGATACTTTAGCGTAAAGCCAAAATGCAGTGTCTTTGTTTCATTAGGCTTCAGTGTCAGCGGCCATTTCATCATGCCCGTTGCTTCGTCGTATTCTGATCCGCCATTGTCGGTATCTTCCAGCACTATGTCTTTATCATTGCTCACGGGCAGCTGATCCTGTATCATTATGGTAGCAGCGTCTTTGCGGGTATTGCGTACAGTAATGGTATAGGCAAATGTTTCGCGCACGTTGGTGCCTATGGTCTTTACACTTCGCAACTTCTTATCGCGCTCGCGCTTCACTATTATCTTCTTATCCCTACCCAATGACAAACTAATGGTGTCCTGTGTGTTGCGGGTGTCTATATAACCCTGGCCTATGTAAGTACCTTCGTAGAAGATATTGGTCTGCCCCGGCAACAGGTTCAGATCTTGCCAGTTGGTGATCTTAGCCATCAGGAAGGCATCAGCATCGGCCTTAGGTGCAGAAAAATATTCGTAGGTAGCGGGTGCTTCATATTTCTTCACCGCCACCAGGTGTTGCTGACCATCGGTTGGTATGGTATATGGCAGATCGATATCGAAGGATGTATTGATGCCGGAATTGTCCACGGTAACAAACTCATTCATTGTGGCAGGGCTACCAGCAGATGCTACGCTGAGGTCTGCGGATTCGTCTTTAGCTTTACTGTATGCCCTTGGAGCCGCCATGGCATTCTTATACATATATGGCTGCGGGTTATAGAACGATAGATACCATGGGCTGAGCACCGGCGCCTGCATACCTTCCTGCGGGTTGCCTGTAGACAAGGTAAGGTGTACGTTATCCCACTTTACACCACTATTCTGGTATATGTTGGCTTTGTAGTAAATATTCACAGGGCTATGCGCATCTGGCGCCATTATATCGTACACGGGTGTCCAGCCGGCATTGGGTACCACATAGCTGATGGCAATATTGCTCGGGGTACTTTCTTTGCTGTAGAACTTTACCAGCAGCTGGCCACCCGGCTGGTAGCTGCGCCTTTGCTCTTCGCTCAGCTGTTTGTTAAGGGCGGCAATGCGTTCGTCTATTTTCTTCAGGTTGTCCTGTTCCTTGTTCTTCTGGTTCAGGCAAGCCTCCATTTTCGTGCTCACCAGCTCCAGCATTTTGGTCAGCTCCGCCACGCTAAGGCCTGTATTGTCGCCGCCTACCTTGCGGTTGGCCTGCAGCACGGCCAGCTGCTCGTCCAGCACGGCTATTTTATTGCTCACAGGCTGGCGGCGCTGCGTCATCAGTTCTATGCTGTCTTTTATCTCCTTTACCCTCGGCGACATGTTGTCTTCCGATGTATAATTGTTCTGGAAGGTTACCGACTCTACCGCAACACCATTGGTAGCGCCCACAGTAATACTTTGTATATTGATATTACCGGCTACGTTAGAGAACACAAATTCGTTCTCCCCCTTAGAAAGGTTAATGCGGGCAGTACTTGTAAGTTCCGCGCCGCTAACAAATACTGTCGCCTTATCCAGGTTGAGCTTTTGCTGTGTCTGTGCCCAGGAGTTGACCTGTGTAATGCTGGCCAGGAAATATGCTAAAATAGTGGTATGCTTCATATAACAATGATGTGTTTATGCTTCAGAAGCAAAAAACGGGCTAATTCCACAACAGCGGTCTATAATCTTTTGTTAAGGGGAAAAATCCCACCATAAAAAGCCATTTTTATAAATAATATTTTATATTTGAAATCATTTTCGCCACAAAACTATAACCTAAAACCGTTATACGCTATCTGACATTGATATAAATTATTATCTTTCAGGCGTATGTACATACACTAAAAATGTAAGTCTATGAGAATTTCAGTCAAAACCCTACTCTTATTAACCGGACTAATGCTTTTTTTCATCCGGCAATCTAATGCACAGTTAACTATTACGCCGGCAGCTACAGCCGCAGCATTGGCGGCAAAACTTACCGGCCCCGGGGTTTTGGTGCTAAACCCGGTATTGACATGTGCAGGCAACGCGGAAGGCATTTTCTCGGGCATATCTAGCCTGAGTTTTGATAGCGGCATCGTGCTGACCACCGGCCAGGCACAAACGGGTGCAACCAATGGTGCCAACGGGCCCGCCACTAATTTTGCCAGCTTATCCAACAGCGGCACCGGCGATCCCAGCCTGGATGCACTGGCGGGAGCCCCCACATTTGATGCTTGTGTGCTGGAATTCGACTTCAGGCCATCGGGCGATACGATCAAGTTCAATTATGTGTTCGGTTCGGAAGAGTATAATGGCTTTACCTGTTCGCAGTTCAACGACGTGTTCGGATTCTTTATCAGTGGGCCGGGATATGCTACGCCTGTGAACATAGCGCTGGTACCGGGTACTACCATACCAGTATGTATCAATAGTGTGAACTGCGGCCCGGGTACGGGTATCGGCACAATGGCCACCTGTACGGCCATGGGGCCGGGATCGCCTTTCTGTACCTATTACATAGATAATACTGCAGGAACAACGATCACATATGATGGTCTTACACAAACACTTACGGCCATTGCACGGGTAACGCCATGTGACACCTTCCATCTGAAGATAGGTATTGCTGACGGCACCGATGAGATATGGGACTCTGGCGTGTTCCTGCAGGCACAAAGCCTTACTTCTATCAACTATTCGGTTAGTCCGCAAAGTAGTAACCCTTCTGACACCAGCTACGGTGGTCCTTTCTGTATCAGGAACTGCGCACCGGGCAGCTTTACCTTCAGCCTGAGCGCACCTGCAACAGATACACAGGTAATGCACTACGTAATCGGCGGAACAGCCATAAACGGCGTGGACTACGTACATATCGCGGATAGTGTCGTCATTCCGCCGGGCAGCACATCGGCAACCACAATGATCACCGGCCTGCCTACAGCCACACCTACAGGCCCGCGTACAGTGGTGCTGTACCTTATCGGCCCATTCAGTTGCGACGGCAGCGGCATTATAGACTCTGCTATAGTTACCATATTCGACTCCTTCATGATCCACGTGCTCACGCCCGATACGGCCATTTGCCTGGGGCAGAGCCTGGTGATCAACACAATAAACAACCCGTTCCTCACCTATCAGTGGAACCCATCTATATCACTAAACAATGCTACAATAGCCAGCCCTACGGCTACACCTACTGTATCAACTACATACACAGTAACCGGCACGTACACTGTATTGGGCTGTCCCCCATCAGCGGCTGAGATCGCTGTTCGTGTTACACACCTGGATGTGCGACTACGGGACACCCTGTTTTGTGTGGGGCAATTGGTGCCACTAAGCGCCGAGGTAATACCGCTGGATTCCTTTTATACTTATAACTGGAGCCCGGCAGCCTACCTGAATAATAACACACTCAGCAATCCTGTTTTCAGCACAGGCGTAGCTGGCGACTATGTTATCTCCGCAAACGTGATCAATGCTTACGGCTGCGGCGGTACCGGAACCGGAACACTGCATGTTATGCCACTGGCAACAGTAGCTGTATCGCCGGGCACCACCACCACTATCCCATTAGGGGAGCAGGTGCAGCTGGATGCGGTGAACCTCACCCCATACCCGCTTATCTATTGGTGGTCGCCACCTGACGGATCTCTGAGCAACCCGAACATCAACAATCCCATTGCTATACCTGCCGACTCCACCACTTATGTGGTGCATGTTATGAACCAATGGGGTTGCCAGGACTCAGCGGCGGTGACGATATTGGTAGATAATTCATCTTCAGAATATGTCCCTACAGCGTTTACACCAAATGGCGATGGTATTAACGATGTGTTCCGTATCATGAACATGCACTTCCAGAAACTGGTATTGTTTGAAGTGTATAACCGCTGGGGACAAGTGGTGTACCAGAACAGCAACAGCAATGAGCACGCCAAAGGATGGGATGGCACTTTTAATGGTGTACCACAGGAAATGGGCATATACTACTACCAGATAATAGTGGCAAAACCAGGCGGCGAACAAAAGATATACAAGGGAGATGTAACGCTGATCAGGTAGAACATCGATAGATAATGCGTTTTATAACAAAATGCCCGCGGATCAACCGTGGGCATTTTCTATTTCCTTATCCAGTTTGTCAAAGTACATCATGATACATTCTTTCAAAACTATCTCCTGCTTTTCCAGGCTTGCAATGTCAGGCTTCTGCAGTTCGTGGAAATGCGGCCACCCTGCTTCGTCGCGCCCGGCAAATTCGTAATAACCCACCTGGCTCAGCAAAGTACATACCGCCACGTGCATCAGATCCTGCTTTTGCTCTTTGGTAAATTTTTCCGGCGGCTGAGTGCCGAGCTCGTTCATCCCGATGAGGAACAATATCGCCTCCATATCGGGCTGCTTGCCAAACCGCTCACGCAGCTTCATTTGGGTATTGAACCATCTTATATCAAAACTCTCCATTACACTTTCCATATTTTACAGAAATCCAAAAGTACTGCAAAAGGCTTATGTATATAGCCCGGGGGCAGCAATCAGGTATATTTTTAGGAAAAGTTAAATTGTACTACAGGTACCTATAATAAATGGTGCCTTTTCTATTTTTGAACGTCTGAATCAAAAAGCAAATATGGATATAACATCTTCAGTTGACATCAGGGAGCTGAATGAACGCATTCACCAGCAAAGCGCGTTCATAGAATTGCTCAACATGGAGCTTAATAAAACCGTAGTTGGGCAAAAGGGCATGGTAGAGCGCCTTATGATAGGCCTGCTTGCCAACGGCCATGTGCTGTTGGAGGGTGTGCCGGGCCTGGCCAAAACACTGGCCATCAAATCGCTGGCATCAGCCATACATGCCCGCTTTGCCCGCATACAGTTCACCCCCGACCTGCTGCCTGCCGATGTGCTGGGTACTATGGTATACAACCCGCAGGAGCATAAATTCAACGTGCGCAAAGGGCCGATATTTGCCAACTTCATACTGGCCGATGAGATAAACCGCGCCCCGGCCAAGGTGCAAAGCGCCCTGCTGGAAGCCATGCAGGAACGCCAGGTGACCATAAGCGACCACACCTACCCACTGGAAGAACCATTCCTGGTGCTGGCTACACAAAACCCCATAGAGCAGGAGGGCACATATGAGTTGCCGGAAGCCCAGGTAGACCGTTTTATGCTCAAACTGGTGATCACCTACCCTAAGAAGGAAGAAGAGCGTATGATCATCCGCTCCAACATCAACCCCGGCGGCATGGGTAAGATAAACCCCGTGGTTACTACCGATGATATTATTAAAGCGCGTAAGCTGGTACGAGAAGTGTATATGGACGAAAAAATAGAACAGTATATACTGGATATTGTTTTCGCCACCCGCTTCCCTGAAGAATATAAACTGGGCAAGCTGAAGCCGTACATCAACTATGGCGGCTCTCCACGTGCCAGCATCAATATGGCCATGGCAGCTAAGGCATACGCCTTCATCAAACGCAGGGGATATGTGATACCTGAAGACATCCGCGCTATATGCCACGACGTGATGCGCCACCGTATAGGCCTTACTTACGAAGCCGAAGCGGAGAACATAACCAGCGAACAGATACTGAACGAGATACTGAACGTGGTAGAAGTGCCATAACAGTTCTTCTCTTAATTCTATTTAGCCCCGGGCTGCTCTGGCAACCGGGGCTTTTTGCAGGGCAGAACACCGGAAATAATGCCAGGAAAGCTCATTTCAATGTCTATCCAGGGGCATACATTGTTGCCTTTACCACAAGCAACTAATATGTATTGGATGCTGAAAAACAATTGCTTATCTTTCCGATCGCATACGAACACCCGTGCAATACCGGCTGTTACAAGGTAAACAATGAAGACCGAAAAAAATAAACCTATGATACACGTGGCTCTTGCAGATGATCATGCAATACTACGCAAAGGTGTTGCCGAGATCATTTCTACATTTGATGGCATGTCTGTGGTCATAGAGGCTGAAACAGGAAAAGAACTGCTGGCCCAGCTTGAAAAAGCACACAGGCTGCCGGATGTTTGTGTAATAGACATCAACATGCCGGAAATGAACGGCTACGATACCACTGCCGCCGTACGCCGGCAATGGCCGCAGGTAAAGGTGCTGGCCTTATCGATGTTTGATACAGACCTTAATATTATAAAAATGTTACGAGCCGGCGCTAACGGCTACATACTTAAAGATAATGACCCCGAAGATCTGAGAAATGCTATACATGGCGTATTGCAACACAACTACTACCATTCTGAACTGGTGAGCGGCCGCCTGCTGCACCAGCTGCACGCCGGGGAAGATAAAATAGCCACCGATATCAACGAAAAAGAGCTACAGTTCTTAAAGCTCTGCTGCTCAGAGCTTACCTATAAAGAAATAGCAGAACAAATGCATTTAAGCCCGCGCACGATAGACGGATACAGGGAGGAGCTGTTTGAGAAGCTAAGCGTAACATCCAGAACCGGGCTGGCAATGTATGCCATGAGGGCCGGGCTAACCAACTAAGGCACTATTGATTCTGTAAATAACTGCGATATACATAACTGCCTACCTTTGTTGCATGGCATACAGATCGTTACGTGAATTTGTAGATACATTAGACAAGGCGGGAGAGCTGGTTAGAATAAAGGAGTATGTGAATCCTGAGCTGGAAATAGCCGAGATCACCGACCGTATATCCAAAACCCCCGATAGAAATAAGGCACTGCTGTTCGAGAACACCGGTACAGATTTTCCCCTACTCATCAACAGTATGGGCAACCAGAAGCGCATGTGTATCGCTTTAGGAGTAGAAAATCTCGATGATGTGATGCACGAGATAGAGGCGCTTTTCAAAACACTGTCGACCCCTAAAAACGGCATGCTGGAAAAACTGGCCATGCTGCCGCAGCTAGGCAAATTTGCTTCGTGGATGCCCAAGGTGGTGAAAGGGCGGGGTGCCTGCCAGGAGGTGGTAATGCGCGAGCCGGACCTAAGCAAGATACCTATATTAAAATGCTGGCCCGAAGACGGAGGTCCATTTGTAACCCTGCCGGCCATACACACCCGCGAACCGCACACCGGCATACGCAATATTGGCATGTACCGCATGCAGGTATTTGAAAAAGATATGACCGGCATGCACTGGCACAAACACAAGGTATCGGCCAGGCACTATAACGAATATAAAAAACTGGGTAAGCGCATGCCTGTGGCAGTGGCCCTTGGCGGCGACCCTGTATATACCTACGCAGCCACAGCCCCGCTGCCAGACAATGTAGATGAATATATGCTGGCCGGCTTCCTGAGGAAAAAGAAGGTGGAACTGGTAAAGTGCATTACCCAGCCGGAAATAGAAGTGCCTGCAGATGCCGATTTTATCATAGAAGGCTATGTGGATCCTAACGAGGATTTGATATGGGAAGGCCCCTTTGGCGATCATACCGGCTACTATTCCCTGCCCGACTGGTATCCGCGCTTCCATGTTACAGCTATTACACATAAAAAAGACGCGATATACCCGGCAACTATTGTAGGTATTCCGCCGCAGGAGGATGCCTGGATAGGTAAGGCCACCGAGCGTATATTCCTGGCGCCTATAAAAATGACCATGGTGCCTGAGATCACCGATATGAATATGCCGGTAGAGGGTGTATTCCACAACCTGGTGATCGCCACTATCAATAAAGAATACCCGGGCCAGGGAGCCAAGGTAATGAACGCCATGTGGGGCGCAGGTCAGATGATGTTCAACAAAATACTGGTGCTGGCCGATGGCAAGGTGAAAATTGACAACTATCTGGAACTGGCTCAATACGTGTTCAACAACATCAACCCGGTTACCGATGTATACTTTAGCCAGGGCCCTATGGATGTTCTGGACCATAGTTGCTCTAAACTGGGCTTTGGCGGCAAAATGTGCATAGACGGCACCCGGAAATGGGAAGAAGAGTTGACAGAACCGTTGGTGCCATTCAAACTTGCTCCTTCTTTTTCTAAAGAGCAGTTAATGACCGCTCACCCAGAGATCTCCAGCCTTAACGATGTGCTGGCACGCAAGTACGATATACCGGTATTATTTGTTGCGGTTAAAAAAGAGCGACCGGGCCATGTAGCTGCCGTACACGAGCAACTATGCGCTAACCCCGCGTTGGCAGGCATTAAAATGATATTGTATGTAGAACATACTGTAAATGCAGCTGATATTGCCGATGTGCTGTGGCGCTTCTGTAATAATATGGATCCCCGCAGGGACAATATGTACGGCGGCAAAGACCGGAATATTCTTGGGCTGGATGGCACACGGAAAACCAAAAAACTGGACAATTTTGAGCGGCCATGGCCCAACATTATTGCAGCCAACAAAGAGACGATAGCCCTGGTGGATGCCAAATGGGACAAATTAGGACTCGGAAATTTAATTATTTCACCATCTTTACGCTATGCTACCCAACTATATAGGGGGGGTGCATCTGTCTTAGATGAAGAATAACTAGTTTTTTCCTGAAATTTGTATAACTTTAAAAAAAATAAAGTAATGAAACGTATTCTATTTGTTTGCTGCCTGCTCTCTGCGACCTGTGCGATCCCAACACAGAAGGTACATGCTCAAACCGTATCGGTTAGCGATTTCAACACTAAGATCAACCAGTTGGATTCACTGATCGGTGCCGGCAATATGACATTGGCTCAGGCTAAGTGGAATGAGGTACATACGATGATGATCTCTGAACTGGCCGTTACTAAGCAGAACATTGCGACTTCAGGCACATCATACATGGCCACAATGACCAATCAGCAGTCTCTGTACAGGGACATTTGGGCACTGAAGGATGATATGACAACAAACCGTGTACAGCTGCATACCAAGTTGGTAGCTTTCGCCGCAACTTTCTAATTTATCCGTATTTTATAGCAACAGTCCCGGCACTCCGGGACTTTTGTTGTTTTATTTATATCGCTGCAAAGGCACACTTCAACGCGCAGCAAAACCATTTAGCAACATTTGCATATATAACCTATTGCCTTAGTTGATGGCGCGAATAAAACTGGCAGCCGTTTTACACCAATTTTAATACTTACTGCACTACCGTTAATAGATTAAGTCGTAATTTCAC
>CANGNA010000074.1 GCA_947455215.1 Chitinophagaceae bacterium
AGCTCTATCATGTTGATGGTGGTAAGCAGGCCCAGGTTAGGCGTTTTGTAAGTGCCATTATTGGCCGCGTATGGCTGATACTGCGAGAACAGGATGCTATTATCCAGGCGCACATTAAAGCCATCGGGCTTAAAGCTTAGCCTGTAGGGCGATGGCTTCATCTTTACATAAGCGCTGTCTGTTATCACCGCAAGGGTAGAACTGTCCGCCTCCGACATTGTTTTATCAGCACCTACCTTCACAGCGTCTGTTTTACGGTGCTTCCTTCTCAGGCCACCGGTTGCCGTATCTGTAAATTCCGATTGGAATGCTGTACCGTTCTTCACTTCAGGCAGCGCAGGGGCCTGGCCCATTGGCTGATTGCTCTGGTCTAGTTTCAGTCCCGTTCCCACAAGTATATCCTGTACTTCAGGCTGCTCCGATGATAGGATAGTAGGCAATGGCTGTTTTGGCTGACCACTATCTCCCGGCATATCCAGCTTATGGAAATACACCATGTACTTGTTCTTCTCCTGTATCACATCCGCAGCATTGCCGCTGGCCATATTGTATTGGTGGCTGATGATGCTGGTATTGTAGTTGGTTACGGGCAGCGCATAGGCTGAATCCATATTGCGCCTGTCTCGGCCAAACATCACCACATACTTGTTCATGATGCCATGCTCATCATACAGGTAAGCAAAGTTGTCGGTGCCATACTGTATAGGTTGCAATATCTTTTGTCCAGGTTGCAGGTGAGAACATTGCAGCAGCTCAGAGCGCTGAGTGGTAGTGTTGTAGAAGTATACATTCATCGGCCCGTTGGGCAGCTGATTCACCTCCACCGGCACATTCATATTAGGCTTCGGCCTGTTCGACAGGAAGAGGATGCCCTTGCGCGAACCACCGCTCACAAATACCGGGTTGATATCGTCCCACGCATCATCGGTAATATTGGTCATCTTAGACCCTTTGATGGTGAACTGGTAAAGATCGGTCTGGCTCTTGCGGATGGCTGAGAAAACCAGCTTGTCATCATCTTCCATGAACGACATACCTAACACACGGTCAAAACGGTTCGGCGGGATGATATAGTTCTCTATCCTGCCTTTGAATGAGTTGTAAATGCGCAGGTTCACGCGCTTGCCCTTCTTATACAGTATGGCCAGCTTATTACCACCTGCCGACCACGCCATCATAGGGTAGTTGGGGTCTATCTCCTCGGTCATATCCTTTTCGCCACCTTCCAGCAATACAGAGCGCACCTGGTCGTAAGCCGTCTTTTGGCTGTAGATAGTGAAGCGACCATCCTTCCAGGCTATATATGCTATCTCACTGCCCCTTGGCGATACCATGATGTTGCGGATGATAGTATTGTCCTTAGGTACTTTCAGCGATATGATGCCTGCCGAGCTGTCCGGCAGGTCCTGGTAGCGGAAGTCGAGCGCATACACGTTCCGGTAATACTTCATGCAGGAATCGTAGGCCTTGGTTATTTTAAGGTTCAGGTTGTCCTTGTTCTTCATGGCCTTGTTCAGGCTGGTCTTCTGCTGCATTTCAGAAAGCAGTGCACGCATCTTTGCCTTGCCGTAGTTGTCCGATACAAACTTCCAGAAAGCCTTGCCGGCTATCTCCGGGTGTTCTTCAGAAAATTCGTAGAAGCCTGTCTTCGGGCTGGCATCCAGCAGGCGTTTCCACTCGCTGTTGGTCTCCGTGTTCCAGCCATCGGTAAGGTAGGCAATAAAGCCCTCTGTAACCCATGGTGGCAGGTTCATCAGCAGCTCGGTCTTGGCCATTTTCTTAAAGCTTTCGCCATAGATCATGCGCTCCATCACTACCTGTGCCATGCCGGCACGTATCTGGCGTTGCAGGTCGGTATGGTTGCCCGTATGGTATACCACCAGCTTGTCGCCGGTAAGGTTCCACGTACCCGATATCGTCATCTGCGATATCTGCGATTCATCCTTAAGGCCCACATTGGTCTGGCGGTAATCGTCGTAAGAATTGTACAGGATGATGCTGAAACGGTCCGGGAACTGCCCGCCCATCTTTTGCTCTATTACCTTGATGCTGTTCTCTGCTTCTTCAGCTACATAGCGGCCCAGCTGGCGGCCAGAGCGGTCGTAATGATATACCCTGAAATGCTTGGTGTCGAAAAACTTCCAGTCAAATTTCCTGTTCTGTACCCTGTTCTGGCCAAACGTTTCTACATAGCCCTGTGCACGGGCAAGGGCGGTGATAAGGGTAGCTGCCAGCACAAGTGCCGAAGCCAGTAAGGGAAATAATTTTCTTCTGCCAAACATACGCAATGCTTCTTTCCTGTTTTATGCAAAGTGGGTTCTTCGCGCACTCTGCCTGCTCATCATTCTTTGCGGCCCTTTGCGTTTCTTCTTTGCGCCCTTTGCGTGAAACTGTATAAGGCGGTAAGTACAAAAAAAGGGACTGCTGTTGAGGTCATAAGCGTAACTTTGTCCCGCCTGCCGCGCAATGCTGCACAGGCGCAGAACAATAACGATAAAACTGAATACAAATTACATAAATAATACCGGACGAATATGTTAAATGTGGCTTTTTTTACCTTCAATCCGTTCCAGGAGAATACCTACATCATTGCCAACGAAAAGAAACAATGCTGGATAGTAGACCCGGGTATGTACGACGACCAGGAGGTAGCTGCCCTGAAAGGCTACATTACTGACAACCAGCTGCAGCCACAGGGTATCATCAACACCCACGCACATATAGACCATATCCTTGGTGTACAGGAGCTTATTGATACCTATCACATCTCTTTCGGTATTCATGCCGACGATCTGCCGATCCTGCAGCGGGCCGAAGCAACGGCCGCTATGTTTGGCTTCGAGTTTAAGAATGCACCAAAGCAAACACACTTCATATCAGAAAAGGACGAGCTGAAATTAGGCGATGATACGCTGAAAGTATTCCTGGTTCCCGGCCATTCGCCGGGCAGCATTGCATTTTATTATCCTGCGGGCCAGTGGGTAATATCGGGCGATGTGCTCTTCAACGGCAGCATAGGTCGCACCGATCTGCCCGGCGGCGACTACGACACCCTCATCAACAGCATCCGCACCCACCTGTTCACCCTGCCCAACGATACCCAGGTGCTCAGCGGCCACGGCCCCGCCACCACCATCGGCGATGAGAAAGCAGATAACCCGTTTTTGAAGTAACGAAATGACAAATAACAAGAATGCCAGCTATAGAATAGCTGGCATTTTAAATTAAATATGTGATCCTCCTTATCCTCTAATCCTGGTTATCGTGATTCAGACAATCTACCTAACCGTCTTCTTCTTATTCCTTTCATAATCCTCAAATACAAAACTACCCAACCCATCCAGAGATGAATAGAAGGCCTTGCCACCATTCACTTCGGTAAATTCGCGTACAAACTTCTGCAGATAAGGGTCTTGCGCTATCATAAAAGTGATGACAGGTATCTTCAGCCTCCGCAGCTGACCGGCAAGGTTCAGCGTACGGTTCAGTATCTTACTGTCTATCCCGAAACTGTTCTTGTAATACTTGTTGCCCACCTTCAGGCAGGTAGGCTTACCATCGGTGATCATAAAGATCTGTTTGTTAGGATTCTTGCGCCTGCGCAGCAGCTCCATGGCCAGTTCCAGCCCGGCAACTGTATTGGTGTGATAAGGGCCTACTTCCAGGTAGGGCAGGTCTTTCATCTCTATCTGCCACGCATCGTTGCCAAACACTACAATATCCAGTGTATCCTTTGGGTAGCGGGTGGTGATCAGCTCGCTCAGCGCCATGGCTACGCGCTTGGCCGGCGTTATGCGGTCTTCGCCATACAGTATCATCGAGTGCGATATATCTATCATCAGCACGGTCGATGTCTGTGCTTTATAGTCGCGCTCATGTATCTCTAGGTCGCCCTGGTGCATGGCAAAGTCGTCAATGCCATGGTTCACAAAGGCATTATGCAGGCTGCCGGTATAGTTGATGTCTTCCGGCGCATCGCCAAATTCATAGGCCCTTGTTTCGGGGTTAGGCTCATCGCCCAGGCCGGTTTTAAACGTGTGGTGCTGTCCCCCTTTAGACTTCTTCAGCTTGCCAAATATCTCCTCCAGCGATTTCTTCCTGATCACCTGCTCGCTCTTGGCCGTTATCTTAAAGCTGCCGTCCTGTTCACTTTCTTTTATGTAGCCATTGGCTTTCAGATCTTCAATAAAATCGCCTATGCCGTAGTCTTTATTGGTGAGCCCGTATTGTTTGTCCAACTGTGTCAGCCAACTCAGCGCTTCGCTCGGGTCGCCATTGGTGTACTGGAGCATCTCCATAAACACGCCTAGCAGTTTATCAAACGGCGACTTGGCATTCTCCTCTGGCGTAAACTTGGTAAACAAAAATCCTTGCATGGCTATTCTCCTTTTTCACAATGCCGCTTTTACGACATAACTGTATAAAGTTAGGTACACCCGCATCATTTACCGCAATGGCAATATTATTTGTTTCTATAGCTAGTCTTCTCTATTCTTTTTCAGGCGCAACAGTATAAAATACTGTGTCTATAAAGAACAGGGTGTCAGAATTGACGAGCACATTTTCGTCATGCATGTCCTCAAGTATAAGTCCGAGCTCCTTATTCGCATAGTCGTTCCGCTTTGTATGTCTGAATTCGTTGAATTCTAGCAACTTCCGAATATCGGTTAGTTCGGCACGAGTAGTAGCTATTACAAAAGGTTGCTTAAGGACTGCATAAAGCACATCGTCTTGTTTTAGGAATCCCTTTAATTCATACGATGTGTTTGTAAATAATAGATTATGAAGCAATAAACTATTTAGAAATTCAAGCCACGTAGCATAATAAACAGCATCGTTGAGTTTTATTACGTGCCTGCGGCCTTGGTCAAAATAAATTTTTGCTTCTCCACCACGGGTTAGATAGCTTTCATCTGGTGGAGAATTCTCTATCCACAGATTATTGGATCTGCAAAATGCTTCTATAAAGCTGGCCTGCTCTTCTTTGATGATTGCGTTACTTGCGAAATTTGTTTTAACCACAGTACTTGTTGTAAAGCGGCTGCATAGCGTATTTCGGATTGTTGTGCAATTATCTTCGCTCCCTTTAAGGATAACTCCTGCAACGATATTTTCAATTTTGCTTCTGGTATCATTTGGTAGCATTTACATACAAATTTACGGAAAATAGTTTGCCGGCAACTGCACATCACCTCCGCTTAAAAAACACAAACCCATTTTTCTCGCCAATGCATTCCAGCTGTGGCATTTTCTTGTACTGGTCGGCGTTCTGCACCTTACTGATGAAATACGTAGGCCTGTCCACATTACCTTCCAAAAGCCAACCTTCATTTACCTTGCCGTCCTGGTAATAGGCTTTATTGGCAAACTGTGGTTTCCTGGCGTAAAATATATTGGCGTAGCTCTTGTACCCAAGTGGTAAGATATACACCTCTTTGCCTTCAAACCCTTTAAAGAACTCTATGGCAGCACGCTGAGAGTAGCCCTCTATCTTAGGTGTAAAGTGTAGTATGGTCACTTGTATCATCACTACCTGCACAATGCACATCGCTATCATACCTTTGATGAACTGTTGCTTCATCAGCACCAGGGCAGTTACTATACCGCCGATGTATACCACACCCCATAGGCATTCAACATAGCTCCAGCTGATGTTGGCGCTTAAGTTGCCCACCGCAAACGGATCTTCTATATACGGGATGATTGCTTGTTTATTAATACCGATCACCGGCAGTACGATAAGCACCAGCGCCCATATACAAGCGGTAACAATAAGCAATATGCGGGTGCGCTTTTTCATCTCTGCACGCTCATAGCAAAGCCTGTACACTTGCAGTGCAGCCAGGTAAGTAAGCGGGAAGTAGCACAGCGATGAATAGTGTACGATTTTGGTTTTTACTATTGAGAACAATATCAGCACTACCCAGAACATGATCCACATCCACCGGGTAAAGTCTTTGGTATATGCAGCATCATTATTAAGGCTCTTACGCCTGCTGTACTGGAACAGGAACGCTGCAGCAGGGAAGCAACCGATCAGCAATACCACAAAGTGATACAGGAACGGCCCTCCATGGTCGGCGTCCTCAGTACGGAACAGCCTTACCTGGTAAGTAAGAAACTCCGTCATGAACCATTTGCCATAGTCTATTCCGTAAAAAGCCACAGCGGCCCCCAGCCATAGGGCAAAGGGTATCAGCGCACTTATCGCTATCAGCACCAGGTCTTTAATGGTAAACCGGTACGTGGGCAGGCCGCCGCCCATCAACCTATCGCGCAGGGCACTGAAGCGGCCCAATAGTAAGTATACGGCAAACGACAGGCCGGCCACCAGTACGGCAACTGGTCCCTTGGTAAGCACAGCTATGCCCAGGAACAAACCTGCCAGTACAGCATGCAGCGTTTTACGGCCAGAGTATTTGAGTAAGTGCACCTGGAAGAAGGCAAGGAAAATAAAGTAGTTGAAGGTAGGGTCTATAATGCCCGACTTAAAGTAGAAGTGTGGCAACCAGCTGGCAGCATACAGCACTACCCACCAGGTGGCCAGCTTCTCATTCATTACCTTGCGGCCCGCGTAAAATAGCGTCAGTAATGTCACAACGCCCATCACCGCATTGGGGAAGCGCGCCGCATAGTCGCCCACGCCAAACAGCTTCATGGCTATCACCTGCATCCAGATGAACACCGGCGGCTTCTCCCAGAAAGGCATAAAGTCTATCTGTGCGCGGATGTAGTCTTTCGATACGATCATCTCCCTCGCACACTCTGCAAAGTTGATCTCGTCCCAGTCGAACAGGTGCACCCCGCCCAGGAAGGGCAGGAACAGCAGGCAGCCTGCCAACGCAATGATGATATTTTTCTGGTATAATGGCATTATGATAATAATTGTTGACCTCGTATTTGCCGTACATCTCCCTATCCCTTGGAGAGGGTTAGGGTGAGGCTCAACACACGAGAAATATGGTGCAAATGTACATTAACTTATTATGGCGAAAATACGGTCTGAAAGACCGAAAGATAATAGCCCGGGACACAGTCCCGGGTATAAACGAAGTCGGGTCAAGCTCTGTAAGAGCGAAAGATATTTCGCTTAGATCCTTTTATCATAAAACACCTCCCTTTAGGGTCGGGGTTTAATTAAGCATCGTTACCGCTGCGCCCTTTGCGTGAAACCTGTTTTATCAAAAAGCACCTCCCTTTAGGGTCGGGGTTTCAGTTTATCCTTCAGGGGATACATAATGCTGAACAACAATGTAGTGGTCAGCGCCCCTATGGTACTGCCCGTATATACATCGGCAAAGAAATGTGCTGCCAGGTACATGCGCGAGTAGCACACCTGCAGCGCCAGGCAAAAGAACACAAAGCCCCAGCCCCGGTAGCGCGGCGGTAACAGTAGCGACAGGAAGCAAAAGAAACTGAATGCCCCCTGGCTGTGCCCCGAAGGAAAACTGTTATTGCCTGTAAGCTCCGGCCATAAGCCTTTCTCAAAATGTATCCATTCCGCATGGCTGTAAAACTTCAGCGGCCTTGGGTGATACAAAAAGTGCTTCATCACCTGTTGCAGTAGTAGCGGGGTAATGTTGCAGGCAATGGCGGTAATAGCGAACCACCAGTTCCTGTATCGTTTTACCAGCAGCATCAACCCTAGCAATACCGGCACTATCACTTCTGGCTGGCCCAGGTAGGTGATGCCATACATCAGGTAATTGCCAAAGGTGGTGTAGTGCGAATTGAAGAAAGAGAACAGTTGCCGCTGGTCGAACAGGGCCAGCAGTATAGCCCCTGTCAGCATCCACAACAGCAGCCCTATATGAAAGTACGGATTGGTCTTCAGCCTGAACTTATCGCGCAATTGCTTTGTCTTTTTTGGTAAAATATGCTTTTATCCTGCGCCACAGCCGCACATACAGCTCCTTGTTCAGCAGTTGCGAATCGTTGCGCGCAGTATTCACCAGCCATACGGCTATCGGCAGCAGCAATATACTGCTCATCCACATGCCTGCCCATGGCGGCAAGCTGCCCGATTTGGCCAGTTTCTCGCCCGTAATATTAAGTATATGGAAGGTGATAAAGAAGAATACGGCAAATACAAGCGGTAGCCCAAGTCCGCCCTTGCGGATGATGGCCCCCAGCGGTGCTCCGATAAGAAATAGCAGGAAGCAGGCAAACGACAGCGCGAATTTGCGGTGGAACTCTACCGAGAATTTGATGTAGTTATCAGCCTGCAGTTTCTCGTTCAGGCAGTTATTGTCCATCAGGCTCTTCAGGTTGCGCAGGTTGTTGCTTACCGTCTGCATCACCATAGCGCGCTTATTGCTGTCCACTACTTCCAGGAAATTGTCCTCATAAACGATCGGTTTTGCCGTTACTGTGGCCATTTTTTTGGTCAGAAGGGTATCCTCCTTCAGCTTGTTCGACAGCGTAAGATAGGGCGACATATAAGAGTTGACAGCCTTGCCGGGGGTACCCTTCTTTTCGTCCATACTGTCTATTGTGTCATATAGCTGCTTGGCGTCCATCATCAGGATGGCGTTCTTAAAAAGGTCCTGGTTGGTGCGGGTAAACTCCGGCAGCATAAATACCTTGTCCCAGCGGGCAAAGTGCATCCTTACCTGCGGCAGGCCCGTGGCGTGTGTGCCATGCTCATACTGTTCTTCATAGCGCCAGCCATCTTCCAGTCTGAAGATGAGCGCCCGCTTATCGGCCGTGGGTATCATCTTACCCTGCTTGGCCACCACTACCTTATTATTGCCATAAGGGTCAGAATGGTCATATATCAATATGTCGTGTATAGTAAAGCCATCCTCGTCCTTGCTGCCTACACGTATGGCATACCCTTGCAGATCATTGTTGAACTGGTCGGGCTTGATATTGAGGGTGGGCTTGGAGTTGCGTACATCATACAGCAGCGATAGTGCTTTAAGATTGGCAACAGGGATAGCGTTGTTATTGAACAGGAAGGCCAGCAGGGTGATGCCACCAACAAATGCCATCATGGGGCGCATAAAGCGCAGCAGCGATATACCTGCCGATTTAATGGCCACCAGCTCAAAATTCTCACCCAGGTCACCAAAAGTCATTATAGAAGCCAGCAAAACACTCAGCGGCAGCGCCAGCGGCACCAGCGTGGCCGACATATATACCAATAGCTGAACAATGGTCCAGATGCTCAGCCCCTTACCTATCAGCTCGTCCATATACAGCCAGAAAAACTGCATAACGAGCACAAATAAAGAAATGAAAAATGTAACAACAAAAGGCCCGATAAAACTTTTGATGATCAATATGTCGAGCTTCTTGAACAATACATGCAGAATTTTGGTCGCGGCAAAACTACATATTAATACCCTAAAGCCATAACCACCCAGCCACCACCACCCATGCTTAACTGATAAATAAATGTGAAATGTGCCGGAAATACTCAGACATATAATGGTAACTGGTCGAAGCGTCCCGCTTCGTCCTGCCAACCTGCAAGCGTCCCGCTTACGAAAAGTACAGCACGCCGTTGTTGGTGTTCGCACCAACAACCATCGGGACGTATTCGTTTTCGGATCAGCCAAAGCAACTGCTCGAACTACCCATATTCAAGGCCCTGTAAGGGCCGGCCATCCCAGCGCAGGGTTTCAACCCTGCGGCTTCAGCGGCCAAAGGCATGGGCTTGCATAGTTTCACCCTGAGTAAACAATAAGCTGCGCTCAAGAACTTTGCAAATGACACTGGACGCTTTCGGGAAAGCTATCTCGCATCGGGAGGCATTCGTTTTCGGAAACTCCCCTCTTTATATAGCCTTGTGCGTTGGCCAAAAGAGGGGACGATGTCCGACCAGCCGTAGGCGTGTTGTCGGACGTCGGGGGTGATTGCTGTATCGGGAAGTATTCGTTTTCGGACTATTGAAAATCAATGACATGTACAATGTGTCATTGGCAGCTTGTCGAAGGGCGGCACGGACATGGGCTTGTACCATGCTCTCGCGTTCAAAACAGCACGTAGAGACGCAATATTTTTACGCCGTTGTTGGTGTTTGCACCAACAACCATCAAGACGTATTCGTTTTCGGATCAGCCAAAGCAACTGCTCGAACTACCCATATTCAAGGCCCTGTAAGGGCCGGCCATCCCAGCGCAGGGTTTCAACCCCGCCGCTTCAGCGGCCAAAATATTCACCATCCTGCATATTTAATTCATACATTTATACCATAATATTTTCAGTACTATGAAGATGCTTCGTTTATTGATGGCCTTACTGCTGCTGGCCAATGCTGTGGTGGCACAGAAAAAGCAGGAAATCTATTCCCGTGCCAAGGTGTACCTCAACAGCACCGACCATACCATCCGCGACCTCGCCAAACTGGGCGTGGCCGTCGATCATGGCGAGTACAAAAAGAACACGTTCTTCGTTACCGACTTTTCCGCTACCGAGCTGAAGGCCATCCGTAAGGCGGGTTTCCGCGTGCAGGTCATCATCAAAGATGTGTCTAAGCACTACCGCGAGCAGAACAAGAAGCACGCAAAAACAACCACGGCAACAGATTGTAACCCCGGCCCGGCCTTAGATGCTCCGGGCCATTTTCATCTGGGTAGCTACGGTGGTTACTTCACCTATACCGAGATGCTCAACATCCTCGATAGTATGCGCCTGCTATACCCCGGACTCATCAGTGCCAGGGCGCAGATAGATACTATACAAAGCATTGAAGGTCGCCCTATCTACTGGGTGCGCATATCCAACAACCCTGATGTGGAGCAGCCCCTGCGCCCGCAAATGCTCTATACAGCGCTGCACCATGCCCGCGAACCCGGCACCATATCCAGCACCGTATATTATATGTGGTACCTGCTGGAGCATTACAATACCGACCCTATGATAAAGTCAATCATAGATAATACAGAATTGTATTTTGCCCCTTGCGTCAACCCCGATGGCCTGCTGTACAACATATCTACCAACCCTACAGGTGGTGGCATGTGGCGCAAGAACCGCCGCCTGAATGCAGGCACCACCATAGGTGTTGACCTGAACCGTAACTACGGCTTCAACTGGGCGTATGACGACGTGGGTTCCAGCCCGGTATCATCCAGCGAGACCTACCGCGGTACCGCAGCCTTCTCCGAGCCCGAAACAAGGGCCATGAAGTTCCTGGCAGAGCACCACCACTTTAAGACCACGCTCAACTACCATACTTATGGCAATGATCTTATCTATCCATGGGGATATATAGGTTCGCTCCTCACGCCCGATTCTTCCCAGTTCGTGGCCATCGGTGGCTATCTTACCGAGTATACGCCTTACCGCTATGGCACCGGCGACCAGACAGTTGGTTACGTGACCAATGGCGACAGCGACGACTGGGGCTATGGCGAGCAAACCACCAAGAACAAGATATTCAGCATGACCCCCGAGACAGGTAAGTCAGATTTCGGTTTTTATACGCCGATAGAGAACATTATCCCCGACTGTATCAACAACCTGCGTACCAACATTAATGCGGCTACGCTGTTGCTGCCCTATGCAGAAATGCACACCGATGACGAAAAAATAATAACGGCACCCTCTGGTCATTTGCATTACGAGCTGAAGCGCCTGGGCTACCCCGATACTGCAACCTTCACGGTAACACTTACCTCGCTCGATAGCCGCCTCACCATCACTGGCGCGCCACAAAGCTTCACCAACCCTGCTATACTGCAGGTAATGCAGGATTCTATGGCCTATACCATTGCTGCCGCTACGCCCAACAATGCATTGCTCAGCTACGAAATGAAGCTGGATAATGGCTTCTACACCGTTCGTGATACGGTGAGCTTCCGCTATGGTAAATACAGCACCAACACCATACCTGGTACCGATAATACTACAGACTGGACCGTGTTCCACTGGAATACCTGTAACAGCATATACCACACTGCTCCGGCTAGCCTGGGCAGCAGCACTACCGGTTGCGATTTTTACGCCAACAATATCACATCGCGCCTAACCCTAAAAGATACCATTGATCTTACCAACTCGTTGGAGGCATACATGTATTTCTACTGCCGCTGGGGTATCGAGTCGAGCTACGACTACCTGGTGGCCGAGGCTACACCGATAGGTTTTACCAACTGGCAGCCACTGTGTGCCCGCTACACCAAGGCCGGTACCAGCAACCAGCTGATGGATGAACCTATATATGATGGCCAGCACCCTGACTGGGTACAGGAAGAAATGAACCTGACCGACTATATTGGCGAGAAAATAGCCATACGCTTCTCACTGGAAGCAGATGGTGCAGTAAACTATTCCGGCTTCTTTATCGATGACATGAATGTCATCACCGTAGAAGATTCCACTGCCTGGGCTCACCTGGCGGTGGGCGGCGTTACTACGCATCCGGTAGGCTTGTCGGTATACCCCAACCCCGCACACGATAAGGTGACCATCAGCATCAACGGCTATACATTCACACAGCCCGTTACCCTGGAGCTGTACGACGGACTGGGCCGCAAGGTGCTCCAGGCAATAGCCACAGGCACGAACACAGAAATGAACATTGCCAACCTGCCAACCGGTATCTACTACCTGCGCACCGACAATAAAAACATAGTGCTGCCGGTGAGTAAGGTAGAGGTGGTAAGATAAGAGCTGGTTGAAGCGTCCCGCTTCGTCCGCAGCATTGCAAGCGTCTCGCTTGCTCGAAGAACGCACTGATTTCACCACTACACACATTTTACTATATTTACACGCCGATAAAACGGTAAATTATATGTCGAATCAAATACTGAAAGGAAAGAAAGGTATCATATTTGGTGCGCTCGACGAGCGTTCTATAGCATGGAAAACTGCCCTGGCGTGCGTGGCAGAAGGCGCTGAGATAGTGCTGACCAACGCACCGATAGCCCTGCGCATGGGTAAAATAAAAGAGCTGAGCGTACTGTGCAACAATGCACCCGTTATCCCTGCAGATGCTACATCTATGGCCGATCTGGATGCCCTGATGCAACAGAGCATGGAGCATTTTGGCGGCAAAGTAGACTTCATACTGCATTCTATAGGCATGAGCCCTAACGTACGCAAAAGCATAGGCTACACCGAGACCAACTATGAGAACTTCCTGAAGACATTGGATATATCTGCATTATCACTCCACAGGGTATGCCAGTCGGCTATGAAGGCCGATGCGCTGAACGAGTGGGGTAGCGTACTGGGCCTTAGCTACATAGCTGCACAGCGCACCTTCCCTGGCTACAACGATATGGCCGATGCCAAGGCAGTGCTGGAAAGCATAGCCCGCAGCTTTGGTTACCACTACGGCTTTAAGAAGAAAGTACGTGTCAATACCATCTCTCAGTCGCCAACAGTTACCACTGCTGGTTCGGGCGTAAGCGGTTTCGATGCATTCCTCACCTATGCAGAGAAAATGAGCCCATTGGGTAATGCCAGCGCCGAAGATTGCGCTAACTACTGCGTAATGATGTTCAGCGACTATACCCGTATGGTCACCATGCAGAACCTCTTCCACGATGGCGGCTTCTCCTTCACAGGCGTAAGCACCGCTATAGTAGAAGACATTACCAAAGCAAACAGCTAAGCAGAGTACTGCACCTGGCTCCGGCAGCAAGTAGGTCTGCGCTAAATGCATGAGCAGGAAGCCTGGCCTTCGGAAAACGGCAGCTCGCGCTGATCTGTGCGGTTGGGCGATTTTTCCGATCGCCTTTTCTTTTGTTACTTTTCTTTTGGCGAAGCAAAAGAAAAGTAAGGAGCAGATGGGCAGGATAAACTTAGTGATGTATAAAACATAATAAACCACATGTAACTCATGTGGTTTATTTATTTAAACCCAATTATCCTCCAAATCCGATATTTTTGCCCATAGTGCAATAATAGAAGCTTGTGGCACGTTTTTAAGCAGTATGCGAGGCATGAAATATACTTTAGCCCTTATTGGTGTATTATGCTGCCGGCTGGCCATGGGCCAGGTGGTTGGCGGACAGTCGAGTTTCGAGTTTCTCAACATGTCCAACTCACCCCACGTCACCGCGCTGGGCGGCATCAGCATTGCCAATCCGGCCAACGATATATCACTGGCGTTGCAAAACCCTGCAATGATGCGCCCGGGCATGCACAACCAGCTCGCACTTAACTACAACAACTTTTATGGCGATATCAAGATACTGAACCTGCAATATGGCTACCATTCGCAGAAGCTCAACACCTCTTTCTTCACCGGCATACAGTATTTCAACTACGGCTCTTTCCAGAACACCGACGATCTCGGCAACTATTTCGGCGACTTCCACGCGGTAGATTATGCCATTACACTGGGCGCATCGCGTAAATACCTGGAGCACTGGCGTTATGGCGCAGCCGTAAAATGGGCCAGTTCGGCCCTGTACGATGCCCGTGCTTCAGCCGCACTACTGGATGTTGGCATCAACTATTACGATACCGCCAGCCTGCTCGATTTCGGCGTGACCGCTAAGAATATGGGTGCAACGGTGCGCAAATACATCCCCGGCAATCCTGCCGAGCCACTGCCGTTCGATCTGCAGGCGGGCATCTCCAAGCGCTTCAAGCACATGCCGCTGAAGTTGTTCGCTACCATCCATCACTTATACCAGTGGGATATACAGTACAACAACCCCGATGATAATACCAGCACTGGCCTGTTGGGCAGCACAGATACCGTATCTAACAAGGGCTCATTTACACAAAAACTATTCAGGCACTTTATTTTCGGTGCAGAGCTGCAAATGCAGCGCCTGGTCATCACCGCATCTTACAACACCCTGCACAGGCAGGAAATGGTGCTCAAGACCAAGCCCGGTGCCGCAGGCTTTGCTTTCGGTTTGTCACTTAACCTCAACAAGTTCCAGATCCATTACGGCCGGTCCTACTACCACGTAGCTGGTGCCTACAACGAGTTTGGCCTCAACTTCCACCTCAACAAGATGATGGGCATGGGCAAATTCGGTGAGCGTAACCACTGGAGTACAGAATACCCTGATTGGGATTAATAAGACCATTCTCTTTTCCTGCTACAATATAGATCCCGAAGGGATAATATTCAGTCGCTAAGCAATTTGGGTTGGGCTGAAAGCCCGAAAGATAATAGCCTGGGGCGCAGCCCCAGGTATAAAATATATGGCGGCAAGCTCTGGAAGAGCGAAAGATACTCCCACATAATCCTTAGCTTAATGACATTGCCCGGAGGGACAGCATTGAGCCATTAAATTGATCTCCTTATCTCCTTCTTATCAATCTTTCCTACGCTGGTTTTGGGGATAGCATCTACCCATTTATATAGCTCAGGTACAGCCCATTTGCTCAACTCTCCGCTGTTTACATATTGCTGCAGGTGATCGCGCAATATATCTGCGGTAAGCGTTTTGCCCGCATGTGGCACTACCAGCGCGCAAGGTCGCTCGCCCCACTGAGCATCAGGTAGGCCCACTACAGCCGTCTCGGCCACCCACGGGTGCTGCCCTATAAAACTCTCCAGGGCTATCGATGATATCCATTCACCACCACTCTTGATCACATCTTTTATACGGTCGGCTATACGGATAGAGTTGCGCTCATTGATAGTAGCCACATCGCCGGTATGCAGGTAGCCCCCGGTCCACAGCTCAGCGCCACGCACATCGTCATACAGGTAGCCATTGGTCAGCCACGGGGCGCGCAGTACTATTTCGCCTTGGGTGGTATCGTCCTTAGGCACATCGTTACCCTGCGCATCTACTATACGCATATCTGTGAACAGTGGCCAGGTACCTGTGCGGCTGCGGGTACGTGCCTGCCAGTCTATATCATTGTCTTTGCACGCCAGGGGTATGTAACCGCTGCAGATCACCGGGCACGTTTCGCTCATGCCGTAGCTGGCACGCAGGTCTATACCCATTTGCAGTGCGCGCTTAGCCAGCGCCACAGGCATGGCCGCTCCGCCCGATACCACTTTCCACCGGCTCAGGTCGGTTTGCTGCTCGTCAGCTTTGTTCAGTACCATTTGCAATATGGTGGGCACGCAGTGCGAGAAGGTCACCCCTTCGTTAGCTATCAGCTCTGTAACAGTGGTGGCATCAAAGCGGCCAGTATATACCTGTTTCAAAGAATACATGGTGGCCAGGTAAGGGAAGCCCCACGCATGTACGTGGAACATAGACGTGAGCGGCATATACACATCATCGCTGCTCATGCGCCCTGCCGCTCCGCCCACAAAGCCAAAGGTGGCCGCCAGGTGAAAGGTGTGCAGCACCAGTTGTCTGTGGGTGTAATACACACCCTTAGGGTCGCCCGTGGTGCCGGTGGTATAAAACATAGTGGCCACGGCATCCTCATCAAAATCCGGGAAGTCGTAGGTGTCGGCGGCCTGCAGCAGCAGGTGCTCATAGCTTTTGTAGGCGTTGCTTGCGGCGCTGTTGTTGTCTGTGGTCACAATGATATGCGCCACAAAAGGTATCTGGTCTATAAAACCCTCCACCAGCGGCAGAAAATCTTCATTTACGATCAGTATTTTATCCTGTGCATGTTTTATGGTGTATAGTATCTGTGCAGGACTCAGCCGCCAGTTGACGGTGTGCAGCACATTGCCCGTCATAGGGATGCCAAAATAGCACTCCAGGTAGCGGTGACAGTCGTAATCTATAACGCCTACGGGCGCGCCACCATTGGCTCCAAGACTGTTCAGCACATTGGCCAGCTGCCGTATGCGCTTGTTCAGAGTGTGGTAGTTATACCTGCTCTTGTTGCTATACACTATCTCCCGCTCCGGCTCCAGCACCAGCGAATAAGCCAGTATATTTTTGATCAGCAGCTGGAAGTCATATGCGCCCGGCGCGGGCTTTATTTTCATTATGTTCATTACACGAAAAAAATAACTGAGGTTTCACGCAAAGAACGCAAAGTTTTTCGCAAAGAGCCGCAAAGAGGTTTTTTGAGCAGGCGAAGGGCGCTAAGCTTACCATGTGCAGTGCACTATCTTAATGGGCCAACCCAAGGATAATTGTTAACTGTACGTCTATTATAGAAAGACTTTCTATGCGGTCGATCATTCTTTTTTTCGTTCTATTGATAACTAGTACATCCTTCGCTCAGCAGAAATCTGTCCACCACCATAAGCACAAGCATACTGTGAGGGCCCGGGTGGTACTGCAATGGATACCAACACTACCCGAAAGATGTTTTCGTACAGACATTTTAGGATACGTAGCGCAACTGCCGGAATTTAACAGAAAGCCGACTACTCAGACGGTTGATATATGTGTATATACACCAAGAGTAAGCTACTATGAAAGGAGCGATGCGTATGTATGTCGCAAACTTTTCAAAGCCGAAGAGATCAAACATCTCCCCTACACTAATATCAATGAAATTGCTTCATTGACGGCCGGAGTATACCAGACTCAACGAGGAGCCTCGCTGCACGCTGATGGGGGAAGAAACGATGGAAATGTTTATATCATTGATGGCATGTATGCCCTGCAACGGTAAGTGCTACCCGGTTATGTTCAGAAAACAAACAACCTTATGAAAGCAATTATACTCTTTACGCTCATTATCTGCGGACATCTTTCCTCCCGGGCGGACAACAACGCTGATACACTCATCAAAATAAGGACGATACAACCCGAACCTTACCATTATGAAACATCCCGCTATTGCGACCTGAACCAATTACCAGTGTTCGACGATCTATTAGAATACCTTTACGGTAATATCATAGAGCCGACAGGAATAGGTTTTTCTACCGATATCAACGATGTTGCCTGGCTGCGGGCGGGTGCGTACCATCAACGGCGTGGTAGTCTCATCTTTATGGAAAAAGCCGAAGCCAACGGCAACGTGCATCTGCTCGATGGGATGTACGTCCTGCAACGCTAAAAAGACGAGTGTTTTTTAATCTTTATATATTAGTTTTGTTCAAAACTTATATAAACATGAAGATCGTAAAAATTTTGCTCGCACTCATCCTGCTGATCGTGGCCATAGCGCTCATCGCAGCACTATTCATCAAAAAAGACATTCACGTAGAGCGCGAGGTGGTCATCAATAAGCCCAAAGACCAGGTTTTCGACTATATCAAGCAACTCAAGAACCAGGACAACTACGGCAAGTGGAATAAAATGGACCCCGGAATGCACAAAGAATATGCGGGCACCGATGGCACAGTAGGCTTTGTGAGCCGCTGGAAAAGTGACAACAAAGACGTTGGTCAGGGCGAACAGACCATCACTAAGTTAGTGCCGGGCGAGCGCATGGAAACAGACCTGCACTTTATTAAACCATTCGAGAGCCACGCCAGCGCATTTTATGTTACCGAAGCTGTAGGCACAACGCAGACCAGGGTAAAATGGGGCTTCGATACCAAAATGAACTACCCGCTGAATATCATGCAGCTGTTTTTCGATATGAACGATGTCGTAGGCAAAGACTTCCAGATCGGCTTGGACAATCTTAAAGCTGTGCTGGAAAAGAAATAGTTTACTTTATAGTGCAATACTGCCCGCGTCCATCAATGGACGCGGGCTTTTTTATTGTTGGGCCGCATTTTTTCCGAACCGGTAGGTTGCTGTTATCACCTTCTTCATATACAGCATCATAGCTGTAAGAATAGCGATCAGCACAAGCAGGTACTGCGTAAGTTCATCGAATCCGGCACCGGCAACAAAATACCAGTAGACTCCTTCAGCAGCAAGCCCCAGCAATATCAGGATCAATACAGTTGCAAAAGTGATAAAGCCCATCAGCGGCCGGATAATGCTCAACGCATTAATAAAAAGAAAGGCGGTTATCAGCAGCCAGAACGATATGTGGATATTTCCGGGGTTATAATACCCACGTGTCACCACCGACATCGCAAAAGGCAGTCCTACCGCCAATATAGTAAACCCCAGCATCACCCACCTGGCCATCTGCTGCAGGCGTACATGCTCCCGTTCGTCTTGTTCTCTTGCGCTGAATATTTCCATAGCTATCTCTATTGATATCACAACTAATTTAACCAGGCATGGCCTGCTGTTCTTGTATCAGGCTTCTCTTTATCCGCTCAAACTTCCGGGCTGTCCGCACGTTAAACATCATGTAGATCGATGCCGCGATAAAAACCAAAGTTGAGCCCAGTTCTATTTTGTATTCCATGGGGTCCAGCAGTAGCTCACGCCATGTATCTATTATACTCACTGTTGCCATGGCCGGTAATATCAATATCATCAATACAAAGA
>CANGNA010000075.1 GCA_947455215.1 Chitinophagaceae bacterium
CACCTGCTATCGCTGAACGAGCAGATATGCAAGGAGCACAACCTACCGGCAACAGCCCTGCAACCCATCATTAACCAGACATTTGAACGACTGAAACACGCCTCTCCGCAAGCCATACAAACAGGCCCTGCCATACGTGGCGACCAAAGTACCATTGCCCAACATGAACAACTGCTGACCGGCCACCCCGAATGGCTGAACGTATACCAGGCTATGACCACATCGATACAAGCCATGCATAAATAAGTGTGGGGAAACAGAGCGGAGAAAGAGAGTGAGGAAATAACACATTACATATTAAAACATATAAAACATACCATTTGTGCATAACCCCTGTAAAATATAGAGGGGGAATTTTGGGGTGACACACCCTATATATGGCTCCAATAGCTATTTTTGACCCAAATTTCAATTTCTTATGAAGCGAAAAGCTTTTTATGGCCTGCTGCTCGGGGCATCTATGCTCACAGCGAGCGTACAGCAGGCACAAGCCACCATCAAGTTTACAGAGTATAACCTGCCCAACGGGCTGCATGTTATACTGCAGGAAGACCACTCTACACCGATCGTTGCCGTATCGGTAATGTACCATGTGGGTTCAAAGAACGAAGATCCGCAGCGCACAGGTTTCGCGCACTTCTTCGAGCACCTGTTGTTCGAAGGTAGCGACAACATCAAGCGCGGTGAATACATGAAGTTCATTCAGTCTGCCGGTGGCCAGCTTAACGCCAACACCACGCAAGACCGTACATTCTACTTCGAGGTACTGCCATCTAACCAGCTGGAACTGGGCCTGTGGATGGAATCTGAGCGTATGCTGCATGCCAAGATCGACGCAGTAGGCGTAGAGACACAGCGCAAGGTGGTAAAGGAAGAAAAGAAACAGAGCTATGACAACCGTCCTTACGGTCAGCTCATCAATGTGATATTTGAGAACGCTTATACTACTTATCCATATAAATGGAGCCCTATAGGTAAGGAGCAGTATATAGACCAGGCCACCCTGGATGAGTTCATGAACTTCTACAAGACGTTCTATGTACCCAACAATGCTGTACTGGTACTTTCCGGCGACATCAACCCGGACAATGCCAAAGCGCTTATAGCTAAATACTACGGCGATATACCTAAGGGCACTAAAGACATTCCTCGTCCTACAGTAGTAGAGCCTGAACAAAAAGCTGAAAAGCGTGTTAAGTTCTACGACAACGTGCAGTTGCCTGCAGTTATCCTGGCTTACCACACGCCTAAGCAGGGCACTGATGACTACTATGCGTTGCAGTTGCTCACACAGTTGTTATCCCAGGGCAAGAGCTCACGCTTCGAGAAAGAAATAGTAGACAAGCAGCAGAAAGCCGTACAGGCCGCAGCGTTCGACCTGGGCAATGAGGCTCCTGGCCTCAACATCATGCTGGGTATCGCCAACGTAGGTGTAAAAGCCGACGACCTGGAAAAATCTATGCTGGCTGAGATAGACAAGGTAAAGAAAGATGGTATCAGCGAAGAAGAGTACATCAAACTGCAGAATCAGGCGGAGAACGACTTCGTAAGCCAGAACCAGAAGGATATTGGTGTAGCTACCAACCTTGCTACTTACTATACCTTCCAGGGCGATGCCAACCTCATTAACACCGAGCTGGACCGCTACAAGAAAGTTACTAAAGAAGATATTAAGCGCGTAGCCAACAAATACCTTACTAAAGAGAACCGCCTGGTAGTACACTACCTGCCTAAATCTGAAGAAGGCAAAGATGCTGACAAAACAGAGACCAAAAAGAAATAATCAACGATCTTAAAATAATCAGCCATTAGGCGTTTAAAATAATTACAATGAAAAAAACAACTCTTAGTATACTTACCCTGGCGCTTTGCGGTGCTGCATGGGCCCAGAAACTGGACCGCAGCATTAAGCCAAAGCCTGCAGCAGCGCCGGAAATAAAACTGGGTAAAACAGAAAGCTTTACCCTGCCCAACGGACTTAAGGTATTTGTGGTAGAGAACCACAAACTGCCTGTTATCTCCTGCAGCATACAGCTGGATATACGCCCCGAACTGGAAGGCGACATGGCCGGCTACCGCGACATGATGTCTGAGCTGTTACTTTCCGGCACCAAAACGCGCAGCAAAGACAAGCTGAACGAAGAGATCGACCGCATGGGCGCCCGCATAGATGCCAACTCTGAGGGCTTATCGGGCAGCGGCCTTAAAAAATACCAGGACAAGATATTTGAACTGATGGCCGATGTGGCTATGAACGTGAATATTCCGCAGGATGAGCTGGACGCTGAAAAGAAGAAAGCACTCTCCGCACTGGAAACACAGAAGAACGATGGTGACGCCATGGTGAACAATGTAAGCGCAGTGGTGAACTTTGGCACTAACCACCCTTATGGAGAGATACCAAACGAATCTACCATCAGCAAGATCACCCTGGAGCGTTGCAACCGCTACTACCAGACATACTTCCGTCCTAACGTAGCTTACATGGCTATTGTTGGCGATGTAACTATGGCAGAGATCAAGCCGGTGGTTGAAAAATACTTCGGCAGCTGGGCAAAGCAGGACGTACCTGTGAGCAACTACACCATTCCTGAAGTAGCTACGACCAAACTGACCAAAGTTGCTTTCGCCCCACGTACTGGTGCTGTGCAGAGCGTAGTAAGTGTTACCTACCCGGTAGACCTGAAGCCAGGTTCTCCTGATGCTATCAAGGCTCGCGTAGCTAACACCATCCTGGGTGGTGGTTCACAAGGCCGCCTGTTCCTGGACCTGCGTGAAAAACATGCATGGACCTATGGTGCCTACTCTTCTCTGAACGAAGACAAACTGATGGGTACTTTTGATGCGACAGTAAAATGCCGCAACATTGTTTCCGACAGCTCGGTAGAAGCACTGCTGGACGAGATGAACTCTATGCAGACAGTAGCCGTTCCGGACACATCACTGCAGAATTCTATTACTTACCTGTCTGGTGGCTTTGCTATCGGCCTGGAAGATCCTAAGCGTGTTGCCCAGTATGCTATCAATACAGAGCGTTATAACCTGCCTAAGGATTACTACCAGAACTACCTGAAGAACCTGGCAGCAGTAACTCCAACGGACGTAATGGAAGTATCTAAGAAATACATCCGTACCGACCATGCCAACATAGTTGTGGCTGGTAGCAAGGAAGAAGTAGCAGACAAACTGGCCCGCTTCTCTAAAGATGGCAAGGTTGATTTCTACGACAACTTCGGCAAGCCGGTAACACCATCTTCTACTACAGCAGCACCTGCAGGTGTAACAGCCGATGGTATCTATAAAAAGTACATAGCTGCTATTGGTGGTGAAAAAGCCATCAACGCTATCAAGGATATCAAGGTAGTAATGACCAGCGAGATACAGGGTACTCCGCTGGAGATAATGGAAATGAAGAAGGCACCTAATATGTACAAGCAGTCTATCTCTATATCTATGAGTGGCCAATCTATGGTTGTTCAGAAGCAGGTGTTCGATGGAACCAAGGGCTATATGGAAGCACAGGGACAGAAGAAAGCCATAGAAGGCGACGACCTGGACGATGTAAAGGAAACCGCAGACATAGCTGCGGACCTGCACACAGAGAAATATGGCCAGAAGCGTACGCTGAAGGGCATGGAAAAAGTAAATGGTAAGGATGCTTACGTTGTAGAAGTAGTAGACAAAAAAGGCAAGAAATCTACCGAGTACTACGATCCTGCTACATCATTGGTAGTTAAGAAAGTATCAGGCGAAGGCGATAAGATGGAAATAACCACTTACGACGACTATAAGGCAGTACCTGGCACCAACGGGTTCAAAATGGCTTACAAAGTAGTGCAGGAAGCACAGGGCCAGACCTTTAATGCTACGGTTAAGACCATAGAAGTAAATAAGAACATACCGGCTACAGAGTTCAAATAGTAGCTGCTGTTACCGTAACTAAAAGAGGTGGGCAAATGCTCACCTCTTTTTTGCATACATGATTATCTTTGAACAACATTTTCCTGACACACATATAAATGGATACGCTAAAGAATAAGAAAATACCGGTGATCATTGCCTTGGCCATCATAACTTTTATTTGTTTCAGCTATACCCGGCACAACCAGTTCACCAACTGGGACGATGACTTTTATGTAACCAACGACCCATATATAAAAGCCCTCACGGTCGACAACCTGCAGGTGATCTTTACCGAAGATATCACTAAGAACAACTACCACCCGTTGTGTATGTTGTCGCTGGCCATCAATTATGCGTTCTCTGGCCTCAACCCCGCCCCTTATTATCTCACCAACGTAGCCATACATATAGCCAACGTTATATTGGTGTTCTTCCTGTTCCTGGCACTTGCCCGGGTATTAAAAGTGTCAGATACTGGCCGCTTGCTGATAGCAGGTTTTGGCGCCCTATGGTTTGGCATACACCCCATGCACGTAGAAAGCGTGGCCTGGATAGCCGAAAGAAAGGACGTATTATATACCTTCTTTTACATAATAGGCCTGCTTACCTACCTGCGCTGGCTGGATACCACTCAAAAGAAATGGTTCTGGTTCACGCTACTGGCCTTTATAGCGTCGTGCCTGTCTAAGCCAATGGCAGTGGTATTTCCAATGTCGCTGCTGTGCATAGACATACTCTATAAGCGCAAACCCGGGTTCAAGCTGCTGACGAAAAAGACACTGTTCTTTGTTATCTCCCTGCTCTGTGGTGGCTTCGCGTTCTACACCCAAAACAAAACAGGGGCTGTTGCTTCCTTCAGTGCCTTGTCTCTTGGCGAGCGGTTCATGTATGCCTGTTACGGGTTTGTCATGTATGTATCCAAGCTGTTCAACCCTACCTACCTGTCTACCTTCTACCCCTACCCTTACAGGTATACTACGGGGTATCTTCCGTCTATATATTATATATCACCATTGCTGGCAATAGCTATATTGATTGTACCAACGCTTATTGCCCGGTATAAATATCCAAAATACTTCCCTGCTGTTGCCTTTGGTATAGGCTTCTTCTTTGTCAATGTCATGTTTGTGCTGCAGTTCATTTCTGTGGGTGCCGCTATCATGTCCGACAGGTATTCGTACGTAGCCTATATAGGACTTATATTCCTGCTGGCCTACCTGGCCAATGAAGTAGTAGAGCACAAGCAGTCCATAAAATGGCTGGCAGGTGCTGCTGCATTGGTGGTATCGGGCTTACTGGGCAAGCTCTGCTACGAACGTACCTACGTATGGCATAATGCAGAGACCCTGCTTACCGACGCCATAGAGAAGTATCCATACAGGGCATTACTCTCTTATAAATGGAGGGGACACTACTATTTCTCTCAGGGAGAATATGATAAAGCGCTGGCCGATTATAATGTACTGGTGACCCTGCATATGAACGATGCCCGTGTAAATGCCAAAATAGCCAGGATACAGGAATTGAAGGGCGAGCTGCCCGGGGTACCTGTAGCCAGCACACCGCAATCGATAGACCCATCGTACCAAACATATATAGACAGCACTATGCTCTTTATAGCAAAGAGCGATTCTGTGAATGCGTTCAGACAATACATCAAAGCACTCAGGGCCAATACAGGCATTGAAAAGCAATTTGCACAAAGCGCCTTTAAGAATGTGCAGGATGGTAAGTTTGATGTATCTAAGATGCAGTACGATATACTGTTGAAGATAAACACCGGCAATGCCTATTATTACTTTTACCGGGGTGTGGCCAAGTTCAGTAAAAACAATATGAAAGGCGCCATTGGCGATTGGGAGATAGCCATGAAGATGCCGGAAAAGGAAACACAGCAATCAGCATCCTACAACCTGTCTGTAGCTTACGACTCTGTTGGCGAGCATCAGAAAGCCTACCAATGCGTGCTAAAAGCCAAAGAAGTTGGCTATACGGTAAACGAAGATTTTGTTGCTAAGCTGAAAAAGAAAGCGGGCAAGTAAATTAGTTTACCCGCACCTTCCTGCCATTGTTCAGTATCCAGTAAAAGTTGTAGTAGATATTTACAGGCATCTCAGACTTTAAACTCGCGTAACGAGGCACATCAATAACCTTGAACAAACCCAGCGAGTAATGAAAATGCTTCTTAACGGCACGGGTATAATACAGAGATGGGTACAGTATACCACCCGGATGTCCATCAAAACGGCTGTATGAAGTGTTCAGTACGACACTATTCCGTTCGTGGAACACATAATCCAGTTCACCGCCCAGCATATAATAATAAGTCTTTACCAGCTTAAAGTTGGTGGGAGCCACACCAATTATCGCATCACCCGATCCGCCTGCGCCGGCAAATGCAGCCAGCCCATGGTAGTTGATCGAGATGCGGGATGCACTGCCACGCACGGAAAAAGTGAAATTATGCGATGGCTGATAGCTGAGGTACAACTTTCCGTAAATGTCATTGCCCGTAAAGATGCCTAACCCGGTTACACCAATTGCTCCCCCCGACATAACAATACCGGAGGCAAAGGCTACCGGTATTACACCAAATGCAGCGCCGGTTTCGTAAGCTGCCACAAAATGCCGGGTATCCACAAATCTGTGCTTAAAGAAAAGGTTGGGCATGATGATGAGCGGCAGATAGCTCGACAGTTCCGACCGCGCGCTCAGTGCCACGCTCGATCTGCCTGCAATGTTCAGCCGCACTTCACCTTTCCTTAGGGTATACGCATTGTTGAACTCTGCTAGCCTGCCATCAGGCCAGCCGACGTGGTATTCCTTTTTGTATACGGGCTTTACCTGCACTGCGACCTCTGCCCTATCCGTTGCGGTATCCGGTCGCGCACTCGTTGTGTCTTTATTCGTCAGGTATTTATCAAAGAGCTGTGTCCCTTTAGCTTTCATTTCCCTGGCTGAAGGCAGCCTGCGGCCTTTGGACACGAGACTATCTTTAACAGACTGCACCGTTTGGCTATAACACATGGTCGTTATACATAACAACATTACCAATAACAGTCTTTGCATTGCAATTTTATAGCACATATCTTGATTGAAGATACGATTCTTCGCCATAGTTACCCCATAGCCTGACGTATATCAGCCTTCCATCAGCTACTAAGACCTGTGTGTATCTTGCCTTACAATGTGTAAATGGTATTATATACCTTTGGTGCCTGTCTATGCGCAATCTTATTTTTAATATCACAATGGCGTTCCGCTCTATCAGCAATAATAAGCTGCGGTCGGGCATTACCATTGCGGTCATAGGCCTGGGCATTACAGCGCTTGTAGGCATCCTTACCGGCATACAGGTAATGAAGGTGGCCATCAGCTCCAGCTTTAGCAGCATGGGCGTGAACAGCTTCCAGATCACCAGCGAGATCATCAAGAAGAAAAAACATAAAGGTGGCGGCAGCCAGATAAGCGTTACCGAAGGCAAGAGCATCTCCTACGCCGAGGCCAAACTGTTCAAGGAGCGCTATAATTTCCCCGCTACAGTAAGCCTGGCCATGACGGGCAACCAGGTAGCCACCATTATTGCAGGCAGCGAGAAGACCAATCCCAATATCAATGTAACGGGGTCTGATGAATCTTACCTTGCGGTGAACGATGCCAAACTGAGCAATGGCCGAAACTTTACAGCTACCGAGATAGAGGGTGGCAGCTATGTATGCCTGCTGGGCGATGGCGTAGCTAAAAAACTATTCAAGAATAAAGTGAACAATGCGCTTGGTAAAGATGTGGCCATAGGCGGCATCAAATGCAGGGTGATAGGCGTAATGGCATCTAAGGGATCCAGCATGTTCATGAACAGCGACAACAATGTGGTCATTCCCCTAAACGCTGCCAGGCAGATATATGGTGGCGACAATGCCTATACCATCAGCATATTGGTACCTATGGTAGGCATGAAAACCTACGCATCAGAAGAGGCTGAGGGCATCTTCAGGGTCATCCGTAAGCTGCCACTGGGCACAGAGAATAACTTCAGCATATCGCAGAACAGCGACCTGGTGAATATGGTGATTGAAGATACAGCGGTGATTCAGATAGCGGCCATCGTTATCTGCATCATCACCCTCCTCAACTCTATCATAGGATTGATGAACATCATGCTGGAATCGGTATCAGAGCGCACGCGAGAGATAGGTGTGAGCAAAGCATTAGGTGCCCGTAGCGCATACATTCGCGGACAGTTCCTTACAGAGGCCATACTCATCAGCCTGATGGGTGGTGCTATAGGTGTGTTTGTAGGCGTGATGCTGGGCAATATACTGGGCCTTATGTTCAGCGTACCCTTTGTGGTGCCATGGGGCTGGGTGGGCCTGGGCGTAGGCCTGTGTGCCTTAGTTGGTGTATTATCGGGCATATACCCTGCCGTAAAGGCTTCTAAATTAGATCCTATTGTCGCTCTGCGATATGAATAAACATTGTTTGATGAGCGGCACAAGTGAAACAGGTACGATACAGAAGGAAGGACTGGTATATAAATCTACCGGCAGCTGGTATATACTACAGGATGGTGAAGGCCAGCTGTGGAATGCCCGCATAAAAGGCAAGATGAAGATAGACGAAGAGATATCTTCCACCAACCCCATAGCTGTAGGCGATAAAGTGATATTTGATGTGGAAGATGCAGACATACATGTAGGCATCATAAAAGAAGTAAGCCGCCGCCGTAACTATATTGTAAGGGTATCGCCGCACAACAAGAACCAAAAGCACATTATTGCGGCCAACCTGGACCTGGCACTGATAGTAGTGACCATCACCGACCCGCGCACATCAACCGGGTTCATAGACAGGTTCCTGATAACAGCAGAGGCCTATCATATACCCGCCGTAATTGTAGTGAACAAGGTAGACCTGCTGAAGGACAAACACCGGGACATACTGGCTGAGTGGACCAGGGTATATACGGAAGCCGGTTACAAGGTAATGCCCCTGGTGGCTACCGACCCCACAACACTTACAGACCTGAAAGAACTGCTGCGCGATAAGACCACCCTATTCAGCGGCCACTCAGGCGTAGGCAAGAGCACACTCATCAACCAGCTGATACCCGGCAAAGAGATAAAGACGCAGGAGGTATCGGGCTGGAGCGGCAAGGGCCAGCACACCACCACATTTGCCGAGATAGCAGATATACCTGGCGGTGGCAGGATAATAGATACACCAGGTGTAAAGGAGTTTGGGCTGATAGATATGGAGAAGCAGGAGCTATCGCACTACTTCCCGGAGATGCGCAGGCTCATCAACGATTGCAGGTTCAACAACTGCATGCACATCAACGAGCCTAACTGTGCCGTGCTGCAAGCTGTGCGCAACGGCACTATAGCAGAAGAGCGCTACATCAGCTACAGGAACATCTTAGACTCTATAGAGGAGAAGTATTAACACAAGCGTTTTTACTTTTGATTTTTGAATTTTAATTTTCGCAACAATGATCATTTATAACGTAACCATAAAGGTAGATACAGAGATAGCAGACAACTGGGCAAGCTGGATGAAGGACGAGCACATACCCGATCTGCTGCAGACAGGCAAGATACAGGATGCCCGCCTGTGCAGGCTTATAGACGATCAGCCGGGCGAAGATGCGGTAACCTATGTAGCTCAGTATTCATGCAATACCATGGCCGATTACGATGCGTATATTGATGCGTACGCAACAGAGATGAGAGAGCGGGCATTTAAAGCATGGGGCAACAAGTTTGTGGCATTCCGCACGGTAATGGAAGTACTGTAGTGACGTTTGCCAACACACATGCCCGTGAACTCAATTTAGGAATAAAAATGTAAGTAGAATGTTAAGGTGAAAAATTATGCACAGCATAAGCACAAAAATGCGCAAAACGGCTACTGACAAGGCTTACAGCCAAAAAAATATTTTTTAAAATATTTGGTAGTGTTGGAAAGGTGAGTATTTTTGTTGAGAACACTCAAACAAATCATTTTTAAAAAACGCAAAACGTTATGAACAAAGCAGAATTAATCGACAAGATCGCAAAAGATGCCGGCGTTACTAAGACACAAGCTAACGACGCACTGGATTCATTCACAAACGCTGTTGTAATGAGCCTGAAGAAAGGCGACCGCGTGACTCTTGTTGGTTTCGGTACTTTCTCTGTATCTGAGCGCGCTGCACGTAATGGCCGCAACCCTCAGACTGGTGCAGTTATCAAGATCAAAGCTCGCAAGGTTCCTAAGTTCAAAGCTGGTAAAGAGTTTTCAACTAAGATCGCAAGCAAGAAGTAATTCCAATTACATCATTCATAGAAAGAGGGCAGATCGTATGATTTGCCCTCTTTCTATTTTATATCAACTTAGTTATCGTCGTTACTATTATAACACCTGTATAATAAAAGTGTAAGTCCTCCTCCCACTGGCTTTTACCACCGAAACTTATAACTTACGACTTACGACTCACTACTTCCCACCCAAATGCATCAGCATATCTGCTGTCATGCTGTCCAGGTCAAAGTTGTTCTTCCAACCCCAGTGTGCACGGGCAGTACTGTCGTCTATGCTCTTAGGCCAGCCATCGGCAATGGCCTGGCGGAAGTCGGGTGCGTAATCGATGGTAAACTCCGGTATGTGCTTCTTTATCGCTTCAGCTATCTCTTTAGGTGAGAAGCTCATGGCCGATAGGTTGTAAGACATGCGGGTGAGTATCTTTTCCTGTGGTGCCTCCATCAGCTCTATGGTGCCGCGTATAGCGTCATCCATATACATCATAGGCAGGTAAGTATTTTCAGACAAGAAGCTGGTGTATTTTTTGTTCTTCAGCGCTTCGTGATATATTTCCACAGCATAGTCTGTTGTTCCCCCACCCGGCTCGCTCTTCCAGCTGATAAGGCCCGGGTAGCGCAGGCTGCGCACATCAAGTCCCCAGCGCTGGTTGTAGTATTGGCACCACAGCTCGCCTGTGTACTTGCTGATGCCATATACGGTACGTGGTTCCACTATCGTTTGTTGCGGTGTGTTATCGCGTGGTGTGGTTGGGCCAAACACGGCGATAGAACTTGGCCAATATATCTTGGTCAGTTTTTCCTGCACACCTATCTCCAGCACCTGCAGCAGGCTGTTCATGTTCACGTCCCATGCCTTCATAGGGGCCTTCTCGCCCGTAGCAGAGAGCATGGCCGCCAGCAAGTATATCTGGGTAATGCCTTCCTTCTTTACCAACTCATGAATAGCCTTACCATCCATGGCATCAAGTATCACATAAGGGCCCCTGTCTTTCAGCAAAGGGTGCGCCTCGCGTATATCCGATGCTATCACATTGTCTGCCCCATATACATTACGTAATGCCATAGCCAGTTCTACGCCTATCTGTCCGCCAGAACCTATGATAAGTACTTTCTCTTGCTTCATTGAGTAATTGTTGGTATTGAGTAGTAAGTATAAACTATAAAGCTGTTATCTAATAATAACAGCTTATATATTTTTCAGTATTAATTGGCCATATCTGCTTTTATGCTCGCCACAAAGTCATCGAACAGATAGCGGCTGTCAAATGGACCGGGCGTGGACTCAGGGTGATACTGCACAGAGAATGCAGGCTGTCCCTTCATACGGATGCCTTCTATAGAGCCATCGTTCAGGTTCACGTGCGTTATCTCCACATTAGTGTTATTCTTTACCGCCTCAGGGTCTACACCAAAACCGTGGTTCTGAGTAGTTATCTCGCTCTTGCCCGTAACCAGGTTCAGTACCGGGTGATTAAGGCCACGGTGACCGTGGTGCATTTTAAAAGTAGGGATATCGTTGGCCCTTGCCAGCAGCTGGTGGCCCAGGCATATACCAAAGAAAGGCTTTTTAGTAGCCAGTATATCTTTAACGGTCTTTACCGCATAATCCATGGAACCCGGATCTCCAGGGCCGTTAGATATAAAGTAACCATGCGGTTCAAATGCCTTAAGCTCTTCCAATGCAGTTTTTGCAGGGAATACTTTTACATAAGCACCGCGGTCTACCATGCACTTAAGAATATGTTTCTTCACGCCATAATCCAGCACTGCTATGCGTATCGCAGCATCGGCCTGGCCCGCAGTGTAAGCTTCCTTAGTAGATATATGCGATGACAGTTCCAGGCCCGACATATCAGGCACCTTGTCAAGTGCATCTTTCAGTGCAGCCTCGTCCGACAGTTCTGTGCTAATGATACAGTTCATAGCACCCTTGTTGCGGATGTGCTGCACCAGCGCACGTGTATCTACGTCGTGTATGGCTACTATATTGTTCTTTACCAGATAACTTTCCAGGTTGTCGTTGGCCGTCATGCGGGAATAACGGTCGGAAATGTTCTTACAGATAAGGCCACTGATCTTTACAGAATCGCTTTCCACATCTTCATCCTTCACGCCATAGTTACCTACGTATGCATTGTTCATCAGCAGTACCTGCCCGGTATAAGAAGGGTCTGTGAACACCTCCTGGTAACCCGTCATGCCGGTATTGAAGCAGATCTCTCCGCCTGTAGTACCACTTGCACCAAATGAAATACCTTTGAAAATAGTGCCGTCCTTTAAAAGGAGCCAGGCCGGCCTGTTAGTAGCTTTTGAAGTCATGGAAAAAAACAAATTGTGCAAATGTAATTCAATTTGCACAATCCCCTTCTGCATGTTACTAATTTATTAAGACGCTGCTAACAATCCTACTTTACTGTTCGCCATTTGTGCGATCAACCCTTTGCGGCCTTTGCCTGCTTAACTCTATTGCTCTGCGTGCTTTGCGCCCACCTTAGCGTGCTCTGCGTGAAATTGCCCAACCCTTTGCGATAAACCGCGCCCTTTGCGTGAAATTGCCCAACTCAACACCTGAATACGCATTTCATAGCTACGTTCCTTACATTTGTAGCTGTAAGTCAAAGCAGGACAGATGAAATTATTCACCAACAAGGATATTGAGGATTACTACGACCAGACGGAGGTGCACTACCGTATGCACTGGAAACTGGAAGAAGGTATGGGCCTGCACTATGGCATATGGGACGAAAACACGCGTACCCTGCCCGAGGCTGTGCTCAATTCCAACTACCTGCTGATGAATATGGGCGGTATAAAAGCTACCGACTATGTGCTGGATGGCGGCTGCGGCATTGGTGGATCGAGCATCTACCTGGCCAAAAATGCAGGCTGCCGTGTAGAAGGCATCACGCTAAGTGCCAAACAGGTGGTAACGGCTACCAACCTGGCGCAAAGCAAGGGCGTAGGCGACAAGGTGCATTTCTCTCAGCAAGACTACACCAAAACCAACTTTGCAGATAACACCTTCGACTTTGCCTGGTGCATAGAAAGCATGCAGACGGCTACAGATAAAGACATGTTCTTTAAAGAAATGGGCCGTATCGTGAAGCCGGGCGGTAAAATACTGTTTGCCGATATCTTTAAGCCACAGCCTTACGATGTGACCAAAGAACCGGATATGCTCACAATGCTCAACGGCTGGGCCATGTCCGATATCCTATCTATTTCTCAATTGCACGAGGTTACCGGCCGCAATAATTTCGAGGTAAGCAATATCCGCGATGTAAGCAAAGAGGTGCTGAAGTCTGTGAACAAAATGTACTTTGCCAGCTTGCTGGGCGCTGTGGGCACCAAGGCATATAATATGATCTACAACGCCAGCCCGTTCTCCAAGATACACTACAAAACAGGCCTTGCCCAAAAAAAGGCCTACCACAAGCAGAAGTGGGGCTACTACCTGGTAATGTGCACTAATAAAAAGTAGTTTTCAAAAGCCAATAACCAAATTCCAGGGACCAAGTTCCAAACTGCAAGACCTCAATTAAAAAAGGTATTGAAGCAAGGGCTAATTATCGCATTCCATCACAACCGGTCCCGATATTTTCGGGATTGTCGCATTCCGTCACATTGACAAATTGACTTATTGCTAACTAATTATTATCTTGCAACGATAAATACTGACTCGTACAATGAAACTTCGCCCGGTTATACTTTTAGCAGCTGCATTTGTTTGCATGATGTCTTACAGCTCATGCGTGAAGAAATATATCTGTCATTGCGATATCAAATACAGCGGTTACCCGGGCCTGCCAGACAGCACCTACAAGGAGTTTGATGTTACAGACAGTAAATCGAACGCAAAATCAACCTGCGAAAAAGAGTCTGGTTCCCGCACCGACAACGGAGTGACCTCTGTTGAGAACTGCTATCTTTATTAAGATATTTTTATTGTCACTGCCCGGTACAATGTGCTATTTTTGGCGCATACTTCATCTATATGGATGCCACCAACGAAGAACTTATTGCAGCAGCGCCGGTAAAAGAGCGCTTCTTTACCCCTAAACATATCGCCGGGCTTACGTTGCTCATATTGCTGGCTACAGTATTCCTGTTCTCGGGCTACAGTAAGATGCACAGCAACAATGCCTTCGATAATTTCCAATGGACATTCATAGATCTCGGCTTTAAAGACCAGTTGATATCTGGCATCCTGGCCAGGCTGATGATAGGCATGGAATATGCCATTGCATTCCTACTGCTGTTCCACATTTACCTCAAAAAATTCACTTACAAAGCCGTTACAGGCATACTTACATTCTTCATCATCTACCTCATTGTGGTCATCATCAAGCGGGGCAATACCGGCGACTGTGGCTGCTTTGGCGATAAGTGGTCTATGAGCCCCCTGGCCGCTATTATCAAGAATGTGGTAATGATAGGCGCTACCCTGCTGCTCTCTAAGATATACGATGTAAAGCCCTATAAATACCAGGATGTAATGACACCTCCCGTATTGGCTTTAGGTTTTTCACTGGCGTTCATCCTGAACCCAATGTATACCAGCACAGCACCATCACCTTTTAAAAAGAGCGTGGACTTGAACCTGCTATATGCGCATCAGCCAGCCCCACCGGCCAGCCTGATGCAGGGTAAGCACATCATTGTTTTTGCATCTTATTACTGCCCGCATTGCCGCAAAGCAGGCTATTTGCTGCAGAAGATACACCACGAACATCCGGACTACCCTATTTACATGGTGATGAGTGGCGCACCGGAACAGGAGAACGACTTTTGGACAGAGTCTCATGCCAAAGACATACCGCATATGCATTTCCCGCATACCGTAGAGTTTGTGAAAATGGCAGTAGACGGCACGCCGGCTATCTATTGGGTGAACAACGGCAAGATAGAATACCAGAGTACCTACTACCAGCTCGACCCTAAACACATGGAAGAATGGCTGCATGGCGTAGAGCCAAAATAGAAAAGGCAGCTGGAAAGCTGCCCTGTCTGATTCTAAATATACCTGTATTTAAGCGTGTGTGAATACGTCGAATTGTTTCAGCATTTCCTCGTAAAAATCCTCAACAGAATAATACACTGTCGATTGGTTGGATATGCCGTATAGGTTATGCTCTATATCAAAAAAAGCTATTGCTTTATTAGGGTTGGTCAGCACGTGCTTGTCATTTTCTATCTTGTAGTCGTCAACAAGTATCTTGATACCTTCTAACTCAAACCGATAACCACCTTTTTCTTCTTCTGTTATCCTGAATTGATACATTTTAGTACTCCTGCGATGTTTGGATGTACTTATTGCAAAAACGATGACAAAAATCGCCGGCTAGGTATAAACCATCAATATTTTGCCAACAACCTGCTAACATTTCTTGATTATCAGTGTTTTGCAAAATGAAAAAGAGATGTTAATGAATAATTTATCTAAAGTGTACAGTACTGATAAATTCACAAATCGGGGAAAAAATTCCCCATTTTGCAACTATACGCTCTTTTTAGCCCTTAAATTCTTGTAGATCTTTATGGCGCTCATCAGCACAATTACCAGCCCTACCAGCCCGCCAAGTCCGTAAACCAGGCTCATACCATTCTTTACAGTGGCCAGCATTACAATAGCCACCAGGAAGATGGTTGCCACTTCATTCCAAACCCTCAACTGGGTAGATGAGTATTTATATTGCCCCCGGGCCAGTTGCTTATAAATGCTATGCAGCGACAGGTGATACGCGTACAAACCCACAACAAAACACAGCTTTATGGTCAGCCACGGATCGGGATGATGCATACCATTGTATTTGTACCACATCCATGGGCCAAATATAAGCGTCAATACAGCCGATGGCCAGGTGATACCGAACCATAACCGCTTGATCATAATAGCAAATTGCTGTGTCAGTATCTCCCTGGCAGGCTCGGGCTTGCTATTGGCCTCCACCTGGTATATGAACAGCCGAACGATGTAGAACATCCCGCTGAACCAGGTAACAATAAAAATGATATGCAGCGCCTTAACGTAATTATAGTCCATACTGCATTACATGCTATACCCGTTAATAAACCAGTCTTTTATCGTTTCCACCCAGCTCTGCTGTGTGTTCATGCACGGAATGAACTCGTACGATTCACCACCGGCCTCCATAAAATTCTCTTTCTCGCGGATAGCCACCTCTTCCAATGTTTCCAGGCAATCGCTCACAAACGACGGGCACACTACCAGCAGGTTCTTGATGCCCTCTTTAGGCATCTGTTCCATTCTCGCTGTGGTAGCCGGCGTTAGCCATGCCGAGCGACCCAGCTTAGACTGGAAAGCAACACTATACCTGTCCTTTGGTAAGCCCAGCTTTTCCGCTACCAACTTTGTGGTAACATAGCACTGGTGCCTGTAACAGGTAGCATGTGCTGCAGACGGCATATCGCAACAATTGTTCTTCAGGCAATGATTGCCTGTTGTATCACTCTTATGTATATGCCTTTCGGGGATGCTGTGGTAACTGAACAGCAGGTGACTGTTATCGTCCTTAATATGGGGCGCAATGCTTTCTGTAAGTGCACCGATGTATGCCGGGTGATTATAAAACGCAGGGATAAAACTTATCCTGAACTTGTAGTTACCCTTTTTATAAGTGTCTTCTGCATGCACAACAGCAGTCTCATAGCTCGACATAGCATAATGCGGATAAAGAGGTAACAGTACCACTTCCTCCACATCGGGGCAGCGTGCCACCAGCCTGTCGTAAGCACTCTTCATGTCAGGCGATCCGTACCGCATGGCCACCTCAACAGGAGCGTCTATCATTGGCTCCAGCAGATCTCTCACCTGGTGTGTAATATGTACCAGTGGCGATCCGTCTTTTGTCCAGATAGATGCATACGCCTCTGCCGACTTAGATGCGCGGAAAGGCGTGATGATCCCCTTTACCAAAATAGAACGGATAAGATAGGGCGAATCGATCACCCTTCCATCCATCAGGAACTCATCCAAATATCTCTTAACGTCTTTAGTACTTGTAGAATCCGGGGAACCCAGGTTCATCAATATAATGCCTCTTTTAGCGTTATTCAGCATGTAGTATTTTGGTTAACTCGGTGCAAAAAAAGAACTTACCACTCTCTTAAAAAACAATATGATCAACTATGACCCGCGAATGACAATCAAACATTAGCGGCCAGCTCCCCAGTCTTTAATTCAGCCAATACCTGCCGGTGCTGCTTGCCCCATTTGCGCAACTCGCTGATCACGCTTTCCAGCGACCGGCCATATTCGGTCATAGAATATTCCACTATTACCGGGGTGGTATTATGCACTTTGCGTCTTACCAGCTTATTCAGTTCCAGGTCGCGCAGTTCTTTCGATAACATTCTGTCGGTAATGCCGGGTATCTCATTGGCTATCTGGCTAAAACGTTTGTTACCAAAAGACAGGGCGATGATGATCGGCAACTTCCATTTACCGCTTAAAATATTCAGCGCATCACGCACGGGCAGTATCATTTCTGTACATTCAGACGTGCCGCAGCAGGTTATTCCTCTTTTTGTCATAAGCGCATTATCTCACTATACTCTGGTATAGCACTATACTTTTGTATAGCAAAAATACATAAGTTTCTCCCTGGCCCGCTGTTGTGTCCGTATGATATTGATCATACAGGTATTGACAAAGCCCATATTGCAGTTCCCGTTAAAACCATATTTTCGCCCAAAATATACAACCATGCAGGTAGAGATATGGAGCGATGTGATGTGCCCGTTTTGTTATATAGGCAAGCGCCGGTTCGAATCAGCACTGGCAAAATTTGATCACAAAGAAGACATACAGATCACCTGGAAGAGCTTCCAGCTGAATCCAGATATGGTTACAGACCCGGGCAAAAACATAGACCAATACCTGGCAGAAGCCAAAGGCTGGAGCCTGAAACAGGCACAGGACGCCAATGCATATGTGACCAATATGGCCAAAGAGGCAGGACTTACCTATCACATGGACAAGGCCATAGTGGCCAACTCTTTCGACGCGCATAGGCTGTCGCACCTGGCCAAAAAGCACGGCGTGCAGGATGCAGTGGAAGAACTGATATTTGCTGCCTATTTTACTGAAGGAAAGAACACAGCCGACCATGATACTTTAGTAGAGATCGGTGTAAAAGGTGGTCTGGAGGAAACAGAGATCAGAACAATGCTGGCCGGTACAGAATATGCACAGGAGGTGGAACACGACATATACGAATCACAGCAAATAGGTGTTCGGGGCGTGCCTTTCTTTGTGTTCGACCGTAAATATGCAGTGTCCGGGGCACAGGAAAGCAGTGCATTTCTGCAGGCCCTCAGCCGCTCATATGCCGAAACAGCCAAACTTACCGATCTTTCAGAGGGCGCTGTATGCGGCCCGGGTGGCTGCGATCCTGCCTGAACCAAACCGCCGTCAGCTTAAAAAATGACCTTTATCAGTTTTTAAAATGACGGAGTAATGACATGTAAAATAGCGTGGCAGAAAATGTAAAATTACCTTTGTGTTCTGATCCATAGCCAACTTAAATGCACGTCAGCGACACACACAGTATTCATGATTTTTGGGTAGTAGGCATCAACTACAAGAAGACAGATGCCGGTGTGCGGGGCTCTTTTGCGGTAAGCAATGAGCAATACGAACAGATGCTGGCATTGGCCCCCGAATATGGCCTTACCGAATTATTCGTCCTTTCTACCTGCAATCGTACCGAGATCTATGGTGTTTCCGGCAACGCACAAAACTTCATCGATCTGCTGTTCAGGGTATGTAGCGGCGATAAGGCCAGGTTCACCGAACTGGCCTACATAAAGAACGACACACCCGCTATAGAACATCTTTTCCAGGTGGC
>CANGNA010000076.1 GCA_947455215.1 Chitinophagaceae bacterium
CAGGTAAGAGACAATCATGATGGTAAGAATCTTAAATAGCAAATGGCCGCTTAAGCGGCCATTTTACTAAAGTAAAACTATCTTCTTTTAACTAACGCTGCTGATCGACTGCTTGTATAGCTGGTAAAAGAACAGGGGTAGAAATACAAGGTTCAAGAGCAGCATACCCAGCATTATCTGTATGTTAGCCGTAGGAAAGTAGAGCGTTTTGAACATGCTGCCTGATGATACAAGCAACCCCGCAGCAAAACCGGAGAATATCTGTGTCTTGTAGATGCCGCTGTATTTGTTCATGTGTTTCAGCGAATGTGCCCACAAGGCAGCGATGGCTATAATGAGTGCGCCGAAGCCACTAAACATCATTACAGAAGCTCCCGGCCAATGCAGTGTTTTGAACAGCAGGCCCATAGAGATCAGGAAAGCGGCAGCAAAACCGGTGCCATATATTACGCGTTTCATATTTGTTTGTTTTTTGAAGTTCATTAAAAAGAATAGTTCTTCTTCTATTTCGTGCATGCCGTTGGGCGTTATGGCCATGAACGCCTTTCTGTATGCCGCTTCGAAGTCTGTACCGTTACTCATTTCCTCTTCTATATAACAGCAATAGTGGTCCAGCAAGCCGCCCTGCAGTGCGGTTGTGGTTACACCATCGCTGGTTATTCTCTGGTAGATAATATCCACCTGCTCATCGCTAAGCTGCACCATAAGACGCCAAAGGTTGTGCTGTTATCAGGTTATGAATAGTCTTCAGGAATGCCAGCAATTCATCTACCGATGCTTGCGCGGCATTTTTACCCGGCTGCGTCAGGGTATAGTATTTTCTAACGCGTTTGCCAATAAATACTTCCTCAGTGGTCACTAATCCATCTGCCTCCAGTTTGTGCAGGGCAGGGTATAGCGATCCTTCTTTTACCAGCACTTTTCCATCAGTTATCTCTTTCACCAATTGTGTGATCTCATAGCCATACATACGGCCTTTCTGGCTAAGGAGCCTTAAGATGATGGTACCAAGTGTACCTTTTATTAATTCGCTGTGGTTTGTCATTGATGCATTCTCTTACTATACATTGTAAAGCTATGTATTTTATGCGTCTTAAAGTGCATTATGGCGGGTGTCGCCATATAAAATAGATAAAATTCATGTACAGTTGTTTATTGCATCTGATTATAATGCATTGTAAAGCTATGTATTAATTTGATAAAAACAAAATCCCGCTTCTGATGAAGCGGGACCGTATGTGACTTTAACGAGTAGATTAGAAACTTTGCTTAGCTACGCCGTCTTTAATAGCCTGCAGCGCTTTGGCTTCATTCATTATCGCAGCCATTTTGTTGCCTTTGCCGTCGTGGCCTGTTGCCATGTAACCACCTTTAGCAGTTTTGGTTACTACCGCGTCATGCATTGGTACATTTTTTTCTTTTGTCTTAAGGCAATATGCCTTGATCATTTTTGAAGTATCCATAATATTAAATTTTAAAATGGTTAGCGGTATAAAACAATGAGTGCAAAGTAGCATTTTTTTATACAATTGTATCTGCCCGCAAACACTCGCTGAGTCAATGTGGATAACTAATGCAAAACTTTTACAGGAACTAAATATGTATCAAAGTGCTGCGGCATTGTCCTATATAGCGGGTAATGCCTCCAACTCAACAAAAAATGTAGTACCTATATTTTCTTCTGATTCATACCATATTCGGCCTCCATGTGCCTCAACAATTTGTTTGCATATGGATAAGCCCAGACCAAATGATTGTTCTCCGGCTGTTCCCGCTCTCCCCCCGCTTACCGGCAGATCGAAGAGTTGGTTCTTGATAGCATCGGGTATGCCTATGCCATTGTCTTTTACACTAAGCAGCACCTTTCCGTTGCGTGCGGCTACAGATACATTGATCTGCTGGCCATTGTTACTGAATTTTATAGCGTTGCCGATCAGATTATTGACCACGCGCCATAGTTTTTCCCTATCACCAATGATGTTTACGGGCACTTTAGTTAAAACAAGCTCCTGCTTTTTTTCATCGGCGCGCAATTGCAGCAGCGATACGCTTTCGCTTACCAATTCATCCAGTGCCAGTAGCTTCTTTGCAAGTACAGGCTGGCTGTGGAGCAGGTTGTTGATGAGCTTTAAGGTATCGGTGCCCGATTTTATCATCATCTCTACCAGGTTATTATGCTCTTGTCCGTACACCTCATCGTTCAGCAGGTCGGCAAGGCTCACCATGGCTGCTATAGGGTTGTGGAGGTCGTGCGCCACCGTACGCATTATCCTGGTGTTCTCTTGCTGGCTGTTTTCCAATGCCGTCAGGGCATGTTGCAGGGCACTGTTGTGTTTGTTGATGTGCTCATTCATCAACTTTTGCCGTTGCAGGTTCACTTTATATAGCCTGTAGTTGCGATAGCCCAAGTATACTATGATGCCGGCCATCAGCGTAAGCAGGATAAATGCCGCCAGGTACAAATTCTTGAATTTGTTTTCCCGTTTCAGTTCTGCTATCTCGTTGCTTTGCTTCAGTTGGTAAAATGCGCGGTTAAAATCAACGCCCGGCAGTTCCTTGTTGGTAGCGTCAATGGAGTCACTAAAGTCTTTATAACTGCGGTATGCAGCATAGGCGTTTTTAATATCTCCTTTAGCATCGAAATAGGCCCATGTCAGTCGGCGGCACAATATATCCTCATCAGTAAAATAACGGGCGGCCAGCTTCTCGTTGAGGTGGTGTATTATATCGGCTACAGTGTCCAGCCTATTTTGGGCAATGAACACATGACCCAGTTTCATCAGGGTCAATTGTTCATCCAACGATTCGTACGATTCTTGTGAATTAATTTCCAGGTTAAGCCGGAGATATTGCTCCGCTTCCTTCAGTCGGTTCATTTTCAGGTATGTGCTACCCATATTACCATATACTACGGCCCTGCAGGTATTCAGAGAGATCGCCTGATTGGGGTATTTAAATGCGTTTTCATCAATAAAGTTCAGCGCCCTTTTGTACAGCATGATAGCACTGTCGTATTTGCCGCTGTGTTCGTAGCACAGTCCAATGTTGTCCAGGCTGCCCTGCCGTTCTATAAAAGCAGGGCCGTAGTCATTTTCATCACACTTTCCGCTTTTTTCAAATACTTCCCACATATACCTGGTCGCCTCACTATACTTTTTTTGCAGGTACAATACCGATGCCATTGCCGAGCTGAATTTGGCATAGGTGCAGGTGTCCGTCTCGTTTTCAATGAACTGTTTGGAATCGTACAGGCATTGAAATGCTCTATTATAGTCCCTTAACTTAACCAGAATATGTCCTTTGGAAATGATCACATCAGTGTAGTCTTTCTTGTAGTGTTCTTCCTCTCCTTTAAGCATGGTCAGTGCACTGTCTGCCTGTAAGAGGGCAAGCGGGAAGTTTTGTAATTCGTAATAAAGATTGGCTTTGCATATATGTTTTTCTATACGCGCCTGGCGGCCGAAGTCGGAGTGTACTGCAAACGACGAATCAATGAATCTGAACGGATCGTAATGGTGGTCTGAATGGGCGAGGTACAATGCACTATCCATGATGTGATGTGCGGCTGCAACATCTTCGGCCTGGCGTTCCTTTAAATTGCAACCCATTGCCAGAAATATCCATAGTATGGCTATACCTGTTACGGGTCTGAATTTTTTCACCAATGGAAACATACGTGGGTTGGTATATTGATCGGGTGCAAAGATATAAAATGTTCTGACGTATATATCATATGAATATAAGTTAGTTTTAATAACAAATCATTTATGCTATGAGGCCGGCTTAATTTATGGACGAAGGGTATATATGTGCTCACCGACCGTTATATGGCGCTTACCGACTTATCGCAATTTCTCGCCTAAACACACTTTTGCACGGTATTTGATGAATGTACTTTTGGGTTGTAATTCAATAATCAAGAAAATGCGTAGAAACAGATTTAATAGGAATGATTGGAGCGACCCACAGTGGCAGGAGCATATGAAGGAGCACATAGAACGCAGGCAACGCTTCGGATCATTGTTTGGGATAGCCCTGGCGTTGGTTGGTCTTATCTGGATGGCAAAGCTAATATTCCATTTGCCGTTCGACTGGCTTACAGAATGGCCGTTTATCCTGATAGTAGTGGGTTTGCTTATAGGGATAAAAAACGGTTTCCGTAATTCTGCCTGGTGGATATTGTGCCTGATAGGCGGTGCCAACCTCGTGGATGACTATTTCCCGCAGTATAACGATTACATATGGCCACTGGCTCTTATTTTAGGAGGTCTTGCCATAGCGTTACGGCCACGGAACAAAAATAAGTACTGCAAGCCGGGCTTCAAGGTAAATAACTCCATTACCGCAGATAACAGCTTCAATATCGACGTGACCTTCGGAGGCCGTAAGGAAATGATCACTGCTAAAGATTTTAAGGGCGGATCAGTGAACGTAGCGTTCGGTGGTTGTGAGCTCAACTTTATGCAGGCCGATATTGAGGAGACCGCTATCCTGGACCTGAAAGTGTCTTTCGGCGGGGTGGAAATAATTGTGCCTTCTCATTGGCATATTCAAAACGAGATCAATCCATCTTTCGGTGGGGTAGATGATGAACGCAGCATACAAACTGTGCAGGGCGAAGTGCGCAAAACACTGATATTGAAAGGTTCATGCGCCTTCGGCCATATAGAAATAAAATCTTACTAACACAGACAACACACCACTCAAAAACATAAACACATGAGATCATTCACCGCTCAGATCGTATACAGGATAGAATGTGAAGGCATGCCAACTGATCAGTATGAAGAGCAATGGCGCCTTGTATACGCTGATAATGAAACACTGGCGCTTGCCGAAGCAAGAAAGACCGGCATGGGGGAAGAGGCTACTTTCATCGATCGCCACGGCCGTACCATTTGCTGGCGTATGCTGGCTGTAAAAGACCTGCAGCCCATAGATCTTAAACATGGCGGACTCCTATTCTCCATGGTAAGAGAGCCGGAAATGGTTCCTGCACCCCTGTGGACAGCTTAGGAAAACCATCGCAACATTAGTAATTTAAGTACGATCTGCTGTCTTTTTCTGACAGCGGTATCTTACTTTCAGCTGCACACTTTACTCCTTTTAAACACATTTCTTGAGGTATTTCGTTAAAAATATTCATTGGATACTGGCCGGCCTGATGGCAGTAGGGGGCATTAAACATGCTTATCTGCTGCATGATATTTTCGGTTTTTCCTGGAATACTTCGGTTTACGACGCAGTATGCACTGTTATGATCCTGGGTGTGGCAACGTGGAGTGCGATCCTGCTCATTAAAGCGTATCCTACTAAAGTAACGTTATACACTTATGCGCTGGCCATGGGTATAGGGCTGGCGGCTGTTTCCTGCTTTGTGGAAGCCCAGGCGTTAAGCGTGCTTACCCGCAAAGAGCCCGACAGCGGCGTATACCTGCAATGGCTGCACAATACCATGCCCTTTAGATTTATATTGCAATGGGTATTTTATAGTTGGGTAGCCACCAACGCGGCATTAAGAAAGAACATCACCGCGCTTGATAGCCGTTATCAGCAACATACCGATGCTGCCGAATTGCTAAAGGAAGCTGAACTATTTAAGCTGAGGCAGCAACTGCAGCCGCACTTTTTGTACAACAGTCTCAACTCCATCAACGCACTGGTGATGATATCGCCCGACAGGGCCCAGGAGATGATCGGTAAGTTGTCCGACTTTCTCCGTGGTTCGGTAAGGCGCGAGGCGGAAGAGTTGGTGCCATTGAACGAGGAACTGGTGTATATTGAGTCTTACCTGGCTATAGAGTCGGTAAGGTTCGGCGACAGGCTGAAAGTTGATTTTGAAAAGCAGTTTTCCGAAACATGCAGAATACCACCTTTCCTGTTTCAGCCGATACTGGAGAACGCCATAAAATTCGGCTTGTATGGCAAAACGGGTGCCGTCAATATAAGTATATCCTTAAAAGAAGCGGAAGGAAGTCTTATCCTGACAATATGTAACCCTTACGATCCTAACCTGCAGCCGCCAAGGGGGACGGGTTTCGGACTTACAGGGGTAGGGCGCAGGCTGTATTTATTATATGCCCGCACCGACCTGTTGGAGACCAACAGGGACGAAGAACTATTCACGACAATATTAAAAATACCGCAGTAAAATGTATAAGGCTATATTGATAGATGATGAGCAGCTGGCAAGACAATTAATAAGATCGCTGCTTGAAAAGTATCCACAGGTAGAAGTAGTAGCGGAATGTGCAGATGGCTTTGAAGGATTTAAGGCTGTGCAGGAGTTAAAGCCCGACCTGGTATTCCTTGATGTGCAGATGCCTCGGGTAAATGGTTTTGAGATGCTGGAACTGTTGGATAATCCGCCGTCTGTGATCTTTACCACGGCATTTGATGAGTATGCACTGAAGGCGTTTGAAACCCATGCTGTAGATTATTTGCTTAAGCCGGTAACCCGGGATCGTTTCGATAAAGCCATGCAGAAATGGCTGCAACAGGCTGCCGATAAGCAATTACCTGCTGTTGCGCCCATCATAGAAAACAATGTGAACGAAGGTTATCAGCACAGGATAGTGGTTAAAGACAACGGCTTTATTCGCATTATTCCCGCGCAGGATATTTTTTATATTGAGGCCAGTGACGATTACGTGAAGATAGTGACCAAGGATGGCGTATACCTTAAAAAGAGTACATTATCTCATATAGAGCAAACGCTCGATCCTAAGCAGTTTGTAAGGGTGCACCGCTCTTACCTGATACCTGTTAGCCAGTTATCGCGTATAGAGCCTTATGAAAAGGAAAGCCATGTTGCGCTGCTGCATTGCGGTGCTAAAGCACTGGTGAGTAAAAGCGGAATGACGAAATTAAAGACCATATTGGGCTGGTAATATTTAACCTAGACCAAGGGATATGTTTTATTAACTTTGTGTTGTAATTTTGCACCAGGCACAGGCCAATTGTGGCTAATGCTAATAAAAAAGAAAATAGACTGTATTGTGTAAACTGGATTTTATTGGGTATATTTGAGTTCTCTTTTAACCACCTGGTACTCTTTTTTAACGTAGTCTGGTTTATTTATATAAACGCATATGAACATTTTTGTAGGTAATCTGAACCCGGAAACAAACGCTGAGGCGTTGCGCCAACTTTTCTCTGAATTCGGTGAGATAATGTCCAGTAAGGTCATTTTTGACAATGCAACAGGTATGTCTCGTGGATTTGGCTTTGTTGAAATGAGCAGTATAGGTGCATCACAGGATGCGATAGACAACCTGGATATGTCTTATTTCGAGGGCAATATTATTTCTGTAAAAGAAGCAAAGCAAAATAATACCGGCGGTGGTGGTAGCCGTGGCGGATTTAATCGTGGTGGTGGCGGTGGTAACCGTGGTGGTTACAATCAGCAAAGGCCACAACAATATGGCACCAGCCCAAGCGGCAGGCCACTGAGGCCTCGCACTCCGCGTCCTGATGGTGGTAGCGGCAGCGGTTACAATCCTAACCGGAGCGAGAATCGTTACAACTCCAACAATAACTACAATTCTAATAACAACGATAACCGTTACAATTCCCGCAACAGCGATCAGAATTTCAACAATTCCAATGCTCAGGGCGGCTTCGATCGCGATCGCGATTTTAATAAGCTTTAATAGGTGTTCAATATCATATTGAAACTCATCTCCGGTCATGGAGATGAGTTTTTTGTTTCAGGCAATGCAGTGGCCACTCTGAATGGCTATAAAAAAGAAATGCTCCGGCAGGGCCGGAGCAGGTGGGTATCTTTTTCGTTTTAGGAGTAAATAAGATCTTTATCTCAATTACAAGGGCCGAAACGAAATCTAGATCTGGCACCTAAATAAAATCACCCTTGTAAGATTTTAGCGTTTTCGTTTAGGTATCAAACTGAGTGCAAGCTAATCCACAAATACTGGTAGCACTATAGAAAGTTCACGAACGGTCGAAAAAGTTAATGAACGGTATTTTACGGTCATGAACGGCAGATGCATTTTATTTTATTTCATGCAAATGTTGCCGTGGCACTTTTTCCCCGCATGCTATTCACAAAAGAAAATGCCCGCAGAAAGCGGGCATTTTCTTTTGTATTGTTGGGTAATTTATCTATTCAAATAAGTGAACCACAGCATATATAAGCGCAGCCATAGCGCCACTTATAGGTATGGTAATGATCCACGCCCAAAGCAGGTTGATGGTAACGCCCCAGCGTACAGCCGACAGACGTTTGGTAGCACCGACACCTATAATTGCACCGGTGATGGTATGTGTGGTACTCACCGGTATCTTCAGATTTTCGGTAAGGAACAATGTTATGGCACCTGCTGTTTCTGCAGCAACACCTTCAAATGGTGTTACCTTGGTAATGCGTGTACCCATTGTTTTGATGATCTTCATGCCACCACTCAGCGTACCAACAGATATTGCTGTGTAGCAGGCCAGTGGCACCCACATAGGCATGGCCTTCAGGTCTGGTATCTGGTGGGCACACAGCAACGCGGCAGATATGATACCCATCACCTTCTGTGCATCGTTACCGCCATGGCCAACGCTGAATATCGCAGAGGAGATAAGCTGGAAGCGCTTCAGGTACACATTAGACTTCGCAGTGTTAAGCGAGCCGAGGATCATTGTGAAGAAACAAATGGCAATAAGCACAGCAGATAATAACAGCCATTTCAGGTTTTTACCCTCCAGTATCACATTGGCATAGTAGCTATCATAATGGCCTTTCAGATGGGCAGGATCAGTTTCTAAAACATTATAAAGGAAATAGACAACACCCGTCATTATCAGCAGGGACACCATCTTGGGCCATGGCCCTTTACGGAATGAGTAAATGAACCAGAGGGAGATGATGAATGCCATAAGCATACCTATCAGCGGGGCCAGGAAAATAAAAGATACTGTTTTGATGATAGGCTCGGAATCGATCGCCCCGAAGCCTGCATGCGCCACTGCAGCACCCGCAAACCCACCTATAAGTGTATGCGACGAACTGGATGGTATACCAAACCACCAGGTAAGCAGGTTCCATATAATAGCTGCAATAAGGCCGGACATGATAACCGGCAGCGTTATAGAAGCTTCGTGGACGGTTTTGGCTATAGTATTGGCCACCCCGTGATCTTTAAAAATAAAGAAGGCCACAAAGTTGAAGAGTGCCGCCCAAACTACCGCTTGCAACGGTGTAAGCACTTTTGTAGATACAATGGTAGCTATAGAATTAGCCGCATCGTGAAATCCATTGATATAATCGAATGCAAGCGCAAGAATAATTATTACTACCAGTAATATTGACATGCCGGACTATGCGTATTTAATAATGATTGACTCAATGACATTGGCGACATCTTCGCACTTATCGGTTACTGTTTCCAGCATCTGAACAATGTCTTTGTGCTTGATTATTTCCACAGCAGATTTTTGCGATGCAAATAACTTAAGCATGGTATTATCAAGAAGATCGTCTCCGTCATTCTCAAGGCTGTTAACCGTAACACACGACCTTGTGATCGCCTCGAGATTCTTCATATCCCTTAAGGAATTGATAGCCACTGCAATGGCTTTAACAGATTTTGATATGATCTCAGCAAAGCTCACCAATGCGCCGTAGGTATCTTCTACTTCGTAGTTAACGATACGCTTGCTTGCCCCCCATAAATAGTCGGCAATATCGTCCAGCGAAGTGGCGAGTGCATGGATATCTTCCCTGTCTAATGGCGTGATAAAATTCTGGCCCAACTGGATAAATATCTCGTGGGTCACTTCGTCATTCTTGTGTTCCATCTCTTCAAGGCGCTTCAGGATCACGTCTCTTTTCGAAAGGTCGCGTTCGTTAATCGCGCTGCCAAACATATCGCTCATTTGAACGAGATTTTTGGCTACTTGTTCGAACAGATTGTAAAATACTTTATCTTTTGGAAGGAAGATCTTTAAAATGGAACCCAGTGCCATATGATTGATTGTAATTGTTGTATCGTTACAAAACTATCGTGATTTGGGCTTGGTTGCTATTTACTCTATTAGTATTAATAATTTGGTAACATTGAAGTAATTTCTTGGTGTTATACAGTTAAAGATGTGGTAATATGCTGCCGATAGGCTGACAAAGGGGAACTGATCGCAGTCGGATATTGCACCGTCTATGTGTTCACAAAAAAGTTGTTACCCCTGTGGTGAAGGATGTACATATCGCAACATTTCTTCCAGTAATATTCGGTCATTGCTCAGGCGGGGTACTTTGTGCTGGCCGCCCAGTTTGCCTTTGTCCTTCAGCCAGCGTTTAAAGCCGTCTTTAGGCATTTGATGTACTATCGGCATACGCAGGGCTATATCCTTTTGGCGCTTGGCCTCGTAGTCTGAATTGATGGCCTGGAGCGATTTGTCCAGCAGGAATGTAAATCGTTCCAGAGATACAGGCAGGTGTTCAAACTCTATTATCCATTCGTGGGTGCCATTGCTGTCGCCGGTCATGTAAGATGGTGCCGCCGAGTAATCGACAACTGTAGCGCCGGTTTCAGCACAGGCAATGGCTATGGCATTGTCGCTATTGTCTACTATTACCTCTTCGCCAAATGCATTGATGAAGTGTTTTAAACGGCCGCTTACCTTTATGCGGAACGGCTCCAGGCTGGTGAACTGTATGGTATCGCCCACCAGGTAACGCCACAGACCACCTGTAGTGGTGATGACTAGCGCATAGTTCTTATACAGCTCTACTTCCTTCAGGGTAAGTGTTCGCGGATTTTCTTTGCCGTATTCATCCATCGGCATGAACTCGTAGAATATACCGTGGTTCAGGAACAGCAGCATACCTTCCTCATCTTCTTTATCCTGTGCGGCGAAGAAGCCTTCAGAAGCGTTGTAGGTCTCCCGGTAGTGCATCTTTGTGCTGGGGATGAATTGCTCGAACTGCCGCCTGTATGGGGTAAAGTTCACACCGCCATGGCAGTACAGTTCCAGGTTGGGCCATATATCTACCAGGTTGTTCTTTCCCGTTATTTCAAATATGCGTTTTATCAGTACGGTCGTCCAGGTGGGCACGCCGGCTATGTAGGTCACGTTCTCGCGGATAGTGCTGTGTGCCATTCGTTCTATCTTCTCCTCCCACTCATTCATCAGGGCGATAGATAGCTCGGGCAGGCGGAACATCTTGCCGGCAAATGGCATGTTTTGCAGCATCACAGCCGATATATCACCAAAGAAAGAGGCAGTGTTCAATTGATTGATCTGGTGGCTGCCACCTAAAACCAGGCATTTGCCCGATGTTACATTATTGTCCGGATTGTCGTTTAGATATAACGCCAGCACATCTCTGCCGCCACGGTAGTGGTTATCGTCCAGAGACTCTTTACTTACCGGTATGAACTTGCTTTTATCGCTTGTAGTGCCGCTCGATTTGGCAAACCAAGTAATAGGGGAGGGCCAGAGAATATTCTGGTTGCCCTCAAATATGCGCTGTATATATGGTTTTAAGGTCTCGTAGTCGTTGATAGGTACGTTTTTCTGGAAGTCGGCAATGCTGTTGATCTGCTCAAAATTGAACTTTTTGCCATACTCCGTAAACTGACCCGAGCCTACCAGGTAGTTGAACACCTGCAGCTGCGTATCTATCGGGTTGTGCACAAAGTTGTCTATCGCGCTCTGGCGCAATTTGATAAAACCTTTAAATGCAGGACTGATAAATATGCTCATGCGGCTTTTTTATTTGCTGATTAGCTGATCAGCTAATTAGCAGATTTTTGGATTTTATTGATATTTTTCGCTGATCATCATGTAAGCTAATTCTTTTCTACATGGGTGCGACCATTGCTATAGTCTTTACGCTTCAACTCAAAGTGCTGACCAAGGTACACCTTTCTTACCTGCTCATCGGCAGCCAATTCTTCGGCAGTTCCGGCCTTTAGTATCTTTCCTTCGAACAGCAGGTATGCACGATCGGTGATAGAAAGTGTTTCCTGCACGTTGTGATCGGTGATCAAGATACCGATATTTTTGAATTTAAGTGTGGCCACAATGCTCTGGATATCTTCTACCGCGATAGGGTCTATACCCGCAAACGGTTCATCCAGCAATATGAACTTGGGACTAACCGCCAGTGCCCTGGCTATTTCTGTGCGCCTGCGCTCGCCCCCGCTCAATACATCGCCATTGCTTTTGCGCACGTGTCCCAGCCTGAATTCGTCCAGCAATTCCTCCAGCTTACGTTCCTGCTCGCCCTTGGTCAGTTTGGTCATTTCCAGTACAGCCGATATATTATCCTCAACCGATAGCTTGCGGAAAATGGAGGCTTCCTGTGGCAGATAACCGATGCCTTTGTTGGCCCGCTTATACATAGGTAGCTTGGTGATGTCCTCATCGTCAAGGAATACACTGCCGCTGTCGGGCTTTACAAGGCCCACCACCTGGTAAAACGATGTGGTCTTGCCGGCACCATTAGGGCCCAGCAGACCCACAATTTCACCCTGGCTCACCTCGAATGATACATTATTGACAACTATACGCTTGCCATACTGCTTTACCAGGTTTTGTGTGTGAATTCTCAAATGCGCGGTTTTGGTGCAAAAATAACGATCCTTGGGTCATCTACACTTCTGTTAAATGCTAAATGTGTTGTAAAAAGAAACCCGGCACTCGCCGGGTTTCTCATATTATAGGTGGATTATTTTATTTTGTTACTGCAAATTTCACATAACTGCTACCATTATTGGTATGTAGCTGCACAATATACATGCCTGCAGGTATGCTGTTGGTGTTGAAGGTAATGTTATTTGCTCCCGCGTTGACATTGGTGGTCCGGAACACGATCTTGCCCGTCATATCTGCAACGGTGAGCGCAACATTAGCAGACTGCTCAGCATCAAAACTGATGCGCGCATCGTCTGTAACCGGGTTAGGTGCTACTGTTATCGAAAGCTGGTTTGCCTTTACAGTACCAACACCCGTAGTAGCCGATGCTGAAGTATAGTATTTTGCCTCGTTTACATAAGGAGTGCCTGTACCCACAGTATCTACACTTAATATGGCCAGCGGAGTATGGAAGCCCGGTGCATACCACGCATAAGATTCGGTCATGCCGCTGCTGAAGGGCATACCGCTTATGGTAATTGTCTGGATGGTTTTGGTATGCACCCTCAGCACATTGTTGTGTGTGCCATCGGGCAGTATCAATGTGCCCCAGGCATCAGCAGTATTGCTATCGACAAACATGATCTGTGCAGTGCCAAATAGCGGCGCTATTGAAGTGTCCACAAACGAATTGGTATACGTGAACGGAAATTTCATGAACACCTTGGGGTCGGGGAAATGAATGAAATTAGTGTCAGAATGCCCGCCAATAGCGGTGATGGCCGCAGCGCTGGTGATCACATAAGTATAGTCTGTACCATCGTAGCTCGCCAGGTTAGCACCTGCAAACGAATCGCAATACGGTGTAGCAGCACAGGCCATAAAGGTAGTGGTATCGGTACTGTTCACTGTTACTGTGCCGAAGTTCCATGTAGCTGATGCCCCTGATGCACCCCAGCTAATGCCTGCGGTATCTAAGTAGTGGGCTACAAACTTATCGCCGGCCAGCGGTGTGTTGGAGGTAGCAGTAAGTGTTGGCTGCGCAAAGGCAGCGAAGGACGTCATGGCAATGCATGCTGATAGTAGTGTTCTTTTCATTTTTGTTTGGTTTAAAAATTTTAGAACTACTTAAGCAAGCGCTGTGCCGAAAAACGATCTTAAAAGTTAAAGAAAAACAAAAGCACTATTTTACTCCTGGATAATTATAGACAATGGCCCTCTAACAGCAAGGTTGGTGAAGATCACAAAAAACTGACCTTGCGGATATATACGCCACTATCAGTAGTGATATGGACGATGTAGATACCAGGCCCACAATTACAGTTGCAATGTATTTCGTTGCTACCTATCTGCTCTTGTACAACTACTATACATTTACCGGTGACATCATATACAGTTACGGACGAGATACGTTCTTCTGTCGTTTTTATTGTAAAGCTGCTCTGTGCAGGGTTAGGATAAAGAGTAACTGTATTATCAGCAGCCACAGTTTTAACACCCGTAGTATGCGTTTTGTCCACGTAATAATATCCACCGCCTATTATAGTAGTGTCTGCACTGGTATCTGCATAAATTCTCATTAGCTGGTAGTGCATTCCTTGCTTCTCCCACTGGTAAAATGTAGTTGGGTAGCTGTAATCTGTACCACAAGACAAATAATGCTGGCGTATTATCCAATGCACACGCTTCCGCAACACATTGTAGTGGTAGACCGTAGGTAATCTCATGTACCCATAGCCGTCTACGTGTACATCAAAATAATAAAACGCGGTGTCTCCGGGATTCAACACCATTATTTGCGTGTCTTTATAGTCAGACAGGTATTGTAACGGATAGATGTTCTGTTTACTTGCCCGTAAACATGTATTGGCCTCGTCTCCTAACCATGTGAAGGCTGTCGGACTTGCCTCGTAATATTCGTGAAACCCACCCAGGTTGCAAGCTACGGTGGCAGTAGGGTATAGGCCGGCATGCGGAAGGCCGGTCATGCTTACAAAAGACACAGAGTCGTTAAGAGCACCATCGGCATTGCTGAAATCCCAGAATACATTGGTTCCGGAATCACCGGCATGAAATCCTCCAAAGTTGCTAATTACATATTCATGGAAAAAATCTCCCGGCACGGGGCTGTTGGTAGCATTCGTGAGTATGGGTTGACCAAAGCTGGTAAATGGAAGCAGTAGCACGAGTAATAAACGGTAGGTTTTATTCATAATGATCAATTTAGGATACGAATATACTAAATTGATCATTAATTAGCGCTATCGCCCCCAAATTATTTCCACCACTCACTATTATGCGCACCAGCTACATGGGTAACCTCGCCTGGCTTAGGCAGGAATAACTCGATACCTTTTTGCCTGGCCAGTTGTATCGTTGTCTCCACAGGCTCGTACCAGGCATGCAGCGCCAGGTTGAAGGTGCCCCAGTGTATGGGCATCATCAGCTTGCCTTTCAGGTCCAGGTGGGCATTGGTAGCATTGTCAGGCCCCATATGTATATCCGGCCACGATGGATCTGAAGCGCCCACTTCAAGCATGGTCAGGTCAAAAGGTCCGTACTGTTCGCCAATAGCTTTAAAGCCGGGGAAGTAGCCGGAATCGGCGCCAAAGAATACGTTGTGTTCCGGCCCTTTTATTACAAACGACGACCATAAGGTCTGGTTCCTGTTGTGCAGGCCACGACCGGTGAAATGCCTGGCTGGTGTAGCTGTAAGGGAATGACCTCCGCCAAAATCAATAGTCTGTATCCAGTCCATTTCCGTGATGCGGCTTTTGCTGATACCCCAGTTTTCCAGCAGTTTGCCCACGCCCATAGAGCAGTAAATAGGGAAGCTGGTATTGGTGGCAAAGTATTGCATCACGCCCGCGTCCAGGTGGTCGTAATGGTCGTGCGATAAGATCAGTCCGTCTATCTGCGGTAGATCGGCCAATGGCATAGGGTAGGGGAAGAAACGCTTAGGCCCCGCAAACGATACGAACGAAGCCCTGCCCACCACAGGGTCGGTAAGGTAGCGTCTGCCGTCAACTTCTATCATCAGCGATGAGTGGCCCATCCAGGTCACCCTTATGCCTTTTTCCGGTGTATAGCTATAATGGCTGGTATCTACAGAGAAAGGGCCGAGTTGTTGTTTAGGTTCCCGCTCTTCTTTTGCGGTCATATATTTCCAGAGTACGGAAAAGAAGCCGCCAACTATCTGGCGGGTAGGTATGGGGTTCTGGTATACTTTTCCGATCTTCTTTGAAGGCTGTATTGCAGACATTGCTTGCTTATTTGATGACGCAAAATAAAACCAGCTATGGTTGTCGGCCTTTAGAAAATCGGCAAATACCCGTGGAATGGTAGGTGAACGTACAGTTGGAAGCGGTGCTTATTCGTACCACATCACTTCCTCTATCTGCATGCCAAAAACCTTTGCAATGTCATATGCCAGCTTAAGCGATGGATTGTAGCGGTTATTTTCAAGGTGTACTATTGTTTCCCGCCTGATGTTCACTTTTTCCGCAAGCTCGCCCTGGGTAATGTTATGCCTGGCCCTCAGTTCTTTTATGCGGTTATGTAGTTTTGGTTCCACCGGCTAAAATTAAGCAGAAATTATCGGCCCGTTTTTTCCAAGTACACAAATGATGCTGCGGTTACGATCGAGCATACAACCACCATGGCCTGTACAGCTAATACTATTGTTTCTATCGTCGGGTTACGACTAAGAAAGGCCAGCAGGCCGGCTATGCATAGCAGCGATGTATAGTACCCGTTGCGGTTGGCCTTATTCAGGTTATCGCGCATGCGCTCGTCATAGTTTGTTTTGATAAGGGTAAAGAAAGACAAGAACGAAAGGAAGGTGAGCCACTTGTTGTCACCCGTAATAGGTGCCAGTACTGCCAGTACGCTCAGTGCGGTCAGGCCGCGATACAGGATGTTGAGTTGCTTTTTCATGTTATTTATTTTTCACAATTTGTTACAAATATATAACATTTTGGAAAATCACAAATGCCGGTAGATAAATTCAGATAAGGTACCTCAAGCACCTCCCGAAAACTTGAAATTTGTTCTTGAAATTGGTTCTTGGTTCTTGGTTCATGGTTCTTGGTTCTTGGTTCTTGGTCCTTGGTCCTTGGAATTTGGTTCCTGGAATTTAATACCCGTACTTTTCCTTCCAGCAATTGCGCAGGTAATCCCTTAGGCGCGCTTCTGTCGCGTTATTGCCCGGATCGTACAATTTTGTGCCCTGTATGGCATCGGGCAAAAACTCCTGGTCTACAAAATTGCCTTCAAAATCGTGTGCGTACTGGTAACCCTTGCCATAGTCCAGTTTCTTCATCAGCCCGGTTGGGGCATTGCGTATAGGTAGCGGCACAGGCAGGTCTCCGGTTCGGCTTACCAGTGCCTGGGCATTATTAATGGCCATATAGGCCGCATTGCTCTTGGCCGATGACGCCAGGTAAGTAGCAGTTTGCGATAGTATGATGCGGCATTCGGGATAGCCGATCATCTCCACTGCCTGGAAACAACTGGTGGCCAGCAGCAAGGCATTGGGGTTGGCATTGCCTATATCTTCGCTGGCCAGTATCACCATCCTGCGGGCTATAAATTTAGGGTCTTCGCCGCCCTCTATCATCCGCGCCAGGTAGTAAACAGCGGCATTAGGGTCGCTGCCGCGCACCGATTTGATGAAGGCCGAAATGATGTCGTAGTGCATCTCGCCGCTCTTATCATACATCGCCATTTTGCGTTGCACAATATCCTGCACCTTGTCGTTCGTCACTACCTTGTCGCCTTCAGGTAGCGATGCGGCTATCAGTTCGGTAAGGTTCAGCAGTCTGCGGGCATCGCCGCCGCTCAGCTGCATCAGGGCCTCCCATTCCTGTATATCAAGATGCTGCTCTGCCAGCCATTTATCCTTTACAATGGCCTGTTGCACCAGGTCCACCAGGTTGTTTTCGTTCAGTGCTTTCAACACATATACCTGGCAGCGGCTCAGCAACGCGCCTATCACTTCGAACGACGGATTCTCTGTAGTAGCCCCTATCAGCGTGATGATGCCCTTTTCCACAGCCCCCAGCAGACTATCCTGCTGCGCTTTATTAAAACGGTGTATCTCGTCTATGAACAATAAGGCATGCCCGGCTTTCTTGGCCAGGTCTATAACAGCACGCACATCTTTTACGCCGCTATCTATAGCGCTTAGGGTAAAGAAAGGCATGTTTAGGGAGTGGGCTATGATCTGCGCCAGCGTGGTCTTACCCACACCCGGTGGCCCCCAGAAGATGATGGAATGCGCTTTGCCATTGTGGATGATCTGCTCCAGCACCTTACCCTTGCCCACCAAATGTTCCTGGCCTATAAAATCATCCAGCGACTGCGGCCTTACCCGCTCTGCCAGCGGCATATTACTTGCACTCATATTGTATCTCGTGTACGCAAGTTACCAAATATCTGAGGATACATAAATGCAATAGAAAAGTTAAAGCCCGCCCACCACCTAAGACTCATGTATATGTTTACGTCTTCTTTATAAACGCATACATTATGAGATACTTATTAACACTGGCCATTTTGCTGGCACACATTGGCGCCAACGCGCAAGAGATACTCGGCATGGTTACCGACAGTAAGAAAGAACCCATAATCAACGCTGCCGTGGTAGTAACGCAGGGCGGCATACGTAAGGCAAGTACAATAACTGATATAGATGGTAAATACAGCGTAAAGCCGTTGGAGCCGGGGTATTACGATGTGACTGCTTCCTACCTCGGCTACAAGACCACCATGATCACAAAAGTGATAGTATCGCCGGGCGAAAGAACGGGGCTGAATTATACACTGGAAGAAGATCTGCCGGTTGATACAAAGCAAACGCCCGGGCGCAGAAGAATAGAGTAGTTTGGAGTAATATGTAAGTCGGCGGCCTGTGTCTACAAGCCGCTTTTTATTTTATCCCCTCCTCCGGCAGCAGCTTCCACTTCGTTCCCAGTTCCTTATACTCCTCAGGGCTCAGCCGGCACTCCCCATTGTAAAAGCCCTTTACCTGCCGCTGGCGGAAGGCTTCGTACAAAGTAATAGCGCACGCTACCGATATGTTCAGGCTTTGTACCATGCCCACCTGCGGAATGATAAAATTACCATCGCAGTAACTCAGGCATTCTTCCGTAATGCCTGCATGCTCGTTGCCAAATACCAATGCGACGCTCTGTGTAAGGTCCAGGTCGTATAACGACTTAGATTCCACGCCCAGGTGTGTAGCATACAGTTTGCCGTATTTCGCTTTTACCTCGCTCATGCAGGCGGCTGTGTTATCAAACTCATGTATCGTCAGCCAGCCCTTGGCGCTGGAACTGCTCCTGGTGCCAAAATGCTTGTGCTTGCTCA
>CANGNA010000077.1 GCA_947455215.1 Chitinophagaceae bacterium
GCGATACTTTCGGGATGCTGACGGATAAATATGAAGTAGACTGGATGTTGTCTTACAAGCCTGAAGCAAAATAGGTTCCTGATAGGGGAAAAACAAAAGCGGGTGTGCAATACTATTGCACACCCGCTTTGTTTTTGTGGAACCGGCGGGAGTCGAACCCGCGTCCAAACATATGCCCGATAAGCTTTCTACATGTTTATTTCCTGATTGAGTTTCGGGTTGCGGCAGGACAGGAACATACCAACCACTTCCCTAGCTGTTTTAGTTTTCGTCAACCGGCCACAGCTTCCGGTTGCTTATCCCGCTTTGTTTTGATTCGGCGGCGGGGACGGTAGCAGGCAGACCTTCCCGGCGGCTATAAAGGGTGTCTAATCTCTGATTAGGCAGCCATGGCGTAAGAATATTCGCCTTATATGTTCGAGCATTCAGATTTACGTGCTAATTACACAACGCACGACATGCTTACAGACCCTGCCCTATGCTGTCAAAACCGGTCGGCCCCAGGTTTTGCTTTTATAGCAGTTTTGTAAATGATATTTACCAACTACTTCAAAGAACTAATGCAAAGGTACACATTTAACAGCTTAGTGCTTTGTTAAATACACGCTCATCCCTGCAATTAAAAAAAGGGTGTATTGGTTCACACGCTCACCAATACACCCTTTACTCTTACTTATTGTATCTTACAAAATACTCTTCACCTTTTCTATCACCGCCTGCAGGCCAGCTATATCCTGGCCACCGGCTGTAGCCAGTGTCTTCTGGCCGCCGCCGCCGCCTTTTATCAACGGGGCTACGTGTTCTTTAATGATCTTGCCTGCATCCAGCCCGCGTGCTGCATTTACTTTTTCGTCGATGCCTACTGCTACAAATGGCTTGCCATCTATATTGGCGCAAAGCACTATCACATGGTCGTTCAGGTGGCTCTTCAGATCAAGGGCCAGTTTCTTCAATGCATCGGCACTGCTTACGCTCACCATCTGGCCAACAAATGCCAACTCGTTGATCATCTCATCCTTGGTCAGCAGTTCATTACGGATGCCTACCAGCTGGCGTGCTTCCAGGCTTTCTACATGTTTTTCTAATGTGCTCTTTTCTTCCTGTAGTTTTTCTATGGCTTTTATCGGGTCTTTAGCGTTCTTCAGTTGTGCTGATATGCCGTCGATAAGTGCCAGTTTTTCGTTGATATAATGCTCAGCAGCTATACCGCTCACTGCTTCCATACGGCGTACGCCGGCCGCTACAGCACCCTCGCTGGTTATCTTAAAGAAGCCCAGCTCGCCTGTGTTACCCACATGGGTGCCGCCGCACAACTCTATAGAATAGTTAGGGTCCATGATCACTACACGAACGGTGTTGCCATATTTCTCGCCAAAGAGTGCCATAGCACCCATGGCTACAGCATCGTCCTTGCTCATTTCTTTTATCACAACCGGCACGTTCTCGCGTATCTTGGCATTAACGATGCGCTCTATCTGTGCTATCTCTTCGTCCGTCACTTTGGCAAAATGAGAGAAGTCGAAGCGCAGGTTGCTGTCATTCACCAAAGAGCCTTTCTGCGCTACGTGAGTGCCCAGCACTTCGCGAAGGGCAGCGTGCAGCAGGTGGGTGCCGCTATGGTGCACTTGGGTAGCGGCGCGCTTTGTAAGGTCTATCTTAGCCAGCACGGGTGCCGATACATTCTCCGGCATTACTTCGGCAAAGTGTATGGTCAGGCCGTCTTCTTTCTTGGTATCTATTATCTGTATGCTCTCGTTAGGGAAGATGAACTCACCTGTATCGCCTACCTGGCCACCGCTTTCGGCATAGAAAGGTGTTGTGTCCAGCACAAGTTGGTACAGTTCCTTGCCCTTGGTCTTTACGCGGCGGTATTTCATTATGCTGGCCTCGGCTTCTGTATGGTCGTAGCCAACAAATGTATTGCCGGTTACTTCTTTCAGTACCACCCAGTCATCAGTATCTAGTGCAGTTGCGGCACGGCTTCGGGTCTTCTGCTGTTGCATCTCTGCAGTAAACGCCGCCTCATCAACCTCAAGGCCCTGTTCGCTACCTATAAGGCGGGTAAGGTCTATAGGGAAGCCGTAAGTGTCGTACAATTCAAACGCAGACTTGCCGTTGATAATGGTAGTGTTCTGGCTCTTGGTTTCAGAGACAATGTCGTCTATTTTCTTCAGCCCCTTATCCAGCGTACGCAGGAAGGCGTCTTCTTCTTCCTTCACCACCTTGCTTACCAGGTCTATCTGTTTCTGCAATTCGGGGAATACATCTTCGAACTGCTTAGCCAGTATTGGCATCAATTTGTACAGCAGTGGCTGCTTAAAGTCGAGGTAAGAATAATAATAACGTACTGCCCTGCGCAATATGCGGCGGATAACATAACCGGCGCCGGTGTTAGAGGGTAACTGGCCATCGGCAATGGTAAAGCCTATTGCACGGATATGGTCGCTCAACACGCGGAAGGCAACATCCTGCTTGCTATCGGTATAGCCATATGTTTTTCCGGTCATCTGCTCTATGTGTGCAATAGTGCCGGTAAACAGGTCGGTGTCATAGTTGCTTTGTTTGTTCTGCAGCACGCGCACCAGGCGTTCCAGGCCCATACCGGTATCTACATGCTTAGCTGGCAACGGCACCAGTGATCCATCTTTCTGGCGGTTGAACTGCATGAACACGTTGTTCCATATTTCTATAACCTGCGGATGGTCTGCATTTACCAGTTGCTTACCGGGCACCTGTGCTTTTTCTTCTTCAGTGCGGCAGTCTACGTGTATCTCGCTGCACGGACCGCATGGGCCAGTATCGCCCATTTCCCAGAAGTTGTCCTTCTTGTTGCCCATCAGGATGCGCTCTTCCGGCACATGTTGTTTCCAGAAGTTGTAGGCTTCCTCGTCCATAGGCAGGTTTTCAGATGCATCGCCCTGGAACACTGTTACATACAGTTTATCTTTTGGTATGCCATATACTTCTGTCAGCAGCTCCCAGCTCCAGTCTATGGCTTCTTTTTTAAAGTAGTCGCCAAAGCTCCAGTTGCCCAGCATCTCAAACATGGTATGGTGATAGGTATCTACACCTACTTCTTCCAGGTCGTTGTGCTTACCGCTTACGCGCAGGCATTTTTGTGTATCTGCTATGCGGGTATTGGAGGGGGTACCGTTGCCGAGGAAAAAATCCTTGAACTGGTTCATGCCTGCGTTGGTGAACAGCAGGGTAGGATCGTTTTTAACTACTATTGGCGCAGAAGGTACAATGTCGTGTCCCTTGCTACGGAAGAAATCTAAAAATTGACGGCGTATCTCGTTTGCAGTAAGCATTATATATAAATAAGGCTGCAAAACTAAGCTAAAACCTAAAAGTTCGGTAATATAAAAGTCTTATCTAAGATGATGCCCTGCGGGGGAGTCACATCTACAGCACGATGCCGGGAATATCGACCTTGGATATTACCCAGAGTTTTGAGCTGTATAGCAGGGAAAAATTACAATCGCCAGAGAAGTTCATGGTGTCGTCCGAGCCTTCTATTGTGCCGGTACAATGGATCACACACTCGGCGTCGGCATGATCGCCGTTGATCTGTACGGTGTTTACCGTAAAATCAAGGATCACCAGCCTGCTGAAGGATTCGCGGAAGTGAATGATCTTTTCTGTTGCCTGCTGCCGGGTAAGTGTTCTGTTGCCGGTAGTTACCTGGTCGGCAAGGCCCAGGTAATCTGGCGCCCATTCTTTCTTCTTATCCAGCACATGGTGCACAAACTCAGTACAGCGGGCACGTATGTCGTACTCGTGATTAGGGTGATACTCTTCGTATATAAAGCAGGTGATGAGCCCTTCAATATTAAAGTCGTTGGTTTCTTCTCTGAACAGCTCTTCGGTAATGAACCTGTACAATTCGCGGTCGGGTACAGGTGCTATAGTGTCCACGGTAATAGCGTGGCGGTGCAACAGATCTCGGATCTTGTTCAGCTCTTCGGCAACGTCTTTATCCGGTATGGTATTGACGAGCCTGTAAACAGGCCGCCCCAGCAGATTATAAACAAGTATCTTTTTTCTTTTCGCCAGTTCCTCTTCAAATTCCTTGATATAGTCGAGCCACTGGCCTTCAACCTCCGGGGGCAAAGGTTGGTCAGAAGGGGATATAAAACTCCCTCCATGCTCTAAAGCAAGTTTGATCTTTTTTATTTCGTTTTCCAGACGAAGGTTGTCAAATTTCCCTTCGTGCTGCTCTTCTCCCTGCTCTGGCATGCTAACGTAACCTGAGGCAAATTTTTACTGTTAAAAGCTTTGGTATCCAGGAGTTTATAATGAGATAAAAATCTATCAACAAATCTGTTGTTAAAGTAAATTATTCATTATAAAATGTTTCCATAGAACTTATTCCTCAAAGTTAATAATTGAAATGCAATCATTAATAATTATTTCATAAAAAGCTTGTCAAAAATATTTTCTACAAATGGAACCAGATTTTTTTTGTAGTTGGATAGGGGTAAACCTTTTTTGAGTTGTCTTTATAGCTCAAGGGCTATTATATTTGGCCCGACCGATAACATGACCATGCAAGCAGAGGTAGCGCACATGTCTGGGATAAAACATGGCACAGCATTTTTCGAAATGGCGTTTAAAAGTCATTTTAAGGCATTGCATGCCTATGCCATAACTATAGTAAGGGATGACACTATGGCTGAAGAAATAGTGCAGAATGTCTTCTTCAAATTGTGGAAGAACCGGGATGCGATAGAGATCAATCAATCGTTGCAGGCCTATCTGTACCGGGCGGTATATAATGACAGCCTGAATCACCTGAAACACGAAAAGGTAAAAGCTTCTTACAGATCTTACGCAGCATATAGTATGAGCCATTCTGATAATGCCACAGAGAAATCAAAAATGAGAGAGCTGGAGCAAAAGCTTGATGAAGCACTGAAAGAATTGCCGGAGCAATGCCGGACCATCTTCCAGATGAGCCGTTTTGAGGAATTGAAATACATGCAGATAGCAGAACGACTGGGCATTAGCGTGAAAACTGTAGAAAACCAGATGGGCAAAGCATTGAAACTGCTGCGCCTGAAGTTGGTGGACTTTTTACCCGCATCATTGGTCATCATATTATTGAACCTTTAAAGCTAGTATAACGTGAGCAGAAAAACAGAAGATATGGATGAAGTACTGGTAAAGTACCTGCTTGGGGAGGCAACGCCCGAAGAAGGGGTAGTGGTGCAGCAATGGATAGCCGCCGACAAAGCCAACCAAAGATATTTTGACAACTTTAAGCTGATATGGGACGAGAGCAAGAAACTGGCTGCACAAAGCACAATTAATGAAGAGGAAGCGTGGCAGCGGTTTACCAGGCGTATACAGGCCGATGAGGGCACTGTACCCCGGCAGCCGGTGCGCAATACCATAGCCATCAACAGTTACAGCTGGATGAAGATGGCAGCCATGCTGGTATTGCTGATAGGTTGTGGTGCCTTTTATTACTATACAGCGGGGCCCGGCAGCATGGTGACCGAAGTGGCAGGCGATCACACATTGGTAGCCAAACTGCCCGATGGATCGATGGTGACGCTTAACAGGAATGCATCTATAACATATCCCGCACACTTTAGCAGTGATACAAGAAGCGTAACGCTGAAGGGCGAAGGCTTTTTTAATGTGACACCCGATAAAAAGAAACCATTCATCATCACAGCGGATAACAGCAGTATAAAGGTGGTCGGCACGTCCTTCAATGTTAAGAGCGCCAGTGGGGTAACAGAAGTAATAGTGGAGACAGGCATCGTAGAGGTATCAAAAAAGCACTTGGGCATAAGGGTGATGCCGCATGAAAAAGCCCTGGTATTGCCAACGCGCGATACCCCCGTAAAGCAAAACAACGAAGACGACCTGTATAACTACTACCGTACTAAAAAGTTTGTATGTAGCGATATAACACTGAAGCGCCTTGCTGACATATTGAATGAAGCATATGATGCGCACATAGTAATAGAAGATGCGAGCGTTGCGAATACAAAGATCAATACTACCTTTGAGGAAGGGCCGCTGGATGATATACTGAACGTAATTAAAGTAACGTACAATGTTAATGTAGTAAAGAACGGCTCCGTTATCGTAATCAAATAGTACATACACTCTCTCTTGCAAATGCACTTTCACCGGAAAGCGTTCTTTTTATTGTTGATCCTGATCTCATCCGTATGCGGCACAGAACAGGCCTTTGCCCAAAAATTGCTGGATAAAAGAGTGTCGGTTTCTGCCGCTAAGAAGCCCGTGAGCTATGTACTGGATAACATAAGCAAACAGGGCGGTTTTTATTTTTCTTACATCAGCACCACTGTAAACGATGATAGTCTTATTACTGTCAATATACATAGCAAAACTGTACGGCAGGCCCTGGAAAGCATCTTCGGAGACAGGTATCAATACCGCGAAACGAACGATCATATCATCATCCAGCCGGCGGTAAGAGAAAAGTGGTTTGCCATTACCGGAACAGTAACCGATAGAAATACGGGGCTACCTCTGGCAGATGTCAGCGTGTTTGAACGGCAGTACCTGGCCTCGACACTAACAGATGCACAAGGGCGATTCAGGTTACAGCTTAGGGAAAGTGATAAGTATTCGATGGCACGGGTAACCGTCAGTCTTGGTTCGTTCTACACGGATACTACATTGTTGATAGCGCAGGGTAACGATGTTCATTTTGACTTATCGCTTGCACCCAGCGAGCACTTGCTGGATAATTTCGAGCTGACGCAATATTCTGGTCTCGAGCGCTCCTGGTTAGGTAAACACCTGTTCTCCACAAATCTGCGGAAACAAAGTGCCAACCTGGGTAAGTTCTTTGTTGATAAGCCTTTCCAGGTATCACTTACGCCCGGCCTGGGTTCGCATGGTAAGTTGAGCGGACAGGTGACTAATGCGATATCTTTTAACGCCATAGGTGGTTACGCAGCCGGAGTAGATGGTTTTGAACTGGGCGGTGCATTCAACATAGATAAGAAGGATGTAAAGTACGTGCAGATAGCCGGTTTGTTCAACATAGTGAACGGTAAAACTACCGGTGTGCAGATAGCCGGGTTGACCAATGTAGTAAATGACTCTATGAAGGGCCTGCAAATATCTGGTATCAACTATAAGATACGCGGTAGTGTTAAGGGGATGACCATAACCGGTATTAACGGATCTGTAGAAGGTAACTTCCAGGGGTTTCAACTGTCAGGTCTGTACAATATTGTAGAGAATAAGCGGCATGATACATTCGCTGTAGAGGGATTTCAATTGGCCGGCCTGCGTAACAGGGCCAAGGGCAATGTTACAGGTATGCAGCTTGCCGGTATCAAAAATCGTGTATGGGGCGATGTGAACGGTGTGCAGCTGGCATTCATCAATCGTGCACGCAAGGTAAAGGGTGTGCAGATAGGTTTCATCAACGTAGCAGATAGTGTAGATGGGTATAGTATCGGGTTCCTTAATGTTATTAAGAAGGGCTATCACGTGCTAAGTATGTCGTCGGATGAAGTATTGAATACTAATGTGGCCTTTCTTGGTGGTAACAAACGGCTGTATAGTATATATACTGCGGGATACAACTTCGATCCTAAAAGGCGTGCGTTTGGCCTGGGCTATGGTATAGGCAGCCAGATAGCTATTGGTAGGCACGTGTCAATACTGGCTGAGCTTACGTCTACCGGCATGTATACTGATACTTCCAGTACGCCATCTATCATAAGATTCCGAACGGGCTGCAACATACAGTTGGCAAAGAAGCTCGCTATTCATTTCGGCCCTTCAATAGCGCTCAGTTCTGTAACGGTGTCTCAACAGAAGGGCTTCCAGACATTAGAGCCTGACAATAAACTATATGTTGTAGATAAAAGGAACGGTGTTGTGAGCTGGATTGGCTGGCAGGCCGGCATAGATCTTTTCTGATCTGGTATATCTCATCATAGGGGTAAATGCTACGAGAGTTGTCATACTTCCAAATTGGAAGAAATGACAAAGATATTTACATCACTGTTGCTGTTTGCCGCAATAATGCAAGCAGCAGGACAACCAGTAAGACACAGTGCAAACATTGGCATTGTATATCCCCTGAGTACAAATGGCACACATGCGTGGCAATACCATAATTACTTTTCACTAAACGTTATAGCAGGTGTTTCGGCTGCCGAAGATGGACTTTGCCTATCCGGCGTTTCCAATATTGTACGCGATAGTGCTAATGGTCTTATGGCTGCCGGGGCAATAAATATAGTGGGCGGTAATGAACACGGCCTGCAACTGGCCGGGGTAATGAATAAGGCAGGTAATGTAACTGGGGCACAGTTTGCAGGTTTGCTGAACCTGGCAAGTAACGTGAAAGGTGGTCAGTTCAGTGGATTGGTGAATATAGCGCTGCGCAATACTGCCGGTGCCCAGTTTGCCGGATTTGTGAATAAGGCGGGCAATGTTACGGCGCAGTTTGCGGGTTTCAGCAATAAGGCCGTTAATCTGCAAGGTATACAGGTAGCAGGTTTCAATAATGTAGTGTCGGGTACAGCTGAAGGCTTGCAGGCCGCAGGCTTCAGTAACCAGGCAGGTAATGCACGTGCGCAGGTAGCCGGTTTTATGAACAAGGCCAATGTAGTAGAAGGTGCACAGGTAGCAGGCTTCATCAATGTAGCCCGGCAGGTGAAGGGTGTACAAGTAGGCTTGATCAACATAGCTGACAGCAGCGATTACCCGATAGGGTTGGTGAACCTGGTGAAAAAGGGCGAGAAGGCTATCGGCGTTAGTGTAGATGAAACAGGTACAACAATGGCCACGTTCCGATCGGGTGGGCGCATCATGTATGGCATGATAGGCGCTGGCATAAACAATTACAAAAGTAATGGGCTATATGCTGTAGGCGCCGGTATAGGCGCACATGTACCGGTATCCAGGCATTTTCGCATGAATGTAGAGGCAGCGGTAAATACACTTACCGGTTTCGATGGTAAGTACTTCTTTAATACCGGTGTCCGGCTGTTCCCGGCTGTAAGAGTTGCCCGGTTCGAAATGTTTGCCGGGCCATCAATAAATTTCGATGCTTATAGCCGCAACCTGGACATATTGCCGGCACATGCAGCTGTGTGGACAGATAAGTACTACAATGAAAAACATGCAGTACATATTGGCGCTATATGCGGCGTACAGTTACACATGTAGCTCCTCGAAAAAATATTTTCGATCGTCATAGGGGTATTAGAACGGTCGGCTGTCTTACTTATATACAAACACAATACAACACACATTTAAACATCTTTTAAACACAATTAAGCGACATGAAGAACATTATTCTCTCTCTACTCTGCGCTACCTCAGCAATTGCCATCACCTCTTGTCATCGCATCAACGGCGAAGGGCCTACCATCACGCAGACCTACAACTACACCGGCTTCAATGGTGTTTACGCGGGCATAGATGGCGATGTATATTTTACACAAGATTCTGTGTATAAAGTAGAGATTGTAGGACAGGCAAATATCATCAGCGAGGTACAAACATCTATAGAGAACGGTGTATTACAGATGAACTTTAAACCATTGGCGAACATCGGTCGTCACACCCGTTTAACCGCCTATGTAAGTGCGCCTGCTGCATACAACCTTGGCGTGAATGGCTCAGGGACATTAAAAGTACTGCAGCCGCTTATCTCCAGCGATCTTACTTTGAAAGTGAATGGATCGGGCGATGTGTTTGTAGCCCAGCTGAATGGTACTAACCTCTATAGCAACATCAGTGGCAGTGGCAATATAACAGTAGCCGGCGGCACGGTGCGCAACGAGTCTTCGCAGATCAGCGGTAGTGGCGATATCAATATGTTGAGTATACTTGCTAAAACATGCAGTACACGTACCAGCGGCAGCGGCACAACCAAAGTAAATGTAAGCGATGATCTGGACGTGAATATCTCCGGCAGTGGCAGCGTGTATTATCTCGGCAATCCATCTATTCATTCTGCCATCTCCGGGTCGGGTAAAGTGATCCGCTACTGAAAACATAGACTACTCGCTACATCCTATTTCACTATCTTCGGAACAGCCCCTTTACAACACATCATCAGTAAACAGTAAGCTTACACAAAATAATACCAATGAAATTCATAAACAGAATAGTCCTGTTAATGACCTTGCTATGTTATTTTATAATACCGGCAAAGGGACAGGAAGCAAGGAAGGAACAACTGCAAACAATATCAGGAAACGTATACGATGAGGCCTCTAAAGCACCACTGCCCGGTGTTGTGGTCGTGCAGCTGAACAGCGGCCTTACAGCAAACGGTACGGCCACAGACTCTGCGGGTAATTTCAGGATGCAGGTGCCGCTTGGTCGTCAATCCTTAAGGCTCACATTTGTGGGCTACGAAACAAGATATGTAAATGATATTGTGGTCATAGCCGGTAAAGAATCGCATGTGAATGTGGGCATGCAGGAAGAGCTGCGCAAGCTGGATGAAGTGACCGTGGTGTATAACAAGGCCAAAGACAAAACACGCACCAATAACGATATGGCCCAGGTGAGCGCAAGATCTTTTAATGTAGACGAGACCAAGCGCTATGCCGGATCTTTGGGCGATCCGTCGCGCATGGCGGCCAACTTTGCAGGTGTGGCTTCAGGCAATGATGCGACCAATGACATAGTAGTGCGTGGCAATTCCCCGGCAGGTATGTTATGGCAGCTGGATGGGCTGAATATCCCCAATCCCAATCACTACGGTTCCCTGGGTAGTACAGGTGGGCCGGTGAGTATGATCAATAACAATAACATCGATAAGTCTGATTTTATTACCAGCGCTTTTCCTGCGCAATATGGAAATGCAGTAGCCGGTGTGTTCGATATCAAACTGCGTGACGGTAATAAAAACAAGAACGAATTTGTTGCGCAGATGGGGTTTAATGGTTTTGAGCTGGGAGCGGAAGGCCCGCTGGGTAATAAGAAGAGTACTTCTTATCTGATCAACTACCGGTATTCTACCCTTGGTGTGTTTCAGAAACTGGGCATCAACTTCGGCACAGGCAGCGCTACACCACAGTACCAGGATCTCAACTTCAAGATCACGTCACAATTGAGCAAAACAGCTAAATTCAGTATATTCGGCATATCCGGTGCCAGCTCTATCAAGTTCCTGGGTAAGGATGTAGATACTACAACCGCTGATCTGTATGGTGGAGACCCGTGGGTCAACCAGTACAGTAACTATTTCACATCGGTAACAGGTATTACTTATGAGCAGCGGCTGTCAGCTAAAACATTCTCTAAGCTTACGCTTGGTTATGCTGCCACTTATGAGAACTTTCATGAGGACTCGATAGTCTATGTAAATAACTCCGCGCTCCCTACTTACGATCATAAGTTCACTACCAGTAAGTTGTCGGCGATCTATTCACTATCACACAAGATCAGTGCAAAAGATAATTTCGAGACCGGCTTTACGTACGATCACACCATTTTTAATCTTTACGATAAGCAATACCACCCGGGTAGTGCAGATGAAACAAATGTCAACAGTAACGGCAACTACGGGCTGGGACAGGTGTACGGGCAATGGAAGCATAGGTTCTCGGGTAATTTATCAGCCGTAGGTGGCTTACATATGCAGTACCTTACAGTTAGTCAATCGTTGGCCGCGGAGCCCCGCCTTAGCGTTAGATATGCGTTGAATAAGCGGCAGGCGCTAAGCGCCGGTTATGGCTTGCACCACCAGGCACAGATGCTGTTTGCCTATTACGTGCCAACACAACAAGGCAACGACATAGTATACACTAACAAGCACCTGGGTTTTACACAAAGCAATCATTTTGTGTTGACGTACGACTGGAATGTCACGGATAACATCCGCCTTAAGGCTGAGACATATTACCAGGTATTGAGCAAGGTGCCTGTAGAGCAACGGTCTTCCGCCTATTCTGCATTGAATAGTGGTGCAAATTTCGACAACTCGTTTGCCGATAGTTTGGTGAATAAAGGCACCGGTACCAACTATGGTGCAGAGTTCACCCTGGAACGTTTCTTTAAAAATCAGTACTATTTCCTGGTTACCACATCGCTGTTTCAGTCTAAGTATAAAGGTAGCGATGGTTTGGAACGCAATACAGGGTTCAATACCGGCTACGTATTTAATGTACTGGCGGGTAAGGAGTTTAAGGTAGGTACAAAAAGTATCTTGGCGCTTAACCTGAAGATGACCAGCGTAGGTGGCCGTTACCTTACACCGATAGACCTGGCAGCTTCACGGATTGCGGGCGACGAGGTAGACAGGAACGACTTGGCATTCTCTCAGCAACAGCCCGGCTATTTCCGTACCGATCTGAAAATTGCTTATCGCAAAGAATACAGGAAGAGCACGCTTGAAGTAGCACTCGACATGCAAAACCTGACCAATAACCAGAATGTGTTCAGCAAGTATTACGATCGCCGTACGGGTAAAATAGTTACTGTATACCAGCAGAGTTTCTTCCCCGTGCCTATGATCAAATATACCTTCTAAAATACCAGACGATAGTGTATGTTTAATGCTCCTACAGGCCCCATCTGCAAAACAAAAGCCCGCGATGCAAGACGCGGGCTTTTTGTTTTATTCGCTACAATTCCTTCTAGCTACATCCCGTAGTTGTGCCACAATTGGGGCACATATAGCAGGTGCCGTTCCGCATAGTTATGTTTCCACACTGGCGGCAGGCCGGCGCATCGGCGCTGGTGCCCATCAGCTTTTTAAGATCGCTGTTGTTTTGGGCCGCAACCCCTACTGGGGTTGGTGCTATTGGCGCAGGTTTAGGTTTGGCGGTGTTGTTAGTTGGTGGTGTTACCCGCACCTGCGATAGCTCCTGTTGTTTCTCGGCTTCTATCTCGTCGTGGCGCGATATCTTTTCAGGATCCGGTACGTGTACCAGGTCGTCTCTATCTAAATATTCATAGGCCAGCAAGCGGAAAATATAATCGAGTACAGATGTGGCCGTTTTAATATTCGGATGCTCTACAATGCCCGAAGGTTCAAAGCGCGTGAAGATGAACTTATCTACGTACTCTTCCAGCGGCACGCCATATTGCAGGCCCACAGATATAGCTACTGCAAAGCTGTTGAGCATACTGCGCATGGTAGCGCCTTCCTTGGCCATGTCTATGAATATTTCGCCCAGTGTGCCGTCTCCATATTCGCCGGTGCGCAGGAACATGGCCTGTCCGCCTACTTTGCCCTTTATAGTATAGCCTCTGCGTTTGGCTGGTAATTGTTTGCGCTCTACTATGCGGCTCAGTTCACGTTTCAGTTGTGTGTCGGGGCTTTCCTGCACGCGCCTGTTTACCTCTTCCAGCAGTTCGTCTATCGTCAGCAGGCTCATGTCTACTATCTGGGTTGCCTGCTCGGCTTGTGGCGCTATAGCCTCTTCCTTTGTTTCTTCTTTTTTCTTTTTATCACTCTTCGTGCTCAGTGGCTGGCTTAATTTAGACCCATCGCGATACAGCGCACAGGCCTTAAGGCCCAGCTGCCAGCTCAGGTAGTAGCAGTCTTTTATCTCATCTACATTGGCCTCATTCGGCAGGTTGATGGTCTTGGATATGGCACCGCTTATAAAAGGTTGTACAGCACCCATCATGCGGATGTGCCCGTGCGCATGTATGTAGCGTTCGCCACGCTTGCCGCACTTGTTGGCAGTATCAAAAACAGGCAAGTGCTCTTGCTTCAGGAAAGGCGCCCCTTCCATCATCATAGTACCGCAGGCGTAGTCATTAGCTGCATCTATCTCTTCATCGGTAAAGCCCAGTTCGTGCAGCAGGCTGAAGTCTTGTGCGTAGTACTGCTCTGCTGTAAAGCCCAGGCGTTGCAGGCAGGTCTCGCCGAGCGTGTATACGTTAAATACAAAGCCTATCTCGAAGGCACTTTCCACCGCTGTGTCCAGCTTCTTCAGCTCCTCGGCAATAAAGCCTTTTTCGCTCAGCGTCTGGTGATTGATGTAAGGCGCGCCGGCAAATGTACCATGTCCCTTTGCGTATTTAACTATTGCATCGGCCTCTTCTGGCTTATAGCCCAGTTTCTTTAGTGCTGCAGGTATGCTCTGGTTGATGATCTTAAAATAACCACCTCCGCTCAGTTTTTTGAATTTCACCAGCGCAAAGTCAGGCTCCACACCTGTGGTGTCACAATCCATTACCAGGCCTATAGTGCCGGTAGGCGCTATTACTGTAGCCTGCGCGTTGCGGTAGCCGTATGCCTCTCCCATCTGCACCGCATCATCCCATGCTTTCGTTGCGGCTTTCAGCAGGTAGTCGGGGCAATACTTCGCATTGATGCCTATTGGCTTTATCTCCAGGCCCTCATATGCGTCGGCTGCGTCGTATGCTGCTGCCCTATGGTTGCGCATCACGCGCATCATGTGTTCCTTATTCTCGTTGTAGCGCGCAAAAGTGCCCAAGCTGGCTGCCATCTCTGCCGATGTTCGGTAGGCAACCCCGTTCATTATAGCCGTTATCGCCCCCGCAATGGCGCGTGCCTCTTCACTGTCGTAAGCTATACCACTCACCATCAGCATAGAGCCCAGGTTGGCATAACCAAGGCCCAGTGTGCGGTAGTCATAACTCAGTTGTGCTACCTCAGGCGATGGGAACTGCGCCATCAGTACAGATATTTCCAGTACTACGGTCCACAGACGCGTCATATATTCAAAGCCCGCCACGTCAAATGTGCTGGTCTCTTCGTCAAAGAAGCGACGCAGGTTCAGCGATGCCAGGTTGCAGGCGGTATTGTCCAGGAACATATACTCAGAGCATGGGTTAGATGCTCTTATTGGTCCTCCCTCCGGACAGGTATGCCATTCGTTGATGATCGAGTCATATTGTGTGCCGGGGTCGGCGCAGCGCCAGGCGGCATAAGCTATTTTTTCCCACAGTTCTTTGGCAGGTATGCTTTTCATTACTTTGCCGTTGCTCCGTGCTGTCATATCCCAGTCGGCATTATTTTCCAGCGCGTGGAAGAACGAGTTGGGTATTCGTACGGAGTTATTAGAGTTCTGGCCCGATACTGTTCTGTAGGCTTCTCCCTCGTAGTCCGATGCATAGCCTGCAGCTATCAGTGCGGCCACTTTCTTTTCCTCCTGTACCTTCCAATCAATAAAGTCTACCACCTCAGGATGGTCCAGGTCCAGGCACACCATCTTCGCAGCACGGCGGGTTGTGCCCCCGCTTTTTATAGCGCCTGCAGCACGGTCTCCTATCTTCAGGAAGCTCATCAGCCCGCTCGATGTACCACCGCCACTCAGCTTCTCACCTTCAGCCCGTATGTTGGAATAATTGGTACCCACGCCCGATCCGTATTTGAATATACGTGCCTCGCGTACCCACAGGTCCATAATGCCACCATCGTTCACCAGGTCGTCATCAACGCTTAATATAAAGCACGCATGAGGTTGAGGCCGCTCGTATGCATTTTTAGATCGCTCCAGTTTGCCGGTTGCAGGGTCTACATAATAGTGTCCCTGCGCCTTGCCTTCTATGCCATAGCTATTGTACAACCCGGTGTTGAACCATTGCGGAGAGTTAGGTGCACAGCTTTGCATCAGTATGCTGAAGATAAGTTCATCATAAAACACCTGTGCATCCCTGGGGCCGGCAAAGTAGCCATACTTTTCGCCCCAGCTGCGCCAGCAATCTGCCAGCCTGTGTGCCACCTGTTTTACAGAGGTCTCGCCCCCGGTAGTGCCATCAGGCATAGGTACACCCGCCTTGCGGAAATACTTCTGTGCCAGTATATCCGTAGCTATTTGAGACCAGTGTGCAGGTACTTCCACGTTGGTCATCTCAAATACTTTCTCTCCGTTGGGGTTGCGTATTACCGATGTCCGGTAATCATACTCGAACATGTCGAATGGGCTCTTGCCCTCTTGTGTATATTGGCGCTCAAAGCGCAGTCCTTTTTGTGTGGTGTTGGCACTCATTGGTTGCTCATTTAGTGGTTATAACTTTTATGCGGCAGCGACGGGCAGGAGAACGATGTTCTAATAAAATTATTGAAAAGCAGATGACAGCAATCAATTAATATTTAAAATTATTGCATACAATTGCAGGGCGCGAATAATAAATTATTTCATAATGCGTTCTGTAAAAAATCTTTTGTTTGTCTCCCTCTAATTTACTAAATTTTACCCTCACAATGTTCATAGATAAAGTTAAAACCCGCATACGTAGGCCCCATCATAAGGTGTGTTATCTTTTTATTGTAATGCTGGCCAGTAGCGTGTTTCATGGCTGCGCGCCAAGGCAGAGTGATAACATCTACGGTCTGTGGAATATAGATAACCAGGGCGGCGATGAAGGTGCACTTGCCAATAATGGTTTTCTGAATCTGAGGGCTGACAAGACATTCACATTTTACCAGCCTTACTATTTCGACTACGGTCACTGGTCGTTTGATGGTAAGCAGATAAAGCTGATATCTGAACGTAAGCGCATATTATACAAGCAGATATGGACGCTTGATGTGGTCGATAAAGATAAAGATGTACTGAAGGTGAGCTATCCGTTTGCTAATGAAAAGCCGAATATGCCTGAGCCATATAAAGATGATGCGCGCGAACGCATTGTGTATAAGGTGCATAAGAATATATTCCTGCGTCGCCATGAGCTGCAGTTCCCGGCCTCGCGCGATCCGTTCAGTATAGAGAACAGCCGGTGGCGTATGCGCCCCGATCATGCCGAAGATTGTAAAGAGTTACAGGCTCGTATCATCGGCAACCTAAATCACCTGCGCCTGCTGTTTGCAAGGTATAACGACACTGCAATGGAAACCTTCTCCTGGCAGTTTTCTCCTCATCCTTTCATACTGGGCAGTAATGGCGTGGCATTACAATCACGCGGTAATGTATCACCTACATGGACGAACATTTTTTATAATGCTGCCGATGAAGCACAGGCTCACGCCATGATAGCAACATTATTTAAGGAGGATATAGATGTCCCCTTGCACTACAGTAAGTATACAGACATGTGGTACCCCATAATCAGGCAAATGGATAGCCTGTGCAGGGTAAAAGATATGTGCAGAGATAAGCAGGCCAACTAGCCCTGCTCTGCGTTTTCTTCCTTTTCTATGACCTGGGTCATTTCTGCTGTTACCTTCACTATCTTTTGTTCCAGCGCTACAATGTGTTTTTCACTTTCTGCTATCAGCTGGGTAAGGTGGGCGCGCAGTTCTTCGGCCTTTTTGCCGGGCACAATATTTTCTATGGCGTTTTTAAAGTCGGCCAGCTTTTCTTTTTCTTCAGCCAGCTCGTCATGAGCACTTTTTATAGACTTTTTGGCGCTTTCTACGCGGTGTTTTCTGTCCGCTTTTTCTCGCTCCTCTTTGTGCTTGCGGTCGGCCTCGTCGCGGGCTTCCCTCGCGGCTTTGTACGCTTCATTCTGCGATTTGCGCTGCTCCCTGTCGGCGTCCTTGCGCTCAAAAAAGTGTTTGCGGGCCGCTATAAATGCATCCCATATGCGGTTGTTATGTTCCCTTGGCACAGGGCCTATCGTCTTCCATTCGTCAAACAGCCTGTTCAGCTCAGCAGTAGCTTCCGACCAGCGTGTAGAGTCTTTCAACTCTTCCGCCTTAGCCAGCAATGCCGACTTCAACTCGTAGTTGCTGTCCATCGTTTTACGCAGCTCATCATTGTAGCGTTTCTTGGCCTGGAAAAAATGTTCCTGTGCGTCGTTAAAGCGCTTCCACTGTTCTTCGGCTTTGTCGTGTGGTGCGCGGCCTGTTTTTTTCCATTCTTCCATCAGGGCGGTCAGGGCAGTGGTGGTAGCCCCCCAGTTGGTGCTCTCTTTCAGTGCCTCAGCTTTTTCTACAAGTGTAGCCTTTATTATGTAGTTGGCTTCCTGTTCCTGCTGTATGCGGTCAAAATGTGCTTTCTTCCTGTCGAAGAATATGTTCTTTGCGGCCATTATCCGCTGCCACAGTTCTTCATTTTTCTTGGGCAATGTGCGGCCCAGGCCTTTCCATTTTTCAATTATGGCCAGGTACTTTTCCGTGGTGGCCTTCCAGTCTTCCGACATAGACATGCTCTCCGCTTCTTCGGCCAGCTCTATTTTCATGTCTAGTGCCGCCAGCAGGTCTTTTTCCTCGTCGTTATGGTGTGCGCGTTTACGGTCCATGAAGCGGGCTCTCGCCTTCTCTATCCTGTTCCATAGCGCATCGTTCCTGCTCTTGTCCAGGAAGCCCGACAAACGCCACTTCTCGTTCAGATCTCTGAATGCCTGTGTTGTCTCTTTCCAGTCGGTGCTCTCGGCCATTGCCTCTGCTTGTTCCGCCAGTGCTTTCTTTGCGGCCAGGTTTTCGTCAGATGCTTTCTTAATGCTCGACTCCCAGTCATTTACTATCTGTGCTGCTTTTTCAAAGTCACCGATAGCCTGTATACTATTTATCTGCCCCTTTAGTTGTTCTATTTTGTCTGCCAGTTTACTCTTCTCCTGTGTTGCCATCCACTCTACTTCCATCTCCCGCACTTTCGACATCATCTGCTCAAATTTCTCCTGCAGGTTTTTAACCACGGTATCTATGGTCTCGGCCGACATTACTGCTATCTCCCGCTCTTTTACCAATGCGGTAGGCATAAGTGTAAGCACACCATGCTCATCTAATTGATATAATTCCTTTCCCGGAAAGGTGATCGATTCCCACATGGTAGTAACATTTGCCTGCTCAGGAGCCATAGCATTAATTTTTTAATAGGACTAAGGTAAAGCTAAAAATTCTATTTAGTGTTGTGCCACCCTGCCGCAGTAGCAAAACTTTAGTGTTTTTTAATATTGCCACGCTATTTTGTGTCAGGCTCTGCCTTGTTCATAGAAAAAAAGAAGGTGGCACCCTTTCCCTGCTCACTTTCAGCCCATAGGTCGCCGCCATTTTTTATGGCAAATTCCTTGCACA
>CANGNA010000078.1 GCA_947455215.1 Chitinophagaceae bacterium
AGTAAATACTAATATATAATGCGCTTATCTGTAGCTTTATTATTGGGCGGCTGCCTGTCGCTGTCCACCTTATTCGCCCAGGAATCGGCCAGGACGTGCCACTATGTGAAGAGCCATATGGCCGATAAAACAACGGTGGCCGACGTAGGCGAGGACAACTACGATGTAAAGTATGTGAAGCTGGACGTGAGCGTGACCAACACATCGACGCACATTGCGGGCAATGTGACCACCACTGCAACTGTTACCGCGCCAAGCATGAGCAGCTATGTATTTGAACTGAACAACCTGCTGACCATAGACTCTGTGCTTATAGATGGTGTACATGTAACGCTGACATCGGCCGGTGCCGTGCGCACGGCTACACTGCCGGCTGCATTAACGGCAGGCACTTCCTTTACCGCAAAGGTGTTTTATGGTGGCACACCAACATCGGGCACCTTGTTCGGCTCATTGGGCATGAACTGTATCGCATCGCCCAGCTGGGGCAACAGGGCTACCTATACGCTCAGCGAATCGTACCATGCCTATGAGTGGTGGCCCTGCAAACAATCGCTGCGCGATAAAATAGACTCCGCCGATATATGGATAACTGTACCTGATACCCTGAAGGCCGGCAGTAACGGCGTTCTTGTGGCGGTAACACCCGTGGCCCCCGGCTATAACAGGTATGAGTGGAAGGAACGTAAGCCAATAGACTATTATCTGATATCGCTGGCGGCTGCCAATTATATAGACCACTCTTACTACATGCACTATACAGGTAGTACAGACTCTACCCTGGTGCAAAACTATATCTACAATAACCCGTTAACGCTGACCCGTTTCCAGCCGATAATAGATTCTACCGGCTTGATGATGGACTTCTTTTCCCAGCTCTACGGGCGCTATCCGTTCTGGCAAGAGAAGTATGGCCACTGCATGGGGCCGCTTGGTGGCGGCATGGAACACCAGACCATGACCACGCTGGGTTCATTCAGCGGATCGCTGGTAGCACATGAGCTGGGCCATCAGTGGTTTGGCGACAACGTGACCTGCGGCACATGGAAAGATATATTTATGAACGAAGGCTTTGCCAGCTATTCAGAGTATCTTTTTGCAGACCATTTTTACGGGCATCCCTCTGCCACCACCATTATACAGGACCAGCAGACCAATGTAAAATCTCAGCCGAATGGTGCTATTTATGTGGATGACACCACTAATGAAGGCCGCATATTCGATTCGCGCCTGTCTTACGATAAAGGCTCTTGTGTGCTGCACATGCTTCGCTTTGTGATCAATAACGATACTACGTTCTTCCATGTGCTGCAGGCATACCAGGCCAATATGGCCGGCAGTACTGCTACCATAGCCGACCTGAAGAATGAGACAGAAGCAATAACCGGCACCACGGTGCTGAGCATGAACCTGGACACCTTCTTTAACCAGTGGGCATATGGCGAGGGCTACCCTATCTATACCATGACCTGGAACCAGGCGGGTACAGACGTATGGGTGAAGCTGGTGCAGACCACCAGCGCACCATCATCGGTGCCACTGTTCTACACCCCCGCAGAGCTGAAGCTGCATTCGGCTGCTGGCGATACGGTGATCCGCGTGTTCAACAACCAGGCCACGCAGATATATCATTTCGCATGGAACCGCACTATGATAAGTGCTGCCTTTGATCCGAGCTACTGGCTGCTGTATGATATGAACAGCATCACCCGCGACAATACGCTGGATATACATAACGCAGTAGCTGCACAGGTAGACATCTATCCTAACCCTGCCACCACCAGCTGGCACGTAGCCAACCTACCTGCAGGCAGCAGGCTGAGCCTGTGCGACATCAGCGGGCGTTGTGTATGGCAAGGCAGTGCTGATAAAAATGTTGATGTACCTGCTATAACTCTTGCCCAAGGCCTGTATGTATTGCACGTAGAGGCCGATGGCCTGGTGAGCAATTATAAGGTAGTGAAGCAGTAATGCTGAGTAAGATATTTTGACCGGCACCCCATCTGTAACAGGATGGGGTGTTTGTTTTGCGCCATCATATATAAGTGGTCAAACCCTAACTCGTCCGCGTTTGTAACAGCCTGTCCCGAACGCTTTCGGGACGGATGCACCGGCATGGCGTTTGTAACGCCCTTGTTGATCTTCAGTTCGGCGAAATTTAATATCCTCGGGGAGTCGCTCATTACATAACCTTGCGCCTGGGCGAGGACTCACCTAACTCGTCCTCGTTTGTAACGAGGATGCACCGGCGCGGCGTTTGTAACGCCCGAATAAAATAGGTAATACAATAGGTAGAGCCACAATATCTTGCGGCTTCACATAACACGATCTCATTACTGCACAATAGCGCTGAAAGCGCAACAGACAATAGCCCGGGATGCAGTCCCGGGAACCCTGCACTCGTCCTCGTTTGTAACGAGGATGCACCGGCGCGGCGTTTGTAACGCCCGAATAAAATAGGTAATACAATAGGTAGAGCCGCAATATCTTGCGGCTTCACATAACACGATCTCATTACTGCACAATAGCGCTGAAAGCGCGACAGACAATAGCCCGGGATGCAGTCCCGGGAACCATTCACAAACCCGATGAGCGCTGAAAGCGCGACAGATACTTAATGTCTCCGGTGCGTGTATCCTGGTAAGACCAGCGTACTGCAAGGCTGCTTCATTCATCAAATAGACAGAACCCATGACCGTGCCGCACTTCGACAGGCTCAGTGTGACACTATGTAAGAATACAAAACGAATAACCCTCCTGTCGCGAGAGTTCAGCGCAGCGCTCTCGTGACATCGGAATACATACTACCAATACTAAAATACTGACCATACTGATTCAAAACACCCCAAAAAACACCCCTTTTTTCCTCCCGGCTTTTTTCGGCAGACATACTAAAACACCACAATACGCAAATCACAAACGCTCAACCACATAGCAACAGATATCCACAAAATGGCGTGGCATGATGCCCCCTATAGAGTGCATCATGCACCGCATAGGGTGCATCATGCTTTTTCAATTTGGTCAAATTACAACCTTGACAAACCTTTGTGGCAAAAAACCTTTATCCTATGGCAAACACTACCGCACACGAACAGGCCCGCCGCCTCTTCTTCCAGTCCAACCTCACCCAACAACAAATAGCCGATATCTCCGGCGTACACGTCCGCACCGTGTTCGACTGGATCAACCAGGGCAACTGGAAACGCGCAAAAGACATGGTGCTCAACGCCCCTACATTCCTTGCCGAGCAATATTACGCACAGCTATCCGCCCTCAACAATACCATAGCAGCCCGTAAAAATGAACCATATCCTACCAAAGAAGAATCAGAGATCATGCGCCGCATCACCGGCACCCTCAAAACAATTAAAACAAAACAGACCCGTTCAGAACTCGTCGATACCCTTGCCGACTTCTCCGCATTCGCCGCCGATCATTCGCCCTCGATCACTGAATTGCTCACCACCATAGTCGGCGAATATCTGGAACTGTTATCCGGCAATGGCCCGGCAAGGCGTCTTAGCCGCTTAAAAGAACCCCGTAAGGCCGCAGAAGAGCATGAACAGCACGTACAGGAGATGCTCAGATTTGATGACGAATTAAGGCAGGAGGAACTGACGCAGCCGCAACCCGACCCCGAAGCAGAGCAACACATATGGCAGCAACGCAACCAGCTACAGGTAGCTTTAGGCATGCCGCCGGAGGTAAAGCCCCCTGTCATTTACGGGATAGAGTGGATCGACTATTTCGGACGACATGGCATATCGCCCAATGAACTCGTCGAACAGATGGATTATGGGTTCCGGCCATACTGGACCAAGGATAAAAGCCGGGACGTACTTCCCTCAGATAGCCTCGTAGAGGAGATGCGCATAAGGCAAACTCAGCCCCTTGATATAATAAAAGACATCCCGCTCAAAAAACGAACAAAGGTGCATTCGGAGGTCTTGGAATTGTTCAGGGATTTTGTGTACCCGCAGGAGAATGACCCGGTCACTTCCGCACAAAACACTGAAGATCAACAACAGCAACACCCGGTTTCATGATTTTTTTATACAAACAAACGTGCGTTACAAACGCCGCGCCGTAGCATCCGCGTTACAAACGCGGACGAGTTACCTTATAAACCCTTTAACCAATTACCTATCACCTACTTATACACTGCCTGCATGGTCCTGATGGCCTTTTTGAGGGATTGGTCTTGCTTTTTGTTTTCCTTGTTGTCGAAGTTTTGTTTGCCGGCAATGTAGTTGGCTTCCAGTTTTTTCCGGATGTCTTCTACCTGCTTCATGTAGCCCACTATCTTCAGCTGGCGCTTGTATAGCTTGCCGAGGCCGGCAAACAGTTTGCCGTTGGTGCGGATGTAAGCGATGGTTTGCAGCAGGTCTTGCCCGCAGGAGTCTATGGCCGCTTTGTAGTTGTTCACCATGTCGGCATACTTATCGGTAACGGCGGTGTCGGAGCTGTTCCATTTGGCGTACTTCTCTATGTCTTTCAGGTTCTTTTTATAGGCATCAAACAGCAGCACGTTCACCTTGTAGCGGTCGTCGCTCATCAGCAATACGGAATCGTAGTAAGCGGCGTAGTACTTATGCATGGTATCGGCCACCGCATATTTCTCGCCCTTGTACAGGCCACTCCATTTGATCACCTCATCATCATAATTGTCATGCATGTTCAACCGCGCAATAGCCTCCCCCATCAGGAAAGAATCCGACCGCGTAAGCGATCGCCCCAGTGTATCAAGCCGTATCTTATTGAGTGCTTTATACGTGTCTATAGCAGCGCTGCGCTTAGCAATATCTTTACCCAAAGAGTCTATCAGGCGCAACCTTGCCGATACAGAGTCGGCAATAGCCCTCATCTCCGGCGCAGATGCCGGCTTTTGCTGCTTGGCAGGTTCCAGGTCATTGATCTTGGTGGCATCAAGGCCATGGGTGCGCTTATCTGCGTCCAGGTATTTCTTCTTGTTCTTCTTGTATTTGGCGGTAACGTTCTTCTTGTACTTGGTACATTGTGCCAGCAGCTTTTTATTGTCGGTGGTCATCACCATCATGTACTGCTTGGCTTCGGTGTTCTTGGTCCTGTTCTTTTTCTTCAGGGTATTATACTGGTCGGGGAAGAAGGTCTTCTGCTCCTTTACATGAGTCTGTGCCACCTTCAGTCGCTGCTCTGCATCCTTCCACAGGCCCTTGCCTTTTTCAGGGTCCTTTTCTTTCAGCACCATGTCCACGTCGGCGCTCACCCTGGCGTTCTGCTTCAGTGCCAGTGCCAGCGGGAAACGCTGGTTGAACGCGTAGGCCCTATCGGCCGCTTCATATTTGGCGGAGTCTTCGTCCATAGAGCTGATGCGCATCAGCTCGCCGCTGTTCTGCTTCAGCTGGTCGTACTTTTTGTTGAACTGCATCACAGCGCTGTCACCTGCCTCGAACACGGCCAGGGGCATAGCGGTATCGGTAAGTTGCCACATAGGGTCGGACGGCAGGTGCTTGAGGCGGAAGGTGAGCGGGTCTTGCAGGAAGTACTCGGGGTGATACCGGAACCTGAACTTAAGACGCTGCGCATAGGTAACCTTTCTGAGCGTAATGGTGTTGATGATCTTGCGCAGGGTGGTAGGTGCCTGGTACAGGCCACCCGCGCCCCAGGTAGGCTCTACAAACTGCCATTGTGCGCTGATGAGCACGGCACACCATTCATGTCGGGGGATGGTGAGTTTATCGCCATTATCAAATATCCAGTCTTTGGCATACCCGTCTATGGTCACCGCTTTCAGGCCCACCTCGTTGCACATGGCGGCATATAGTTCGGCATAGCCCTCGCACACGGCTATTCGGCTTTTGAACACCTTAGATGGCTTGGGGTCTTTGTACTTGCCCTTCTGCACCGCTTCTACATCGTAGCGTATGTTGTGGGTGATCCAGTTGAAGATGGCATTGGCCTTCAGCTGGTCGCCGCGCAGGTCGTCGCAGAGCAGATGTGCGGTGGTCTTGTAGTCGCGGCCGCCCTTTACGTTGATGCCTACGGTAGTGTCTGCATGTACCTGCGCCATAGCGGGTACAACAATGCATAGTGACAGGAGAATTAATATTATACGCCTCATTATCTTATCTATAGAGGCTGCAAAAATATATAACTGTGGTCATTTATTACAATTGGGTAATATAAATGCATACAGCGGGAAATATGTGGTTGCATATTTCCCGCTGTATAAGCGGTTCATCACCCGGAAAATTCACCCTGCGGCTTGTTACAAGGGTTTGTCTTCGGTGGCTTTTTCGGCGGTTGGTGCGTCGTCGGGGGTGGTCAGCAAGTCTTTGTCGAGGGCATACAGCGCGTCAGATTTAGCATGTTCGCCACCGGCTATCTTTATTTTATCCATCAGGTCCATGGCCAGTGTTTCTTCTTCCAGCTGTTCTTTCACAAACCACTGCATGAAGTTGAAGGTAGCCCAGTCGCGCTCTTCGTGGGCTATGTTGGTGATGTTGTATATGGCATTTGTATTGTCGACCTCGTGCTGGAACACTTTTTCGAAGCAGTTGTTGACGCCAGACGGGTCTGATGGTGGTGCGGGAATGGCCGTTACCCTTACCCTGCCGCCGCGCTCCATAATGTACTCGAGGAACTTCATCATATGGTTGCGCTCCTCGTGTGCGTGGCGGAACAGGAAATTGGCTATGCCCTTGTAGCCCTGGCTATCGGCCCAGGCTGCATAAGAAAGGTATATCTGGGCGGCGTGCGCCTCTTTGGTCATCTGGTCGTTGAGGGCCTGCTCCAGCTTTTTCGATAAACGGTTGGTATCCATGTGTTGCTGTTTTGAAAATGTGTGTAACACATTGTTTATAAAAACCTTGCCATGGTTATTAGCCTCGTCCACCGGGGCCTTCTCCCAAGGAGAAGGGAGCGCTGATGTCTGTGCTGTCGCACAGGGTGTCGGGTATGCGTTCACCGCTGTATTTGTTTATTCAATCCCAATATTGGATGGGGTGGTTTAGCCGCCTTATTATAAATCTTATATTTGCAGCTTATTTCTGATACTTATGGAAGTACAACAATTATACACCAACTGCCTTAGCGAGGCAGCTTACTTTATAGCCAGCAATGGCGAGGCTGCCGTTATAGACCCCCTGCGCGATGTGGACACTTACATCAGCATGGCCGAAGAGCGCGGTGTACAGATAAAATATATTTTCGAGACTCATTTCCACGCCGACTTTGTAAGCGGTCACCTGGACCTGGCCAAGAAGACCGGCGCTACCATTGTTTACGGCCCCGATACCAGGGCTGCATTCAACCCGCATGTGGCCAAGGATGGTGAGGTGTTTACACTGGGCGACATCACCATTACGGCGATGCATACCCCCGGCCATACGCTGGAGAGCACGTGCTACCTGCTGAAGAATGAACAAGGCGAACCTTACTGCATATTTACCGGCGATACGCTGTTTGTAGGTGATGTGGGCCGCCCCGACCTGTTTAGCGGTAACATGACCAAGGAAGAGCTGGCGGCGATGATGTATGACTCGCTGAACAATAAGATAAAGCCGCTTAACGATAACATTATTGTGTACCCGGCGCACGGACCAGGATCAGCGTGCGGCAAGAGCCTGGGCCCCGAGACATTTAGCACCATAGGCACGCAGAAGGCCACCAACTACGCCCTGCGCAACATGAGCAAGGAAGAGTTCATCAAAGAAGTGACCACGGGCCTGAATACACCCCCGGCGTACTTCCCGCTGAACGCCAAGATCAACCAGCAGGGATATGAAAGCCTGGATGATGTGTACGTGAACGGGCTACAGCCGCTGAGCATAGCCTCTTTTAAAGAGAAAGCCGAGGCCGGTGCCTGGATACTGGATACCCGCGCTTCGTCTGTATTCACACAAGGCTTTGTGCCGGAGTCTATAAGCATAGGCCTGGACGGCCGCTTTGCTGAATGGGCGGGCACCCTGCTGCCACTGCAGCAGGAGCTGATACTGGTGACCGAAGAAGGCAAAGAGAAGGAAAGCGTGACCAGGCTGGCACGCGTGGGGATAGACAATATACAGGGCTACCTGGCAGGTGGCTACGAAGCATGGCAGGCAGCAGGCGAGCAGATAGACATGATCATTGATGTAGAGCCTGATGAACTGGCCATGGACTATGACCACGACGAGCGCCTGGAGGTGCTGGATGTGCGCAAGCCATCGGAGTATGAAGCAGGCCATGTAAAGGGGGCTATCAGTATGCCGCTGGATACGATGATGGACCCGCTGAACATAGCCACGCTTGAAGATGAGAGCAACATATATGTGCACTGCGCCGGCGGCTACCGCTCGGTGATAGCGGCATCGCTCATCAAGCGCCAGGGGCTGCACAACCTGCGCAATGTGCTGGGCGGCTATGGCAAAATAAAGATGGAGAAGATACCGATAGAAACGGCAGCGAAGGCAAAAGCCTAAATGATATGTATTATAAGAGCGCCGCGTGGATGTACGCGGCGCTCTTGCTTTTATAAAATCACAGTTTTAGCAGCAGGATCATGCAAGTATGAACATTATGAAAACCAGCAATGCCAGTATTCCCACCGCCAGGCCCGCATAGGCAAAGCCTACCTGTGTGTGCTTTTTCTTATTACTGCCAATGATACCGAAAATGACCGCCGGGGCCAAAAGCAACATGAAAATAAATGGCGTTAGTAAAAAAGCAACTACGGTCAATACGCCAGCTGCAAAGGATACTATGCCTGGCCAGCCTGTTTTGCGGGCAGGGGCCTTTTGTGTATGGAGGGCTTTGGGTGCCTTATCATCCCTGGCAGGCGGCAATTGGTATTGCTGTGTGGTGGTGCTTGCAGGTGCAATAACGAAGGCCGCATAAGTAGTGTTTGCCACAGATAACATGAAAATACTTAGCAGCAAACAATAAAGGTATTTATACATAGCCGGATAGTTTGGTGTGGTAAAGATAAGGCCTATAATAATTGATAATCCTGCGTTTTGCTACCTTTACAGGGCTAATTGCGGATAAGATGTCTAAGAAAAATACTGCGCGACCCGATGGTATAGCCTACTCTACCAACAAAGATTTCTTCAACGATTTTCCGGCTGATGAACCGATGGAGACGCTATCCAAGGAGAAGCAGAAGCTGAAGGTAACGCTGGACACCAAGCAGCGCGCGGGCAAGGTAGTAACCTTTATAGATGGCTTTATTGGCAACAATGACGACCTGGAAACGCTGGGCAAGCAACTAAAGACCAAATGCGGCACTGGCGGCAGCGTAAAGGACGGCTACATCATGATACAGGGCGACTACAAGGCCAAGGTGGTAACCTGGCTGAAAGAGTGGGGTTATGTGCTGACCAAGTAATAGCCTCTTAAGCCATCGGGTTGAAACCCGATGCTATTATAGCCGGCCCTTACAGGGCCTTTCATCTTGCTTCGTATATGTGTGTTGCATACGGCACGCGCACCGTGATATGATGTTGTGCAACAAACCTTTTGTCCTTACGGGACATCTTAGCTGGTGAACGTATCCTTATTGCAGAGATATCTTTCGCTCTTTCAGAGCTCTTCCCATTTGGGTGTATCTCCCCGGGGCTGCCCCGGGCTATTGTCTGTCGCTCTTTCAGAGCGGTGCAATAATGCAATGGAGCACATTACCGCAGCACATGGACCAACAAAAACGGCCCTTTTAAAGGGCCGTTCGTATATTGGTTGGTTATCTTACCAGGGTGACATCACCGCTGGTGGTGAGGGTCTCTCCGCCGCAATCGTACTTGACGAAGTAGTAGTAGATACCCATATCCTGCGGGATCCCGTTGAACTTACCATCCCACGCCATTTTGTTGTTGGTGGATTCGAATACTGTCTGTCCCCACCTGTTGGCTATACGGAAGCTATGGAACCTGTGGTAGCCCTGGTATACCGGCTGGAACTCATCGTTCTTGCCGTCGCCGTTAGGGGTAAATGCAGTAGGGAAGAACACCTTGCAGCAATGGTCCGGATTAAGGGCCATACTATCTGTGGCATAGCAGCCGAAAGGATCGGTGACGCGCAATTTCACGTAACCGGCATTTTCGATACGGCCATAACCGTCGGGGTTAACGCCGTTCACAAAGTAGTGCGTTGGTGTCCAGTAATAGCTAAATGAAGTATTGAAGGAATCGGCGCGGAAGTGTACGCTATCTTCGAAACACAGCGGACCATTGCCCACTATAGAGAACGACGCTGTAGGCACGTAATGTACTTTAACAGTATCGGAGATCACCTCGCTCTTACACCCTGCCACAGTTATGGCTGTAACCTTAACCATGTGCAGGCCGGGGGTGGTCCATTTTACTTTGTAAGGGCCACCGCTGTTGGAGTTATGTGCGATAATGGTTGCACCGTCAAAATCCCAGGTGTAAGTGGCCGCATTGGCCGAATGATCTGTAAGACCGAGTGCTACGGTATCGCCCAGGCAAACATTTTCCTGTATGTATGGATCAACAGTAGGCTGCGGAGATACGGAGATGCGTAGTGTATCGTAGTTGGCACACAGGTTGGCATGATCGCCGATGCGCAGGATGACATCCTGCTGGAACAAAGAATCGAAGCGCACCATTACCGCCACATCGGAAGATGTAGAGCCATAGGCGAATGATGCACCGAAAGGCAGCGTCCAGGTGAAGTAGCCACCAATTGGTGCTGCACCACTATAGGTAAGTATCAGTGTATCGCCCTGGCATACATATGGCCTGCTCTGGGTGATGTTGAAGCTTGGCAGGAACATAGTGGTAACATTGAGCGGGGAGCGGTTGCTCTCGCAGCCATTGACTGTTTGTGTAACATACCAAGTTGTTATGCCCGGTGTAGCTGTAGACGGCACAGGTGCCACAGAGGTAGATGTGCCACCAGTGGATGACGTGTACCACAACAGGTTGGTGCCGGTAGCGGTAAGGGCAACAGCAGGGAATAACTGGCAGTAAGAAGTATCGACCACCGACGGCGGTGTAGGCTTCAGCTTTACTGTTACAATGTCCCTTGCACTATCGCTGGTGCAGCTGCCTACTGTCTGTGTTACATAGTAGGTATCTATGTGCGGCAAGGCGGTAGAAGGGATAGGCGTAGCGGACGATGGCGGCGTAACGCCGGGGCCATACCACCTTAAAGTGGAGCCGGTAGCCGCCAAGGGGGTGGCCACATCGAACTGGCAATATACCGGAGGGGTAACAGTAGGCGGGGCCGGTGTAGGGCTAACCGTTACTGCAAGGTGGGCCCTGGGGCTTTCGCAGCCGGAGTCGACCTGGCTTACATAGATATTGGTAACACCTGCAACGGATGTATTCACCACAGGAGGTGTAGTGGTACCCGTGCCGCCTGACGCAGTGGTGTAATAAGCAACCACGCCGGTGACACCTGAAACAGTATATGGTACGTACGTATCGCCGGTGCAATATTGTGTGGTACCGGTAATGGTTGGTGTTACAGGGGCTGTTACTACCACCTTAATAGAATCTGGGGCGCTGATACAAGGACCTGCATTGCCAGACCTGACATAATATGTGGTAGTGCCGGTTACTGAAGTATTAGGCGTTGGTGCGCCGGGAAGCGCGGTAACAGTAGCGGTATCTGAAGTGAACCAGCGGAGTGGTGATGCACCACTTGCAGTAAGTGGTGTTGCAGCATCGCCCAGGCAGTAGTGCACGGGCGAGGTAACAGTAGGTGTAGCTGTGGTAGGCAGCACTATATGCACATTTTTGATGAGCTGTGTGCTGGTGATAGCACCCGTACTGCCGCTAAAACCGAAATAGCCCGTAATGGTTAGGGGGTAAGCAGTGGTGCTGGTCATGTTAGGCGTAGGGCTATAATCAAAGTATACATTGACGTTACCGAGCACGTAAGTGACGGTCACGTGATGCCAGTTGCCATTTACGGCCCAACTCTGCAGATATTGCGGTGTACACAGGCGACCAGTAGCAGAGGTTTCTATATAAGACGGCGTAGTGCCATTATACCCTAGTAAAGATATCTGCGGGATGTGCGGGCCGGTAGCGCTGTAGTTGTCGTAGGTATCGAAAAGCAATACGAGGCCGTTGGGATTGGCCGGAAGACCGATACCAGCACCTGTTGAAGATGATGGCGGGCTGGTAAGGAACCAGAATGCAAAACCATCGGCAATGGTGCCTGAAGAAGGTGTTATTTTGAAGTCGAAGTCGGCGGTCCAGCTGCACCAGTTGTTCATGTTGATGGCTGTATTGTAGTAGAGGTAAGATGCGGTGCCTGTTGTGGCGCTGCTTGTTATCCTGAACGTACTATCTACGGGTGCTGCAGTACCCGCGGTAGTGCTACTATACGTCCACCCGGTGGTTACGAGGGGATAGCCGGCGAGGTCGATATTCATCTGCGCGCGTACGCCGGAGGTTATACCAATCAGTGCGATAAAAAATAAAAAAATCCGTTTCATATGTTAGTAATGAATATGCCGATAGAGTGCTATTAACCTTTATTTATGTGTAACAGGTAAAGTTACGTTAGGACCCTGCAAAATGTCAAGAATAAATTCTACATAAAGCAACAAAAACTTAATGCATAAGTTATTTGAGTCCGTTTGTTTACCCTTGTCTGGCTATAGACAGGCCTAACCCTATAGAACGATGGGTAGACTGGCTGAAATTGAAGTAATTCGACAAAAAAAGTAGCCGCAAGGTTGAAACCCACAAGTGTTCGAAACCTTGGAAGGCCGCCTAATTAAACCCCGGCCCTCCGGCAATTCTGCGGGACCTTGTTCCGGGAGGAGATGTTCTACAGTACGAAAACGAATACGTCCCGATACCGTAATCACCCCCGATCCCGGCTGAGCCGGGAACAACGCTCTCGGCTCAGCCGAGATTGGTCAAATATCGTCCCCTCTTTTGGCCGGCGCACAAGGCCAGACAAAGGAGGGGAGTTTCCCATGTTTTTGCAGTGCTCGTGTGGTGATCGCCGAGTCCTCGCTTGTGCGCGGTGGCTTGGCTTCGAGAGACTCGGCGAAGACATAAAATATATTATTTAAATGTTTAATGTTGTTGTTTCGGCGATCGGGAGATCGCCTACCCGAACGACGGCTTTACAAATGCCGCCGAACAGGAACCTATGTTCCTGATATAAAACGAATACGCCCCGATGTAGCCGCAGGGTTGAAACCGTGCGCTGTTATAGCCCGCCCTTACAGGGCGGAACAGTTAGTTGTTGCTCTGAAACGAATACGTGCCGCGTGTGAGGAGCGAATTACCTCAGTAAGGTGATGTTGCCCTGTTTGGTGAGCACTTTACCCGTTTGGGTGGCTACGGCCTGTACTTCGTAAACGTATACGCCCAAGGGCTGTGGTTCTCCTTTGTAGGTACCATCCCACCCTTCTTCTACGTTCTTTGTCTCGAAGACCATTACGCCCCAGCGATCGAAGATGCGGAAGTAGTTTAGCTTTGCTGTGCCTTTTTCGAACACCTTCAGGTATTTATTTGTACCGCTTGGTGCAAAAGCATTAGGGATGCCTAACACCGGATCACTATCAACATGGAAGTTAATGGAGTCTGTTGCCCTGCAGCCATCTTCGGTAATACCTACAACTATGTAGCGGCTATTGACATCGGGGGTTGCTGTTGGGTCGGAGATAAACGGATTGCTGATCCCTTCGGGCGGGAACCAGGCAAAAGAGGAGCAGTTGGTTATGGGCTGAATATGGTAGGCCTCTCCCAATGACAGAATCACTGAATCATCCACATTTACCGTTACCAGGGCTGCAGGATGCACAATGACGTTAGCATATGCGGTATCGGTACAGTTATAAATATTAGACGCGATAGCCTGGTAGGTAATGCTACCTTCCGGACGGGCCACGGTAGACAAGCCAGCAGTAGTTTTGAGGTAGTATGACGGGTACCAGCGTACCACATCGAGCGGATCATCGACCACTGAACGGTACACTATGCTGTCGCGCGGGCAGATGGCGGTGTCGGCAGGGGAAATTGTTATCTGCGGCTTAGGATTGACCACTACCTGTATGGAATCGACAGCACTGGTGCAACCATTGACGGTCTGGTTGAGATAGAAGAAGTAAACACCCGGTACGGTAGTGGATGGCGTAGGCGCTGTGGCGGTGCCGCCAATACCTGCTGCCGAGGAGAACCATAACACATTGACCGCATCAACAGGCATCAAAGGTGTTGCGTAGTCGAACTGGCAATAAACAGGCCACTCTACCCACGTTAAAGCCGGTGTTTGTTTGATAACCACAGTGTCGTAGGCCACGGATGTACAGCCGCCGGGCTCTGTAGCTATGGCCATATACACACCTGCATATTCCATGATAGCCGGGTAGCGCACAGGCGACGGGCCTGCAGCGCTGAAGGTGTAAGGGCCCGTCCAGGTGACGGTATTAACAGGTGCCGTGTTGGAGAACAGCTTTAGCGTGTCTCCGCTACATACGGGGCCATTGTTGGTAGCATTAATAGTAGGCGCATTAGTGATATTGACGCCGGTAGACCCGCTAGCTGTGCAGTTGCCCAAGGTGGCCGTGAGGACGTAAATGCCGCCGGTAGCCGGGGTTACGTTGACTATAGCAGTATCCTGGTGTACGGAGGTGAACCCACCGGGTCCAGCCCAGCTGAAGGTAACGCCAGGGGTGGCATCTGCGCCATGCAGGTTGAGCGTGCCGCCCTCGCATACCGGCGAATTGCTGGTGGCAACCGGTATAGCCGGAGTAGGACTGATGACAACAGTATCTTTTAAAGTATCGGAAGGACAACCATTGAGTACCTCGTAGACGCTATACACCCCAGCTGCCGCCGAAGTGACATTGACTATAACCGGATTTTGCAGCAATGAAGTGAAACTGTTTGGACCACTCCAATGGAAGATACCCGTGTATGGTGTGAAAGAGGCCGACAAGTTGAGCAGCTGCCCTTCGCAGACGGGGCTGTTGCTGCCCGCAGTGCCAAAATGCGGGGTCTGGTTGATGAGCACATACGTGACGGTACTGTTGGAACATAGCCCAAGAGTGGCCGTGACGGTGTAGTTACCATTCATAGACGTGGTGACGCCCGTGTAGAGATCCTGCAGGGTGGAACTGAACCCGCCCGGGCCGTCCCACTGGAATGTGACCCCGGCAGTATTGTCGGATGCCCAGAGGTGGAGCACACTATCGGAGCAAATGGGACCATTGCTTGATGCGGTAGGTGCTTCTGGGGTAGAATCGACCACGAAGTTGTTGTGCTGCATGGTAGTATTACAGCCGCCTGTGGAGGCATACACAGAATACAGCCCTGATTGCGCTGTGCTGATATTGGTGATAACGGGATTAAGCCCGGTGTAGGTGGAGCCATCGGGCCCTATCCAGTAATATGTGGCTGAGCCATCGATACTGGCAGGGTCGAGCTGCAGGGAGAGCGTAGTGCCGGAGCATACCCGCACATGCGGCAGAATAGCCGGTATGATAGGCGATGAGCTGCCCACGGTGACCATGATGGTATCGGTACGCGAACAGCCATTGGCCGTTGCCGTTACGGTATAAATACCGGAGTACGCCGATACAACGCTATTAATAACAGGATTTTGCAGTGGTGAGGAGAAACCTGCCGGGCCGCTCCAGCTGAAAGTGGCACCTGCGGTAGTATCGTTGGCATACAGGCGAAGGGTATCGCCCACACACATAGGCGGCGCATTGCTGCTATCTGTAGGCATGCCGATGACGGTTACTGCCACGTGCACAGTTGCGGTATCGGAGCAGCCATTGAGCGTTGCGATGACCGTATACGTGCCGGTATCGGCAGTTGATGCCGGTGTGCGTGAAGGATTTTGGACAGCGGAGGTATAAGACCCGGGGCCAGACCAGCTGAACGTCTCGCCTGTGGCGGCGGGGCCACTGGTAAGGCTTATGGTACTGCCCAAGCACACCGGCGAGTTGCTACCGGCCGAAACAACCGGGTAAGGATTGATGGTAACTGTAACGGTAGCAGAATCTTTAGAGCGCCCGCCTGCCTGCATTACCGTGTAGGTGCCTGCGGCAGCGGTGCCGGGATTGGGCAATACAGGGTAACGACCGGTGGTGGTATAGCCACCAGGACCATACCATGTATATGTGGCTGTGGTATCGCCGCCACTGGCAAAGAGCCTGAGGGTATCGGCGGCGCAAATGGGACTATTGCTGGTAGCGGCCACGCAATGAGTGGTGTCCATCCAGGCATAGAAAGTAGAGCCGCCTACCAGGCCATTGCAATAAACGGTCATAGAATCGATACCGCTGCAATTGTTGATGATGAATGTGCCGCCACTGTGATCGTCGGTTACCGGGCCATTGAGGTTGCCGCCACCCAATACGCAGAAAAATGTACTGTGGCAATCGGTATAGCTGACCATATTGGCGGCTGTGAGGGGGTACGTGGCACCGTTAATGCTCATCTGGACATATTCCGTATTATGGATACGTTCCGCATATACTTTTACGGAGTAGACCTTTGGGCTGAAATAGAAAGTGCGCGTGCCGGGAATATTGCCGGGCGCCCCGCCCACGCGATAAGGTGTGGGTGTAATGAGACAGTCTCCGCCACCTGAGCCGAAGGCCCCTGTAGCATTAAGCCCAACGCTGGTGGTACCATATAAAGCGGTACCTGTGAGATGCGTGATCTGAATATACTGGCCGAACGAAGTTGCGGATAGTAGCAGGAGTATAGTTATATATAAATATAGTCTCATAATAGCTGAATAAGGAACAAGATGAGCCGGGCAAAGTTGCCTGTACCACCACTTTTTTATTAAATATTGCAATACTAAATATTAAGAGACAGTGCAATTATATAAAACAGATGGGTATATACATAAAAACGCCCGGAAAATATTCCCGGGCGCTAATATATAAAAAAGTTGATTACGCGTCTGACTTAAGCATTTTAGCATATTTCTTACGATCCTCTTCTCCGAGCTGTATTTTACGGAGCCGGATGTTCTGCGGTGTTACTTCGATGCACTCGTCCTGCTGTATATATTCCATGCACTCTTCCAGAGTCATTAATATCTTAGGCGTGATACGTACTGAATCATCAGTACCGCTTGAACGCATATTTGTCAGTTTCTTGGTTTCTGCAACGTTCACCACAAGGTCACCCGGCTTGATGTGTTCACCGATGATCTGGCCTTCGTACAGTTCCTGTCCCGGATCGATGAAGAAAGCACCACGATCCTGCAGTTTGTCAATAGAGTAACCAGTTGCCTTACCAGCGCCCTTAGCTATAAGTACGCCATTGTTACGGCCAGGTATGAAACCCTTCCATGGTTTGTATTCTGCAAAGCGGTGTGCCATTACGGCCTCGCCCTGTGTATTGGTAAGCATCTGCGAGCGCAGGCCTATCAAACCACGAGATGGTATATCGAACTCCAGGTGCTGCATTTCGCCCTTGGTCTCCATGATCAGCATCTCACCTTTCTTCTGCGTAACCAGGTCGATGACCTTACCGCTGAATTCAGATGGTACGTCGACCACCAGAACTTCGTATGGCTCGCACTTTTTACCATTAACGTCCTTGGTTATTACCTGTGGCTGTCCTACAGTCAGCTCGTAACCTTCACGACGCATGGTTTCCACCAATACGCTTAAGTGGAGGATACCGCGGCCAAACACCAGGAATTTATCTGCATCATCAGTTTCCTGTACACGGAGTGCCAGGTTCTTTTCCAGTTCCTTCATAAGCCTGTCGCGGATGTGGCGGCTGGTAACGAACTTACCTTCTTTACCGAAGAAAGGCGAGTTGTTGATGCTGAACTGCATGTTCATTGTAGGCTCATCGATAGCCACGATAGGCACTGCTTCCGGATTATCGGCATCAGCGATAGTTTCGCCGATCTGGAACCCTTCTATACCTACTACAGCGCAAATATCGCCGCACTGTACCTCGGTAACGCGCTTTTTGCCCATGTCTACGAAAACATAAAGCTCTTTAACGCGGCTACGCACCATTGTACCATCTATTTTGCACAGCATTACAGACTGACCTTCTTTAAGCACACCACGTGTGATCTTACCGATAGCTATACGGCCAAGGAAAGAAGAGTAATCGAGCGATGTGATCTGCAGCTGAACAGGGCCTTCTACTACTGTAGGGGCAGGTACTACTTCGATGATCTTATCCAGTAATACAGTAATATCTTCAGTAGGCGTTAATGAAGTATTGAACCAGCCCTGCTTAGATGAACCATATATTGTAGTAAAGTTGAGCTGCTCTTCAGTAGCATCAAGCTGGAAGAACAATTCAAATACTGAATCATGTACTTCGTCCGGACGACAGTTAGGCTTATCTACTTTGTTGATAACTACGATAGGACGCAGGTTGAGGTTGAGGGCTTTCTGCAGTACAAAGCGAGTCTGCGGCATAGGACCTTCGAATGCATCGACGAGCAACAGAACGCCGTCGGCCATCTTGAGTACGCGCTCCACCTCACCACCGAAGTCGGCGTGGCCCGGAGTATCGATAACGTTGATCTTTACGCCTTTGTATGTAACAGACACGTTTTTGGCAAGAATGGTGATACCACGCTCACGTTCCAGGTCGTTGCTGTCCATTATCAGCTCTCCTGTTTCCTGGTTGTCGCGAAACACGTTAGTCGTGTGTAAGATCTTGTCCACCAGGGTAGTTTTACCGTGGTCAACGTGGGCAATGATAGCAATATTCCTGATATCCATAAAAAATTAAAACAATATCTTTCTCAAGATATCTTTTTGTAACTTGCTCCTATAAAATAACCCTTCCTGCAGGAGCCGCACAGGAAGGGCTGTTTTTCAGGCTGCAAAAGTACGGAAAATCTTAATAAAACCGTTTAGTGTCGGCATATTACTTGTTATCGAAATATTAAGATTGCTGCAAAGCACTAAAAATGCTGTTCAACTCCTTTGCGTTCGCC
>CANGNA010000079.1 GCA_947455215.1 Chitinophagaceae bacterium
CAAAATCCCCGTCTTGCGTCAAGATATGCGAAATCGCTGCTGGACCTTGCAGTAGAAAAGAACAGTGTGGAGGATACCCTGAAGGATGTCCGCATGATGGATGCTGTATGCCGCTCTAACCGCGATTTCGAGATGATGCTGCGTAGCCCGGTCATCAAGGGCGACAAAAAATCGGCTATCATCAATGCTGTTTTCAGCAACAGCCTGAGTCCGCTTACTAAGGCGTTCATCAGCCTGATGGTAGCAAAGGGTCGTGAAGCGAACATGCCGGAGATAGCTGCCGCTTTCATCGCGCAGTACAACGAGATGAAGAACATCCGCACCGTAAGCCTCACCACAGCGGCACCGGTAAGCGAGCAGATGAAGAATAGCCTGGTGGATAAGGTTTCTGCTTTTATGCCGGGTAGCACCATAAGCCTGAGCGCTAAGGTAGATCCTGCCCTGATAGGTGGTTTTGTACTGGAAACAGAAGGCAAATTGTTTGATGCCAGCGTTAAGAAGAAATTGAATGATATTAAGAGCAGCATAGTGGACAACAGCTATGTGGCCAAACTGAATTAATTTTTAAAACTTTTTGAATCTATAATATATGGTTGACATTAAACCGGATGAGATATCGGCGATACTGCGCCAGCAGTTAAGCAACGTCGATGGCGCTGCAAGCCTGGAAGAAGTAGGTACCGTACTGCAGATTGGTGACGGTATTGCCCGCGTTTACGGGTTGACAAGTGTTCGCCAGGGCGAGCTTGTTGAGTTTGACAACGGCGTTAAGGCGATCGCCCTTAACCTGGAAGAAGACAATGTAGGTGTCGTACTGATGGGTGACTACATGAGCATCCGCGAAGGCGACAAGGTGCGCCGTACCAACAAGATCGCCTCTATCAAGGTAGGTGAGGGTATGGTAGGCCGTGTGGTTAACTCACTGGGTGAGGCTATCGACGGTAAAGGCCCTATAGCAGGCGAACTGTATGAAATGCCACTGGAGCGTAAAGCACCGGGCGTTATCTATCGTGAGCCGGTTAAGGAACCACTGCAGACAGGTATCAAGGCTATCGATGCGATGATCCCTATCGGCCGCGGACAGCGTGAGCTGGTTATCGGCGACCGTGGTACCGGTAAAACAGCTATCTGTATCGATGCCATCATCAACCAGAAAGAATTTTACGAAGCAGGTAAGCCTGTTTATTGTATATATGTTGCTATCGGTCAGAAAGCATCTACCGTTGCCGGTGTGATGAAAATGCTGGAAGACGCAGGAGCTATGGCGTATACTACCATCGTAGCTGCTTCTGCATCAGAGCCTGCTCCGCTGCAGTTCTACGCTCCGTTCGCAGGTGCTGCGATAGGCGAGTTCTTCCGCGATACTGGTCGTCCTGCACTGGTTATCTATGATGACCTTTCTAAGCAGGCGGTGGCTTACCGTGAGGTATCCCTGCTGCTGCGTCGTCCTCCGGGCCGCGAAGCTTATCCTGGTGACGTATTCTACCTGCATAGCCGTTTGCTGGAGCGCGCCGCTAAGGTGATCAACAACGATGGTATTGCCCAGCAGATGAACGATCTGCCGGAAAGCATCAGGCACCTGGTAAAGGGTGGTGGTTCGCTTACCGCGCTGCCTATCATCGAAACACAGGCTGGTGACGTATCTGCATACATCCCTACAAACGTTATCTCCATCACCGATGGACAGATATTCCTGGAGTCTAACCTGTTCAACTCAGGTATCCGCCCGGCTATCAACGTAGGTATCTCTGTAAGCCGCGTAGGTGGTAACGCACAGATCAAGTCTATGAAGAAGGTAGCAGGTACCCTGAAGCTCGACCAGGCTCAGTACCGCGAAATGGAAGCCTTCTCTAAGTTCGGTGGCGACCTTGATGCTGCTACCAAGAACATCATCGACAAGGGTGCACGTAACGTGGAAGTATTGAAGCAGCTGCAGTTCAGCCCATACAGCGTTGAAAAGCAGGTAGCTATCATCTACCTCGGTACTAACAACCTGATGAGGGAAGTACCTGTTAAGAACATCAAGGCCTTCGAAGAGATGTTCCTGCAGCAGATGGAAATGAAGCACAGCGATGTACTGAAGGAATTCAAGAAGGGTGCTTTACCTGAAGATGGTGTTGCCAAGATGGTGAAACTGGCCCAGGACCTGATCCCACAGTTCAAGAAATAAGAAAGTTTGAGTGATAAATAAGCAACTCCCGGTTTATACCGGGAGTTTTGCTTTTTGGGGGACTATAACAGAATATTGTTTGCGCTAATAGCAGCCACGGTCAGGTCTCCCAACCGACAGCCGGCGGGACGTATTTTTTGGAGACATCTGGTAACTAACTCCATACCTTGCAACGCACATGTTCGTTGTTGGAGCAAACGCTATAATGGCTTGATTTTTATTATATTAGTTAGCTGTAAAAACTAAGAGATCATGAGCCACGCATTTGTAAAAGAAGGGGACGATCAATGGCTGCACGATATACCGCCTAGCATGGCTGCGCTGATCAACTACCTTACGAGGGAGAATAATGGTATCAGGGTATACGAAAAGAGCAGTTACCAGGATGCGCAGACAGGGAAGCAAGTGTCTGTGATGAGCAATGGTTTTGCTTATGCTGTAGATGCAGATAACAGGTGGTATATTGTTGATTGAGGTTGTCTACGCAATAGGAAAGTATAGCTTGAATGTAGCGCCCTGCTGAGAGTGGCCATCTGCAATGATATACCCTTCGTGGTTGGCCATAACACGCTGGCACAGTGCCAGGCCTATGCCCTTCCCCTCATAATGTTCCTCCTGCTGGTGCAGGCGCTGGAATATCTGGAACATCTTAGCAATGAATTGCTCCTCGAAACCTATGCCATTGTCGGTAATGATGATGCGGTTGAACTTCCTGTTCTTCAGGTTGGGGTTGATGTCTTTAAGTTCTTCACCATTGGCTACGTCGCTGGTAATAGTGATCATAGGCGTCACCTCCTTACGGGTGAATTTAAGTGAGTTGTCCAGCAGGTTATTAAAAAGCAATTTCAGTTGGTTCTCAAAACCGGTTATAAACGGGAGGTACTTAACCGTAACTATGGCCGAGCGCTGGTTGATCTGCTCATCGATATCCAGTAGCAGGAACTGCAGCATACGGTTGAGGTCCAGTTCTTTACGCTCCTCGTCTACACGAGTAAGACTGGTAAGGCCGGACAGATCGGTGATGAGCGACTGCATGCGGTTGGCAGAATTGTTGATGCGTTCCAGGTTTTGCAGCGTTGCCGGGCTCATCCCCTCATTTTTCTGGAACAACAGCATGTTGCTGAACACCTGTATCTTTCTCAGGGGTTCCTGCAGGTCGTGGGCGGCCACATAGGCAATCTGTTGTAGTTCTTCGTGCGATCGGCGGAGGTCTATCACTTTGGCCTGCAACTCTTCCTGGAACTTCATTCTGCCACTCAGCTCCTTAATAAGCAACACCAACAGGAATAATGTAACAGCGCAGAACACAAACAGCAGCCATTTTATGGTGCGCGTGGTCAGTAACTCGTAAACAGCCTCGCCTTGTATATGTTGTTTTCTTACCTCGCTTTCTGTGGTGTGTATCTTTTTGAGCAGCTTTGAGCAGTCCAGCATCAGTTGCCGGCTATCGTAATAATATTTTGAAAGTGTTGAGGTTGTAGCACTATCCACGTAGGCAATATTCTCTTTCGATGCAGTGATCCGGTTGGTCACTTCCGCGTTAAGCAATGCAATGGTGCGCAATAGCTCAGGGTTATCATCAGACTGTTGTTTCAATCCATTAATACTGGAACGCAGGCTGTCGAAAGAACCATTCAGAAAGCGCAGATACATGGTGTCACGTGTGATCATATAGCCGCGCTCCGACCTGTCGATATCGCGCAGGGCTTTTTCGGCATTGAATATCCTTTCCATAGAAGCCGCCGACTTATCAGCCATGCGGGAATAATAGATGTATTTATTCAGCCGGTTGATGGAAAACAATGAAAGAGCCCCCATAACGACGAAGGAGAGCGTAAAGGCGCTTACTATGATGATCAGTCGCTTTTTCATTGATAGTCAAATCTACAGGATTGTGGAACAAATTCCTCACGAAAATTTATTGCTGGTTTAGGTGGCAAGGCGCCAACTTAAACGCATAGAAAATACATCTGCGTTAGTTGTTGTTTATCATGTTGTTATGGCTTTTCGAAAATTATCTGCTGCGCCGGTAAAATTTGGCTTTAAGCTTGCTTTAAGATACTTGTTTAAATGCCAATTGATTATGATAACACAGAACCAGAGCCAGAGACAGAGCCTGAAGATATTGCCGCAGCAGATACAGCTCCTGAACCTGTATTTCCTTAATTCGCTGGAATTAGAGCAACGCATTAAAAATGAACTGGAGGAAAATCCCTTCCTGGAAGCTACCGAGAAAAAGGACGAAGACGAGGTGAAGGCTGTAAAGGAAGACATGCAGGACTACCAGGATTGGGACGAAGTGATGTATGACGATGTGCCCAATTACAAATCAGACTACCAGAATTACTTTGACTCGGATGTGGCACCTGATACCCCGATCGTGAGCGTGAACACATTTAAAGAAGATCTGCACCAACAGCTGCAATTGCTGGACCTCGAAGATGATGACAGGATGAGTGCCGACTATATAATAGATATATTGAATGGCGAGGGCTTTATGGACAGGCCGCTGGATGAAGTAGCAGAGGATATGTCCTTCAGCTTTCAGAAGGTGATAGAGTTGGATATGGTGAAGCGCGGGTTGATGATCGTACAATCGCTGGATCCGATAGGCATAGGTGCATGTAATATACAGGAGTGCCTGCTGCTGCAACTGAATGCGATGGATAAAAGAAGACCAGATGTGAAGTGTGCTATCCAATTGCTGCGCGATCATTACAAAGACCTGATGCACCGCCAGTTTGAGAAGCTGCACCATGTATTGAAGATAGATGATGAAGAGCTGAAGGCTGTGCTTAACCTGATCAGCGGGCTTAAATTTCATCCGGTACATGAGACCTCAGCGTTTGATCCTAAGAATACGATCATACCCGACTATATTATTACTAACTATGGCGGCGAGATACAGGTAAGCCTGTATTCCAGCAGGGCGGGTACAGTATTCGTTAACCAGTCGCTGCACGACGAATTGGCCAGCCAGATAAGCAATAAAGACAAGAGCGCCAGCCAGTATGTAAAGAGTAAGCTGAATTCCGCGCAGTGGTTTGTGAATGCTGTAAAGCAGCGCGAGGATACCATGTTGCGCATTATGAAATGTATCGTAGAGCTGCAATCGGAATATTTTACCGAGGGCGATATCAGGCTGCTGAAGCCAATGGTATTGCGTAACCTGGCCGATATGCTGGGTATGGATATATCAACGATATCGCGCATTACCAGCAACAAATATGCGGAGACACACTTTGGTATCATCTACCTTAAAACGCTTTTCAGCGAAGGTATTGCCGATAAAAAGGGCGAGGTGATCAGTAATAAAGTGATCCGCTCGGTGATAGAGGAAGCGATAAGTAAAGAAGATAAGAAGCACCCTTATACCGATCAGCAATTGGTGCACATATTGTCATCGAATGGGTATAATATTGCACGACGTACCATAGCCAAGTACAGGGAGCAACTGCAGATACCTATTGCCCAGATAAGAGCCGTATGGGCCTGATTTCGGGTAGTGGCAGTATTTCATTAAATTTAGGTAACGTAACCCACATAATATGACCAATATACTAGTTGTAGATGACGATAATGACATGTGCTTGTTGTTGAACAGGTTCCTGTCGCGCAATGGCTATAATGTAGCCAGCGCCAATAGCGGCCAGGAGGCGATAAACTGGATGAAGAAAAATACGCCGGCATTGGTGCTGTGCGACTTCAGGCTGGATGATATGACCGGTACCGAGTTGCTGAGCAAGATAAAGGAGGTGCATCCTGAAGCATCGGTGATCATCATAACGGGTTACAGTGATGTAAAAGATGCTGTAGAGGTAATGAAGCTGGGCGCATATGACTATGTGACAAAGCCACTGTTCCCGGACGAGATACTGCTGACCATAAAGAAGGCCCTGGCAGACGACGGCAGCACTGCTGCGGCACCGGCAAGGGTACAAGGTAGTGCGACAGGTAATGCTGGTACCGGTAAGGCCAAGCCACAAATGCAAGGCCAGTATATATTGGGGCAGAGCGCCGAATTTGCGGTAATATTGAAGCAGATAGAGTTGGTAGCACCAACCAACTTCAGTGTGATCATTTACGGAGAGAGTGGCAGTGGTAAAGAAGCCATTGCCCAGCAGATACACGAGAAGAGTAAGCGGGCGGCCAAACCATTTATTGCTATAGACTGCGGTGCGCTTTCTAAAGAGCTGGCCGGCAGCGAGTTGTTTGGCCATGAAAAAGGCGCCTTTACCGGTGCCCTGAATCAGAAGACAGGTAGCCTTGAACTGGCCAACGAGGGTACCATATTCCTTGATGAGATAGGTAATCTTTCCTACGATATACAAGTATCGCTGCTGCGTGTAGTGCAGGAGCGCAAAATAAGGCGCGTAGGCGGCACCAAAGATATAGACCTGGATGTGCGTATACTGGTGGCCAGTAACGAGCGGCTGTGGGATGCTGCACGTGCAGGCAAGTTCAGGGAAGATCTGTACCACCGCTTTAATGAGTTTAGTATCGATGTACCGGCTTTGCGTGATCGCCCTGATGATATCATGCTGTTTGCGCATCACTTCCTGAATGTGACCAATACTGAACTGGGCAAGCAGGTAAAAGGCTTTAGCGATGAAGTGGTGAATATCTTCAACAACTATATATGGTATGGTAACCTGCGCGAGTTGAAGAATGTAGTGAAGCGTGCTACCTTGCTTACCGATGGGGAGTATGTAGAAGCTAAATCGCTGCCATTTGAGATAAGTAATTTCAGTAAATTACAGTTTGAAGTGCCGGCAACCAGGAAGGACAATGCGGCTAATGCAGCGCCGGTATCTTTTGAGAATAAGTTGAAGAGCGCGAACCTGGATGCAGAATACGAGGTGATACTGAATGCACTGAAGCAGGTTAATTTTAATAAGAGCAAGGCAGCAGTGTTGCTGAACGTGGACAGGAAGACATTGTACAATAAAATGAAACAATTCAAAGAGTTTAACGTTGAATAACACTTATCTGTTGATGGAGAATGTCTCAGTAAAACAAGATGCAGCGTTTTATCAGCAGGTGGCAGCTGCGGGCCCCGGCTTTGTAGCCATAGTGCGTAGCAGCGATCTGCGACTGCTGTTCGTTAATAAATTTTTTGAAATGGAACTGGGTTGCTCTAACGACGATGTGAGCGAACAGGATATCTATTTTACAGACTTTGTTACGCCTTTCCAGCACGACAGGTTAAAGTACCAGCTGCTATCCGTAAAGGACACTTACAATAAAAGCACGGCATATGTTATCTATCACCTTAGTCCGCGCGGCGAGGATAGGTTGCGCCCCTATTATTTTTTTATAGCCCCTATGGGTATACAGGACAATGGTGGCGATGACGTGTATAAGATATTGATGATGCCCGATCTGTCTCAGTGGACGATGCCGTTCACCTCATTCGAGACAAGGGAGCTCTTCCTGGAACATTTCCAGAGCGAGGAGTTTGGCACATTTGAATGGCTGATAGATGTGGACCGTTCGTACTGGTCTGAAGGGGTATACAGGATGTATGAGGTAGATCCTTCGCAGAAGGATATCACCAGGGAATTTGCCAGTTCCTTTATCCATCCTGAGGACAGGGCAAGAGCTGCCCAACAGTCGGCAGATGCGATCAGCCATGGTAAGACCATCGACTTTGAGTTCAGGCTGATAACGGCCAAAGGCAACCTTAAGATAATACACAGCCTGGCACGGCTTGTTTATGATAAACAGGGTAACAGAGTGAAGCTGGTAGGTAGCGTACGGGATGTGACCAATCAGCGAAAGATAGAGCTGGACCTTAAAAAGAAGGTGGAAGAGTTATACCAATCGAACAGGGAGCTGGAAGAGTTTGCCTATGTGGCCAGCCACGACCTGCAGGAGCCGTTGCGTAAGATAACCACCTTCAGCAGCAGGCTTATGGAGCGCTATAAAGATGCGCTGAGCGGAGAAGGGGAAATGTACCTGGCCCGTATGAATGCATCGGCCGAGAACATGCGTACGCTGATCAATGACCTGCTGGAATTTTCGAGAGTAACCAATGCCCAACAGCCGGCAACGGCTACGGACCTGCGCCTGATGGTGAGGATGGTAAAGGCCGACCTGGAACTCATCATAGAAGAGACAGGCACTACCTTTAATATCAGCAGCATGCCTGTGGTAGAGGCTATACCGGCACAAATGAAACAGCTATTCCTGAACATGATGGGCAATGCCATCAAATTCAGGAAGAAGGATGTGGCACCAGTCATAACGATCGCATCGGAGGTAACACCACCGGCAGTACTTAGCAGGCTGGGCCTGGATAAGAAGCGAACCTACCACACCATTACCATTGCCGATAATGGTATAGGCTTTGAAAAGGAGTACGCGCAGAAGATATTCAACGTATTCCAGCGCCTGCACGGCAAGGCTGAATACCCGGGTTCCGGTATAGGGCTGGCCGTATGCAAGAAGATAGTAGAATATATGGGGGGGAGAATATCGGCGGAAAGCGTGCCTGGCGAAGGTGCTACGTTCACTATCATTCTCCCGGAGCAGCAAAATAAAGCAGACCAATGAACCTGAAGCACAAGAATGCACGCATACTGATAGTGGATGATGATGAGGATGATTTCATCATTACCAGCGATTATATAAGATCTATACCGGGCAATACATTTACCATAACCTGGTGCCCGAGCTATAATGAGGGGGTAGTGAAACTGCTGGAAGGCGGGCACGACCTGTTTTTTGTAGACTACAGGCTGGGCGCCAAATCGGGGGTAGATTTTCTGAAAGAGGCCAGGGAGAACAATTGCGACAACCCGATAATACTGCTTACCGGCAAGGGTAACTATGCCGTAGACCTGCAGGCAATGGAACTGGGCGCTATAGATTACCTGGTAAAGACCGAGCTTACCGTAGAAAAGATGGAGCGCTGCATACGCTATGCTATGGAGCGCGCTGCTACCATGCAGGCATTGCAAGCCAATGAGCGTAAGTACAGGACCATCTTCGAAAAGTCTAAAGATGTGGTGTTTGTAGCCGATGTGCAGCTGAATTTTACGGATGTGAACTCTGCGATTTACACCTTGCTCGGATATAATAAGGAAGAGATATTAGGCACTAATCTGTGCGATATAATAGACCAGAGCCAGCACCGCAAGTTTTTGCAGCAGGCACTGCAACACCGGCACAATGTGAACGACTGGGAGGTATTGCTGAATACTCGCGATGGCGATAAGAAGCAGTGCACGCTGTCTGTGGCGATGGAGACTGGCGAAGGAGAGGAAGGCTATGTGCAGGGCATAATACACGATATTACCAACCTGAAGAAGATAGAGAAGGCCAACCTGCAGAGCGAGAAGCTGGCAGCAGCAGGCCGCCTTGTGCGTACCATAGCCCACGAGGTGCGTAACCCGCTCAACAACATCACCCTATCTATAGAGCAGATGCAGCACAGCATTAAAGATGAGCATGCTGAATTGTATATGAACATCATACAACGCAACAGTAAGCGCATAAGCGACCTGATAAGCGAATTGCTGTATACATCGCGCCCAACAGAGCAGGCGCTTACGGGAGAAACGCTGCAAACCATTATTGATGATGTAGTAGCCTCGTCTATAGACCGCATAACGCTGAAGAACATGAAGCTGAAGCTGGACTACCCGGCCAATGGCCTGATGATACTGGCAGATAAGGAAAAGCTGAAGCTGGCACTGCTGAACATTGTGATCAACGCGATAGAGGCCATGAAGGAGGGCGAAGGTATGTTACATATAGCTGTGGCGGGCACAGAGAAGCATGCTGTACTGACGATATCTGACAATGGTGCAGGTATCAGCGAGGAAAATATATCGCGCTTATTTGAGCCTTACTTCACGCAAAAACGGAATGGAGTGGGATTAGGCCTGACATTCACCCTGAATATTTTACAGGCGCATAAAGCTATCATTGAAGTATCATCGGAAATAGGGAGGGGTACAACCTTTACGATCAGCTTCCCGGTGGAAAGCGAAGTGGCAGCATAAGATCATGCAAAAAGGGCCAACTGCTTGTCGAGGTCGGAGATGCTGATAGGCTTTTCGAGCACTTTGTAGCGGGTGTTTTCAGGCATTTGGGGCACTTCGGGGTGGAAAGCGCTCACCAGTACTATATAAGTTGTTGGGTGGTTTACTGCTATCAGGGGAGCATTGGTCCAGCCTATACCATCGGGCAGGTTGTTGTCCAGGAACAAAACATCGGGTTGCTCAGCGATCAATATCTGTTTACCTTCTTCCAGGGTATGAGAAAGAAATACATTGTATTCTCTGCGTGTAAAATAGTCCTTTAACAACAGGCACAGGTCGGTCTCATCATCAATTATCAAAATTTTTTTTCCGGCAGACATAGTTGTATGTAATTATTCCACTGCTTAATTTTCAATAGGTCTTAGAGACATTTCTCTTTGTGAATTAGCCAGTTGTACTGGTATGCTCCAAAAATGGTGCCACTATCAGGATGGAGATGTTGATGTATGCATCCAGTAACTTCTGAGCACAGCTATGGTTTTCACCAGGTTCTCGAAACTGTTGGGCTTGGTAATGTATGAATTGGCCCCCAGCTCGTAACAACGCCTCATTTCCTGCTCATTATTGGTAGTACTGAATACTATTACGGGTATTTGCTTGTAATGGGGATTGTTTTTCAGTTCTTTCAGCACCTCGCGGCCATCTTTTTTAGGCATGTTCAGGTCTAAAAGGATGAAACGAGGTGGTTTTTCTGATATATTTTTATTTAAAAATTCGATCACCTCAACCCCATTTTCCACAAAATGCAATGCATCACTAAATCCATTTTCCTCAAAAGCAGTTTTGAGCAGGAACCTGTCGTCTGCATCGTCTTCTGCAATCAGAATAAAAATCTCTTCCATTTTAATTGTTTTCCCGGCAATAAATAAAGGTAGATAAAATTTGCTTGCTTACGTTTGGGAGCGCTAAATATTAGTAGCTCAGCAGCATTTCTTTACGAATATATGGTGGTGAAAAAAGGGTGAAGTGAGCAGGTGCGGGCATGGTTATTTATGGCAGTAGTATAAAAAGAACCGGCTTTATGAAAACCAAGGGCAACATCATTGTATTTAATCCGCTGGCTATGCTGGAGGAGCAGTGGCCGGAGCACAGATCGGCCGGGGAGATGCGTTTTACGGGTAGGTATGACGACGAGACTGCCGATTTTCTGCAACACGATCTTACCGAGGAAGACCGGCAGGGTTATTTTTACTACGACGAGGACGGCTACAGGGCGTAAATGCTTGTAATATCAAAAGCCACCCGGTTGGGATGGCTTTTAAAAATGGTAAGTTTATAAGTCCAGTGGGGTTGGTGAAACCTCCATGGGCTCAAAGGGGCTATTTACTTGATGTTCTCCAAGTAATCCTTTACTTTATCTTTGTGCACCATACCTTCTTTGAAGGTATAAGCTCCCGATTTAGGGCTGCGTACTGCCTTAATTACTTTAGTGTAATTTTTAGCTTCTGCTGCCGCTTTAGGGTCTTTCTTTATCGCGGTTTTAGCTGCTTTTGCCATCGCTTAAATATTTTAAAAATTAATTACTTGATTTCTTTGTGTACAGTTACCTTCTTCAGAATAGGATTGTATTTCTTCAACTCCAGGCGTTCTGTAGTTGTTTTCTTATTCTTAGTAGTAATGTAACGGCTGGTGCCGGGCATGCCGCTGTTTTTATGCTCGGTGCATTCCATTATAACCTGAACGCGGTTTCCTTTTTTAGCCATTGTATAAGCTTTGAATTATTTACGTAAATTATATTGCCATTCCTTTTTCACGGAGCTCGTTGAGCACTGTTGTAAGACCGTTCTTATTGATAGTACGGATAGCATCAGTAGTGAGCTTCAATGTGATCCAGCGATCTTCCTCGGCGATATAAAAACGCTTGGTCTGCAGATTAGGCAGGAAGCGGCGCTTAGCCTTTTTGTTAGAGAAAGATACTTTATGACCTACAACAGGTTTTCTACCTGTTACCTGACAAACACGTGCCATGATTTTTATTTTTTTTAGGACTGCAAAGGTAAGTAAAACTTTTTTAATAAACGTTCAAAAGTGAAAAATAAAATTTTTCTCCACTATATATTTCCTGAACGGGGGTGCAAAGATAGGGAAAAAGCTGCTATAAACAGGAAAAATGCAGCCGGTAAACTACAAATGTTGATAATAGTGTGGAATTCGGGTCGTATCTACAGTAAAATACGCTTTATCGTCATTGTACATTAATCGTGTATAGTTGCAAGTGGCTTGCTTTCTCTGCGGCTTTCAATTATCCATATCAGTGCTACACCCAATGTATAGGCCAGCATATCACCCCAAGAGAAGCCGCAACCCAATATACACTTAGCCAGGGTGGAGTGTTGTAAGCCCAGGTGTACAATAAGGTGGAAGTACTGGGATATCTCTATGGCATAGGCTGTAAGCAGTGTAGCGATAGCCACATGCCGGTAATTGGCCTGCAGCACACTCCTCAGTCCGCAGTACATTAATATCACCACCAGGAAATCGCCAAAGGTGGGGCGGATGAATGCATCGTGCATAAAAGCGGCTATCAATACTTCTGTTATAAAGAATACTATCGCCAGGATAAAATAGGGCAGGCTGAATTTCATCATTTAAAAGTACTTTGTGTTGCGAAGTTATTATAGTGTTTGATAGTAGCCAAATTTAAGTGAGAGCTGATATGCTGTGGCAGCGTGTGATTTGATAGCCCATGTCCGTGTCGCCCTTCGACAAGCTCAGGGTGACACTCTTTAGTTTCTGTTTTGTTGGTACAGGTGTTACAAGTGTTACAAGTGTTACAAGTGTTACAAGTGTTACAAGTGTTACAAGTGTTACAAGTGTTACAAGTGTTACAAGTGTTACAAGTGTTACAAGTGTTACAAGTGTTACAAGTGTTACAATTTTTCCTGGCAGTCTGTACGGGTGCGATGTATTATATACCCGGTTATCAGTAACTTTATAGCATTGTTACCTATTTTATCTCTTTGCTATGCGAAATTTTTTGTTGATCATCACCTTGCTGGGATCTATTACCGGCCACACACAAACCAGTTTAAATAAACAGCTTTATGATCATCCCGGTATTGTGCGGAATAGGCAGGCGGCTAAAGCCACTACTACTACCTATAGTATACAGGCATATGCCTACCGCATCAATGACAAGCTTACGGATACAAGCCATTATTACTATTCGGATGGCAGGGGATCAGTGTTTGCAGATTGTTATGATAATTGGGCGCTTGCGGGCACTGCAGCAAATGTGGGAGAACAGCCTGCAATAAAAGCTGATTCCTTTTTCTACATCACACCCAACAATTTTCCTTTGCCGTCTGTATGGCAGCGCATGGCTTACACCTATGATGCCAACAATGTGGTGACAGGTATAACCGCAATGAACTCTTCTTATGATGGTGGCTATTATAAAAAAGATGGGGTGTTTACCGGTAATGTACTGATGGAGATAGACAACGCTGATACCAATGGTGCAGGTAGCAGGATATTCACGCTGAAATCTAAAACATATAAAAAGTACGATAGCGTTGGCAGACTCATCTGCGACAGTACCTACGATGTGGCTCATGCAGTACCGTATGAAAAGGTATTATCTTATTATACTACCTACTTAGATTCCATAGTTACTTATTACTATTCGGGTAGTGCATGGGAGCGTTACATGAGCCAGGTAAATACATACGATGCGGATGGCAACCTCAGCACAAATGTAATATCGGCTACAGATTACTTTACAGGTGAGATGAAAATAAGGTCAAGGAGCACCTTTGCCTACAATGCTTACCATGCACTGGTTCATTCTGAAGGTTGGAATTATTATAACTTCAATACCAGCAGAATAATGGACTATCCGCAGAGCATTTCTAAAGATACATTTGCGTATGAAGGTGATAACCCCAATTTTATTTACAGGGCCTATTTTACTTTCGACTCTGCCAGCAATAGCTGGAAAGGGGTAGGCAGGCCTGAGCTTCGTCTTCATCTGAACGAGGCCGGCCAGTGGGATACAGCGTATTCTGCACAGTGGGACTACGCAGCCAATGCATATGTAACGAGTGAACGCCGCATCTTTTACTACAATACCGGGGGACTTATAGATAGTACTGTGGGGCAGCACTACGATACAGCAACACATACCTATGCCGATACTATTTTTGATAAAGAGATATTTTATTATAACAGAACAGATAGTAGCCCTGCAGATACCTTATTGTCTGTGGTACTTTATCCTAATCCTACCAATGGATTATTGAATATTGCCTTGAAGAATCCGCCAAAGGGTGATATTGAGATGAAGATGGTCAACATGCTGGGGCAAACAGTAATGCATGCCGGCTGGGATCCTTCAATAACACAGCTAGATTGTTCGCTCTTGCCTGCCGGGGTATACCTGCTCATGTTCTACGATGGTGGCAGGAAGCCCATATATATGCATAAGGTGTGCAAATACTGATGTGATTTATTCTGTTACAAGAGCCCATGTCCGTGTCGCCCTTCGACAAGCTCAGGGTGACACTCTGCGGTTGCTGTTTTGTGTTACAAGTGTTACAAGTGTTACAAGTGTTACAAGTGTTACAAGTGTTACAAGTGTTACAAGTGTTACAAGTGTTACAAGTGTTACAAGTGTCCATGTCCGTGTCGCCCTTCGACAAGCTCAGGGTGACACTCTGTAGTTGTTGATTTTATTGCTATTAGAGAACCCTATTTGTTATCCTGCGCAGGTGGGGTAAGCTTCAGGGTGCGGAGCAGGGGGGCGGCAAACCAGGTAACGCCTACTACCACCAGCGTCATACAGCCGCCGAAGACCACGGCAGGTACGGTGCCCATCCAGCGGGCGGTAACGCCGCTTTCCATGGCGCCCAGTTCATTGCTGCTGCTGATGAACATGGTATTGACCGCGGCTACACGGCCCCTCATGTTATCGGGGGTATACAACTGCAATACGGTGCCGCGGATGATAACGCTGATGGCATCGAACATGCCGCCCAGCAGCAGCATAAAGAAGGCCAGCAGGAAGGCCCACGATATATTGCAGCCCAGGAAGGTGCCGAAGATGCGGGTATCGGCGATATCGCCACATACGCCAAATATGACCGTGGTGATGCCAAAGCCGCAGATGGCCAGCAGCAGTTTGATGCCCGGCTTCTTTTTCAACGGCATAAACGATACCATTACCAGCATGATGATGCTGCCTATGCCCGGAGCAGCACGCAGCCAGCCAAAGCCTACCTCGCCTACGTTCAGTATCTCGTTGGTATACACCGGCAGCAGGGCCACAGCCCCGCCAAATAATACGGCAAACATATCGAGCGACAGGGCGGCCAGTATCAGCTGCGTGCTGAATACAAAGCGCAGGCCCTCGCCCAGGCTTTTGAGTATGGGTTCTTTTTCTTTCTTCAGCACCATTTGTGCCGGTATGCCTATGATGGTGATGAGCGATATCACTTCTATAAGCCCGGTAGCTATAAGGCTGCCATGAAAGTTGAGCAGGGCAATAAGGAAGCCGCCCAGCAGCGGTCCTATCACAAAGCCTGCCTGCCATGCCGTACTGCCCCAGGTGGTGGCATTGGCATAGAGCCTGCGCGGCAGCAATAAGCCCATAAGCGCAAAAGATGCAGGGCTAAGGAATGCCCGGAGCGCCCCGCCTATGAATATGCCCGCATATACCAGCCAGATGATGTACTGATGATCTATGGTATGTTGCAGAGCAGGCCACGCCAGGGCTACAAACAGCACGGTGAGTGCCAGGTAGCCGATGATGCACTGCAGGAATAGTTTCTTCTTTTCTTTTATATCTACAAAGTGGCCGGATATAAGGGAGAAGCCTATGGCGGGTATCACCTCCCATACGCCCATAAGGCCCAGCACCAGCGCATCGCCCTTGTGGGTAATGGGGTTGTAGGTGAGCTGGTACACAAAATAGGCCATAATGGCCGACTGCATATTGAGTGCCAGTATGATGGTGAAGCGCAGCAGCAGGAAGCGCCGGAACACCGCCACCCGCAGCGACTTGTTGCGCAACAGCAGTATATATACTATCTGCAACAGCTTCTGAGACAGTGCATTGGTGGTCTTTTTGCTTACCAGGCTGGCTATGGCGGGCTTCAACGAGCGGAATTTGGTCGGCGCAAATTTATTGCTTAATGCAGATATTAACTGCTATTTTTGTTTCTCCGCCGATGAAGAACGTATTACATATAGTAATTACCAGCATTGTACAGGCCCTGCAGGAACTGAGGGCCAATAAGTTGCGCACGTCTTTATCGCTATTGGGCATTACCATAGGTATCTTTTGCATCATAGCCGTAAGAGCCGCCTTCGATAGTGCACAGCACACCATACAGAAGAACGTAGATGCCCTGGGCAGCGATGTGTTGTACATAGGCCGCTGGCCATGGCCGGGCATGGAGGAGGGCGAGTTTAAATGGTGGGAATACTGGCGCAGGCCCAGCCTTACCAATACCGAAGTGACAGCCATTAATACCGACATGCGCTCTATGTGCGTGGCCACGCTATGTTTCCCCATAAATAATGTTACCGCAAAACACGACGACCAGGAATTGAGCAGCATACATGCCTATGCCGTGAATGTGGACTTTGATAAGGTGCAGAACGTAGAACTATCGCAGGGCCGCTATATGAACGATGCCGAGCTGGAAGGTGGCAATAACGTGGTGGTGCTGGGTGGTGGCGTGGCAGAGGAATTGTTCCAGAAGGGCGTTAGCCCCATGGGCAAGAGTGTTACGGTGATGGGCCGCAAGTATACCGTAGTAGGCGTGATGAAGAAGGTGGGGCAGAACATGGCCGACTTTGATTTTGACAATGGGTTGCTGTTCCCTTATTATTCTATTACATCGGTTGTGGATGTACACTCGCTGGAGTATAATCCGCGCCTGATCGTGAAGTCGTATAACCCGGCCAATGTAATGGAAGTGAAGGACGAGATAACGGGCATCATCCGCAGGCTGCATAAGCTGAAGCCGGAGCAGGCCAACGACTTTACAGTGAACCAGCTGAGCGGCATATCGAAACTGCTGAACGAGATGTTCGACCGCATCAATATCGTGGGCATATTCATTGGCGGATTCAGCTTGCTGGTGGGTGCCTTTGGTATCGCTAATATCATGTTCGTTACCGTGAAGGAGCGCACCAAGATAATAGGGCTGAAGAAGGCCATTGGCGCCAGGCGGGCATCTATACTTACCGAGTTTTTGCTGGAAGCCATTGTGCTGTGCCTGATAGGTGGCATTATAGGTATACTGATAGTGTTGGGGCTGAGCGTGCTGATATCGTACCTGGCAGATATAGAAGTAGTATTGTCGTTCAAGAATTTTGTTATTGGTATATTAGTGTCGGCGGTTACGGGTATCTTGTCGGGGTTCATACCGGCAAGGCGGGCATCGAAGCTGGACCCCGTAGTGGCCATACGAACAACCTGATCTGTATTTATGAAGAAAAAGAAAGTAGAGCTGCTGGATGCCACGCGTATAGCACACAAGCTGCGCCGCATGGCCTACGAAATATGGGAGCGCAACAGCGATGAAAAAGAAGTGACGCTGGTGGGCATAGAAAGCGGTGGCAAGGTGATAGCAGATAACCTGGCCGCACTGCTGAAGGAGATAAGCCCGCTGAAGGTGCATGTGTTGTCGGTGGTCATCAACAAAAAGAATCCACTGAACCATGCGCTGGATTTTGATGCCAACCTTACCGGCCGATCGATAGTGCTGGTAGATGATGTGGCCAATTCCGGCAAGACCATCACCTATTCGCTGCATGCACTGCTGTCTTACGACCTGAAGAAGGTAATGGTGGCCGTACTGGTAGATCGCAAGCATAAGTCGTTCCCTATAGCGTCCGATATTGTAGGCCTGTCGGTAGCTACTACCTTGCAGGAGCATATAGAAGTAGAGATAGAAAAGGGTAAGGTGAGATCGGTGTATTTGCAATGACCCCGACCCTCCCGCAATGGTGCGGGACGTTGTTCCGGGAGGTGTTATTTGTGCATCTATTACCGGTCAACTATAAAAGAACACCACGTAGTATCACCCTGAGCTTGTCGAAGGGCGACACGGAGATGAGCATAATTAAACCCCGGCCCCAAAGGGAGGTGTTTTTTGTAGCATTTTTTTTGAAAGAAAAGCAATCATAATAGAACAAAACAATGTCTTTTACATTAGTGATACACGGCGGAGCGGGTAATATTACCCCGGCCATAATGAACAAAGAACAGGAACAGCAGTATACCGAAGGGCTGAAAGCGAGCCTGGATGCCGGTTACGATATACTGAAGAATGGCGGCAGTGCGCTGGATGCGGTGGCTACGGCTATATCGGTAATGGAAGATAACCCGATATTCAATGCAGGTAGGGGTTCTGTATTTACCAAAAAGGGGCTGAACGAAATGGATGCCGCAATAATGGATGGCAGTAACCTGGCAGCAGGTGCAGTAGCCGGTGTACGTAATGTAAAGAACCCCATAGTGCTGGCTAAAGAGATCATGCTGCATAGCGGGCATGTGTTTTTGAGTGGCAGCGGTGCATCAGACTTCGCGCTGACGCGTGGTATACAGATAGAGCCCGATAGCTACTTCTTTAACCAGAGCCGCTACGA
>CANGNA010000080.1 GCA_947455215.1 Chitinophagaceae bacterium
GGCGACGGTGGTGCAGCTACAGCAGCAACACTGGCCAACCCGCAGGGTGTGGCAGTAGATGCTGCAGGCAATGTGTATGTGGCCGACTATGGCAACAACCGTATCCGTAAGATCAGCACTACCGGTATCATTACCAACTTTGCCGGTTCGGGCACAGGTATAGATGGCGGTGCGGCTACCGCAGCCGACATATATCATCCTGCCGCTGTAGCGGTTGATGCATCTGGCAATATCTACATTGCTGAAACTGGTAACAACCGTATTCGTAAGGTCAATACATCAGGTGTTATCAGTACCATAGCTGGTACAGGAGTATCAGGCTATAGCGGCGATGCCGGTGCCGCTACGGCTGCCAAGCTGTCAAGTCCATACGGTGTTACCGTAGATGCTTCAGGCAATGTATATATAGCCGACCTGGGCAATAACCGTATCCGCAAGGTGAGTGGTGGCATCATCACTACTGTGGCAGGTACCGGCGTTGCAGGTTTCAGCGGCGATGGTGGTGCGGCTACATCGGCCAACATCAACACACCATACGGTATGACCCTCGATGCCTCCGGCAACATGTATATCTGCGATTATAACAACTTCCGCATCCGCAAGGTAAGCGCCACAGGTACCATCAGCACTATAGCCGGTACAGGCAATCCGCTGTATAGTGGCGATGGTGGTATGGCCACAGCCGCCGATCTGAACCGTCCTACAGGTATAGCAGTAGATGCATCGGGTTACATCTATATAGCAGACAATAACAACCAGCGTGTACGTAAGCTGGCTGCCTGTACGCCTCCGGTGTCTGGTACAATATCTGGTCCTGCTACGGTAATAATAGGCAACAACATCACGTTGTCTACCACCGGCACAGGTGGCACCTGGAGCAGTGTGTATACAGCGCGTGCTACAGTAGCAACTTCAGGCATGGTACATGCCATCGCTTCAGGAGTAGATACCATCAAGTACACGGTTACCAATGGTTGTGGTACGGCCAGGTCGGTATACGTGATCAACATCACAGCATCCAAGCCAGGTGGCAATACAATAATACCGGCAGCTGAAGTGGCTACGCTGAATGTATATCCAAATCCATCTAACGGTCTGCTGCACCTGGAAACAGCGAACAACAGGTCAATATCAGCAGTGCAGGTGTTCAACGTATCGGGTAAGTTGATGCAGCAGGCGAGCGGTGCAGGCAGCACCATGCAGGTAGACATCAGCGATTACACGCCAGGTATGTACATCCTTGTAGTGATGCAGGACGATGGTACTATCAACCAGGTGAGGGTAGTGAAAGAATAAAATTGTTTTGAGTATGTGTACATCAGCCGCCGGGGTTAGTCCCCGGTGGCTTTTTTGTGCATTAGTTTGTAGACATAGCCCCCATGTTTCCGTATCGGGCAAAATAAAATGTATCTGTTTTACCTCCGTGATATTGTTGCGCTGTTACTGTAAACGCCGTCATCGGGTTGTTTTGGTAGATACCCGGAAAAGAGGTGGCAAAAAACTGCTGTACAGCATCGTTCTCTTTCTTCATTGCGGCATCGCTTTTTGCAAACGACTGGTATGTTACATTCAACAATAGTTCATCTTTTAGTGGCAGATGCTCCACAGCTGTTATCCTTGGTTTACTTTCTATCTCATTTATGGTAAATGGCAAGTAATATTTACTATTGAAAATTGTGCTGATGTGATTAAAATATTTTTTTACGTCCCGTCCGCTGTCAAATACTACCAGGCTATCGGAAATAGTGCTCACATCATTCGCCCAACATGCAAACGAGTAAGCATCCAGCAGGTCGCCCGTTTGCTCCATTTGTTGCGCAATATGATATAGTTTTATGTTGTTCTTGCCCGCTGCGGTATAAGCGCCTATGCTTATCATATGTAACTTCCAGTTGTTGCCAACCCGGGTGTATATCATTGGCACCAGGTATCTGATGTTGTTCCCCTCTACTTTCAGCACCGATATATATGTTTCAGAGGCAGCCTCAGGCAGATGGATGGTGTAGCCATTTTCGGTTGTATCTGCCTTTTCTGTATGAATGACAATGTTATTACCCGGTAATATGCTTTTTACATGGTAGTCATCGTAAATGCTGTAGTTAGCATTGGCCAGTACTTTGCTCAATCCCGGCAACACATCATCTTTGAAACTTAGTTTTTTGTTGCTTTTCAGTTCAGGCGAAAGATAGGGGTCCAGTTCATAGTATTTGTTGAGTTGTATAGCTGCAAATAGCTTCATATCCAACTCGTTGATCTTATCTACCAAAGTGTGGTCTATCTCTGTGTCGTGCTTTATGGTCGGTTTAGTGATCATTTTGCAGGCAGATATCCCACAAGCAATAAATAAAAGTAATAGGAGCCTGTTCATATGTGTGTTGGTTGGGATGAAGGTAATCTAATATAATAATAGTTTTATCAGGTATTGCCTATCTTCATAGCGTAAAACTATTTACTATGAATGCATTTCTTAGAACACTCTTTATCCTCCTGCTTACGTTACATTATTCAACCCAGGCTCAAACTGTGTTTGCCCCGCCGGCATCTGAGTGGTACAACGATATGGATGGGTATGGCGTATTTCACTCTTATTACGCCGGCGATACCACTATAGAAGGCATCAGCTGCCGTAAGGTGGCACAAAAGGCGCTGATGACGGAGCATTGGCAAAGCCTCGGTTTCCAGGTATACGATCATCTTACCGAGGTGGTCTATAATACAGCCGATACTGTTTTTGTGTACAATACGCTGTTGCATAGGTTTACTCCGCTATATATTTTTAATGTGTCGGCAGGTGATACTGTTACATTGGCTATCACGCAATTAGAAACAGCATATTATAGTACTGCTGTAACCGGTGGCGACTCTACATATAGCTATATTGTTGACTCTGTTGCACTGGTCAATTATGGAGGTAATATGTTGAAAACAGTGTATACGCATCCTGTAACACCAGCTATGAGCTCCGATAATTACCTGCTGATTCACCCCGGCACTACAGGAGTCTATGCCGAACAAATCGGCAACCTGGACGGCGGCCTGATGCCTGTATGCAGGTTTAACTGTGTAGCCACTGCCGACGATCGGGTAAAAGAAATAGGGGCAGTACGCTGCTACACCGACCCCGCGATTTCCTGGCATCGGCAGTCCGTTTGCGATCTGTCGGCCGTGGGGGTAAACAGCTTGGCCGCCACCACTTTGCAGGTTTTCCCCGATCCTGCAAGCGACGTATTGCATATAACCGGCGGCACTTCGTTAGCAGATGCAGCAGTGTATTTAGTGGATATGAGAGGTGTTAAGTATTTAGTTCAGAAACAATTGGCTAATAATGAAATAGATATAAATGTCTCAACCTTTGCTGAGGGTGTATATTTGCTGCATATAGTGCAGGGTGATGAGATGGTGAACAGAAGGGTGGTGGTGGGTAGGTAAAGATTAGTCGATCTAGTTATAAATGGCATATAAGATGAACAAGGTTCTGTTTTTAATAAAGGAAAGTGAAGAAGGTGGTTTTGTTGCAAAAGGGCTTGGTGTGCCTATTTTTACGGAAGCGGAGAGTATTGATGAACTATGTGAAGCGATCAGAGAAGCAATCGAATGCCATTTTGGTGAATAACATTCCCCCTGTGGAAAACTCCCTCCCAACCCCTGCCCGAAAATTCGTTACTTTTGTAAGCATCAGAAACGGTGTTTTAGGTCTCGAAAATGAAATTCTCCCACTTACATAATCATACTCAGTTCTCCCTGCTCGACGGGGCTTCCAATGCTGCCAAATTATACGAAAAGGCGCGCAACGATGGGCATCCCGCTATGGCCATTACCGACCACGGTAATATGTTCGGAGTGTTCGACTTTGTGGCCGAGGCCTGGAAGAAAAAGAAGGTAGTAGGTAAGACACCCGAAGGTAAGGATATTGAAGAGCCCGTGGTAAAGCCTATTGTGGGTTGCGAGTTCTACCTGGTGGAGAACAGGCATAAGCGCACCTTTTCTAAAGACGATAGAGATCAGCGCTACCATCAGCTGATGCTGGCCAAGAACGAGGTAGGGTATCAGAACCTGGTAAAGCTATGCTCGCTGGGCTATATGGAGGGCTTGTATAGCAAGTATCCGCGTATAGACAAGGAACTGGTAATGCAGTATCACGAGGGGCTGATAGCCACTACGTGCTGCCTTGCAGCCAGTGTGCCGCGCACCATCCTGAAGAAGGGCGAAGCCGAAGGAGAAAAAGAATTTAAATGGTGGCTCGACCTCTTTGGCGAGGACTACTACATAGAGCTGCAACGTCATGCCATCGGCGACCAGGATAAGGTGAATGAGGTACTGCTGCGCTTTGCAGAGAAATACAATGTAAAGATCATTGCCAGCAACGATAGCCATTATGTAGACCAGGGTGACGCCAACGCGCACGATATCCTGCTGTGTATCAATACCGGCAGTAAGCAGAGCGACCCTAAGTGGAAAGACCTGGGCGATGATGATGAGACACCTGTTAAGGGTGGGCGTTTTGCCTTCCCCAGCGACAGGTTCTACTTCAAGACACAGGACGAAATGATGCAGATATTCGGCGACCTGCCACAGGCGCTGGATAACACCAACGAAATAGTAGATAAGATAAAGCCGCTGAAGCTGGAGCGCGACATATTGCTGCCGCACTTCGTGGTGCCGCCGGAGTTCAATAACGACCAGAACATGTACCTGGAGCACCTTACGTGGACAGGTGCCAAAGAACGGTATTCCGAGATAACAGCCGAGGTGGAAGAGCGCCTTAAGTTCGAGCTCTTTACCATACGCACCATGGGTTTTGCAGGTTACTTCCTTATCGTGTCCGACTTCATTAAGGCCGGTCGCGATATGGGTGTGTTCATTGGCCCGGGTCGTGGTTCTGCTGCGGGTAGTGCCGTGGCGTTTTGTATCGGTATCACCAATATCGATCCTATTAAATACAAGCTCCTGTTCGAGAGGTTCCTGAACCCCGATCGTAAGAGCATGCCCGATATCGATACCGACTTTGACGACGTGGGTCGCCAGCGGGTTATCGACTATGTGGTAGGCAAGTATGGCAAGAACCAGGTGGCGCAGATAGTTACCTATGGTACCATGGCTGCCAAAAGCAGTATAAAAGATGTGGCCCGTGTGCTGGACCTGCCCCTGCAGGAAAGTAACGCACTGGCCAAGCTGGTACCGGAAAAGCCCGGCATCAGCCTGAAGCGACTGATACAGGCTGAGCTGAAAGGTGACGGCAGCCTGGAGCAGAAAGAAGGCCTTGGTGCAGAGGAAATGGAAGGTGTACTAAAGCTGCGCGAAATATACGCCCAGCCTACATTACACGGCGAGGTGCTGCAATCGGCAGTGAAGCTGGAAGGCTCTGTGCGCAACACCGGTATACACGCCGCCGGTATCATCATTGCCCCCAGCGATCTGAGCAGTTTGCTGCCGGTGTTCATGGTGAAGGATGTGGATGCGCTTATCACCCAGTACGAGGGTAACGTGATCGAGAATGCAGGCGTTATCAAGATGGACTTCCTGGGGTTAAAGACCCTTACTATCATCAAAGATGCACTGGCGCTCATCAAGCGCAATCATGGTGTGGAAATAGACATAGACACCTTGCCGCTTGACGATGTAAAGACATACGAGCTATACCAGCGGGGCGATACCAACGGTACCTTCCAGTTTGAAAGTGCGGGCATGCAGAAGCACCTCATCAACCTGAAGCCCGATAAATTTGATGATCTTATAGCCATGAACGCCCTGTACCGCCCGGGGCCTATAGAATACATCCCTAACTACATCAAGCGTAAGCACGGCCAGGAGCCCATCACTTACGATCTTCCGGAGATGGAAGAGTACCTGGGCGATACTTACGGTATCACCGTTTACCAGGAACAGGTGATGTTGCTCAGCCAGAGCCTAGCAGGTTTTAGCAAGGGCGATGCCGACGTGCTGCGTAAGGCCATGGGTAAGAAGCAGAAGGCTGTACTGGATAAGATGAAGGGCCAGTTTGTAAAGGGCGCCATGGAAAAAGGCCACCCCGAAGACAAACTGCAAAAAATATGGACCGACTGGGAAGCATTTGCCCAGTATGCCTTCAACAAATCGCACTCTACGTGCTATGCACTGGTGGCTTATCAAACGGCCTATTTCAAAGCGCACTACCCGGCAGAGTATATGGCTGCCGTGCTGAATAACCAGGGCAATATCGAAAAGATAAAGTTTTACATGGAAGAGTGCCAGCGTATGGAGATACAGGTACTTGGTCCTGATGTGAATGAAAGTTTAAAGGGCTTTTCAGTACCTAAGGAGAATGTGATCCGTTTTGGTATGAATGCCATAAAAGGGGTGGGCGAGGCCGCTGTAGAAGACCTGATAGCAGAGCGCGAGGCCAACGGCCCGTTCGTATCTGTGTTCGATTTTATCAAGCGCGTCAACCAGCGTACAGTAAATAAAAAATCCTTAGAAAGCCTGGTACTGGCCGGCGCCTTGGATTCTTTTACAGAGATGCACAGGGCGCAGTACTTCTACGCTCCGGCTACCGACCCGCTTACCGGGCTCGACAGGCTGGTGCGTTTTGGCAACCAGTTCCAGGCCAGCTCGTCGGTAGCAACCAACAGCCTGTTTGGCGAAGCTGCCATGCCGGAGGTAAAACCACCCGTAATGCCTGCGTGTGATAAGTGGGGACTACCTGAGCTGCTGGATCGTGAAAAGGAAGTGGTGGGCATCTACCTGAGCGCACACCCGCTGGATGGTTATAAGTTCGAGATGGACAACTACGGTGTAACCCCGCTCAACGAACTGGAGGAGAATAAAGGCCGTTCTATCCGCATTGCAGGCTACGTAACAGATGCCGGCCATATGACCACCAAGAAGGGCTCTAAGTTTGGTAAGTTCACGCTCAACGATTATTCGGGCAACTTCGAGATCATGCTATGGGAAAAGAGTTATGTAGCCTATGGCCCATACCTGGTCAATGGCCAGAAACTGATGCTGCAGGGCGTATACGATGAGCATAAATACCGGCCGGGTGTTATGGAATTCACCATCAACAATGTGCTGCTGCTGGATGAAGTGCGCAAACTGTGGACCAAGCGCATCAGCATGTTCATCCCTATGGAGAAGGTAGATGAGGTATTCGTCAGCTTCATAGAGCGCAACGTCAAGACCAATCCGGGTAGCACAGAACTGTACATCAGCGTGGCCGATCCGGACACCAACTACCAGGTGCGCCTGAAGACGCAAACCCTTAAACTACAGCTGAATGACGAGATGGTGCAGTTCCTGCAGGAAACTGAATACATTAAGTATACCATGGATAAGGTGTAAGAGTATCTGTGCATAACCATGTGAATACCCTATACCGTTATTAGGGCAAACTATTCGCAACAGGAGGATTATTGATTTACCTTTGTGTTATAAAACAACGTAAACAAAACAAATTATAACATGGCAGCAGTATACACCGATGCTAATTTTGAAGCAGACGTACTTAACGCAGACAAATTGACAATTGTTGACTTCTGGGCTCCATGGTGCGGTCCTTGTCTTCAGCTGGGTCCAACCATCGATGCGCTTTCTAAAGAATACGAAGGCAAAGTAAATGTAGGTAAGCTGAACGTAGATGAGAATCCAAACGTGTCTGTTAACTACGGCATCACCAGTATACCTTGCGTACTGTTCATTAAAGACGGTAAGGTGGTAGACAAGCAGATCGGCGCCGCTCCTAAGGGTGCGTTCGACAAGAAGATACAGAAGCTTTTAGCTTAATCATAGCTTTACATAACAGGTTAGTAAGTGTTTGAATAGCCCGCTGGTTCTCCGGCGGGTTTCAAATTTTAGCACATCGCCCACGCTGCTGATCACCGGAATGCGGCAATCGCTTGAAGGGAACCATTCTTACAATTATCGATGATTTTAAATATTATCGTTATTCAGGGTGTGTCAAGCCTGTTAACATAAAATTATTTTATCGTAATACACAGGTTATGCACAATACGCTATTCGTGTGGTAAAATCGCTGAAACCCTTTACTGTATTGTGTTTTACTTATTTTATCTATTATTTTATAATGTGTGAAAATTGTCACAAAAAACAGTAGGCTGACCATCGACCTCTATTTTTTGAAAATTTCTTTACTATTCAAAATTCATTCTATACCTTTACGCACAGTAAGGGGCTGAAACAACTACAAGGCATAGCTATGCCATTGTGTGATTATTGTTTTTATAACAAGAATTGAAGGAAATGTGCGTATCGGTAAGTGAAAAAATTCCCGCCCTTTTTTGAGTTGTAGTTACTTGTTTACAAACTAGTTGCTGCTCATTGTTACTAACAAACGAACATAAAAAATTTACTAAATAAAATTAGTATGCACATGAAGAGTACTTACTTTGCATTATCCTTGTTCCTTTCGGCGACATCGCTTTCTGTGTACGCACAAAAAACAGATCTGCGCACCCGCCCGGTAGTGGCGTACCCACACGCCAAGCTGTCTGCTCCTCCGGGCATGGTGTATGTTCCCGGTGGTACAACGGTTATCAAGTATAGCCAGCAGCCAAGCGATAGTAACTGTGTTAAGAAAGTGAGCCTCAGTTCATTTTTCATCGACAGGACAGAAGTTACCAACCAGCAGTACAGGCAGTTCGTTGAATGGGTGGTAGATTCTATTGCGATCACTAAGTACCTGAAGGACGAAGACAAGTTCTTTAAAGATAAGCCTGCAGAGCCTACACAGACCGCTGAAGTTAAGACCGGCGATTCTGCAGCAATGCCTGCACAGGTAGCAACCAATACCAATACACAACAGAGGCGCATCAATTGGTCTCGTGTAAACCATAAAGACCTCTTCAGCAGCGATGATTACAGGGAGAAACTCCGCCCGATGCTGGACGAAAAAGGCCAGGTACGTAAGGATTCTATCTTCTATACCTACTCCTTCATCAGGTCTATAGGTACTAATCCAAAGGCAAAGCCGGGCACATGGGGTAGCGCTACTGTTAGCGTATTCCCTGACCAGGAAATATGGGCTAAAGACTTCCCTAATGCTCAGACAGATATCATGGTGGAGAACTATTTCACCAGCGAGCCTTATGACGATTACCCTGTAGTAGGTGTTGATTGGTCTCAGGCAAATGCATTCACTTACTGGCGTTCTCACAATGCAGCTTCTTACGATAACGTAGCTGACTACATGAAGAACTACCACCTGGCTTACAGCCTGCCATCAGAAGCACAGTGGGTATACGCTGCGCAGATGGACATGAGGGCGCTTAGCGCAATGGCAGCGGGTACCAAGGTTGAAGAAGAACCTAAAAAAGAAGCTGTAAAAGAGGAAGAACCTAAGAAGAACAAAAAAGCTAAGAAAGAAGTGAAGAAGGAAGAGCCTGCACCTGCAGTTACAGACGCAGCTCCTGCTACTCCTCCAACTAACACCGACGATCCGAATTCAGTATGGGCTGCCAGCGCGGCTAACCCTACACTGAAGGCAGACAGCCTGTCAATGTACGATCCGGGTGTTGACGAAATGAACTCAGTTCCTTCCGACAAACGCGGTCTGAGTGCTAACTTCAAGCAGGACGAAGGTGATCTGACCAGCGATGGTTCTGCATTCACTGTTCCGGTAATGTCTTATGCACCAAACGATTTCGGTATCTACAATATGATAGGTAACGTAGCAGAATGGACAAAGGATGCTTACAGCCCTTCAGCTTTCGCTTTCGTTTCCGACGTTAACCCTGTATTGCTGTATGATGCTGATTCTTCAGACAGCGATCCAATGAAGCGCAAAGTAGTTCGCGGCGGCTCTTTCAATAGCCCTGCAAAAGAACTGAGCCCTTATGCCCGTGCATACGAAACTCAGAACACAGCACATAGCTTCATCGGTTTCAGGTGTGTGATGGCTGCTCCGGAAATTCTTGGTAAGGAAGTGGCTACCCGCAAAAAGAACAAAAAGAAATAACTAACAATATCTTAATTCTAACAATAACTACAAGCTTTCAAATTTAAAATCCATTAAAATTATTATTGAAATATGAGCCAGGCTACAGGAAAAAAGAAGGTAGGTCTTAATTCAGTCATCTCTTGGGGTGCGAGCGTCGTGATCGTTGGTTTGATGTTTAAGATCCTCCATATCAAAGGTGCAGAAGTGATGATCGCTGTTGGTTTGACAACGGAGGCTATTCTGTTTGGTATCTTGGGTGTTGCAGCTATGTCTGAAGAAACAGCTACTCCTGATGCAGCTGATCATAAATCTTCAGGTCTTGATGAATTGCTGGCTACTACTATCAGCCCGGCAGTTATTCAGAAGCTCGGCCAGGGTTTCGAACAGTTCAATAAAACTGTTGCTTCTGTTAATGGTATCGTTCCTGCAGCAGCAGTTGCGCAGACCATGTTCAAAGAGATCGAAGCAGCTACAGCTGACGTTAAGAAATTCCGCGATAACATGAACGGTATTGCTGCCAGCTTCGATGCTTTCGGCAAAACAATGGCTTCTATTACGCAGATATCTGCAGCTTCTCAGGGTATGCTGAAGGATTTCGAAGTAGCAGGTAAAGGCATGCAGGCTTATGCTAAGAACATGAGCGACATGAACCAGAGCTTCGATACATTCAACAAAACACTTACAGCTATCAACCAGATGACTTCTTCATCTCAGAATATGCTGAAGGAGTTCGAAGCAGCTACCCAGGGCATGAAGGCCTACAACAAGAACATCACTGACCTGGCTAAGGTGTACCAGGCTCAGCTCGAGGCGTTCAGGAAAAACTAATACTATCCATTATTTTAAAAAACTAATTATTTAGCATGGCAGGAGCAAATGAAACCCCGCGGCAAAAGATGATGGGTATATTGTACCTTGTATTGCTGGGGCTGGCGGCTACCACTATTACAGATAAGGTACTTAACTCTTTCAGAAATCTTTCTGTCGGTTTGGAAGCATCAACAAGTAATGTTCAGTCTACTATCGATAAAACTTTCACAGGCTTCTCTGCAGGCGCCTTGAAAGATGACCCTATTCGTAACAAACCTTTCTGGGATAGAGCTCAGAATGTAAAGGCTGCTGTTGATGAACTGGAAAAGACGTTGGCATCCATCAAAGGTGAATTCGAAAAGGATGGTGCGGGCTTTAATGAAGAATTGAATGATTATAATAAGCGCGAGGATATCGACATCTCTCCGCGTATCATGATCGAGCGTCATAAGGCAGAAGAACTGAAGAAGAAAATTGAAGAAACTAAAGCTAAGATCCTGGCACAGTTAGGTCCTGAAGCTGCTAACTTCAAAATGGCATTGAACGCAGACGACCCTAAGAAAAGGCCGGGTGAAACACAGAAAACATGGGCCGATGCCTTTTTTGGCGATGGTATCCCTGTAACTGCTGCTATGACAGCGCTGACCAAGATCGAAGCTGACGTTAGGACCACAGAGTCTGAAGCGATCAAAAAGATCCTTGGCGACTCTAAGAACACAGAACTTATCCTCGATCAGTACCAGGCTATCGCTGTACCTAATTCAAATTATGTGATACAGGGCCAGCCTTACAGCGCAGAAGTATTCCTTACAGCATTCAGTAACTCACTCAATCCTGAGATCACTGTTGGTGGCCAGAAGCTGAGCGTTAGCGGCGGTAAAGGTCTCTACACTGTTAATACTTCACACGAAGGTGAATTCAAATGGTCTGCGACGCTGCGAATGAAGAAAGCTGATGGTAGCAATGGTGAGTGGAAAACTGCTGAAATGACCTACCGCGTAGCTAAGCCTTCTGCTACTGCTTCTGCAGAAAAGATGAAGGTGTTCTACATGGGCGTGCCTAACCCGCTGTCAGTATCTGCTCCGGGTATCGCTGCAGAAAAACTGAAAGTGTCAATAAGCGCAGGTGACATCAAACCAGGGGCTACTAAAGGTACTTATGATGTGTTCGTTAAAGCACGTGGTATGGTTACCGTTACTATTTCCGGCGACGATGGTTCAGGTAAAACGATCAAGCTCAGCGAGTCTCAGTTCAAGTGTAAATCTATTCCTAACCCAACACCAACTTTCGGTGGCAAGCCTTTCGGCGGTCTTCCTAAGGCTCAGTTGGGTGGTGCAGACAGGATCTATGCGGTTAACTCGCCTGATTTCGACTTTGACGCGAAGTTCGAGGTGACGCACTTCATCTTGTTTGTTAAGAGGCCTCGTGCAGAGCCTAAGAAGTTCGAATCGACCAGCAAAATGCTGACCCCTGAAATGAAGGGCGAACTTGGAAGTGCTCCTGCCGGTACTCAGTTGATATTTGATGAAATTACAGTTTTGGCTCCTGATGGCGGTAAGCGTATACTTGCTCCTATGGTGATGAATGTTCAATAATAAACTTTACAATTATTTATATGAAAAAAAGCATATTCCTTTCCGCATTAGTTCTTCTTGGCCTTGGCTTGATGACCAGTGTTAGTGCCCAGAAGAAGAAAGGTAGTAAAGGTGGAAAAAAGAAAGCAACTACAGAAGCTAAAGCAGCTGATGCTCCTGCCGCTACTACTACTGCAGCGCCTACTGCTCCTGCAGCAGCAACTGCGGACGTGCCGTTCGAAGATTCTGGTGTAACTACTCCGGATATCGTTGCGGAAGCTGATTCTTTCGACTTCTCTGTTGTAGCTTTAGATACAACAAAGCCAAAGGACGGTTACATGAAGCTGACCAACCTGAAGGGAGCTAAGCCTTTCCCGATGCCTGAAGAAAACAAGTATTCAGTAAAACCTTACAAGAGGATCTGGAGGGAAATAGACCTGGCAGATACAGAGAATAGGGTATTGTGTGCTCCAGACGATCAGCTGATCAAATTTATGATGGCTGCTGTTAAGGCGGGTAAGCTCATCCCTTACGACGACGAAGGCTTCAAGAAAAAGATCACTTACGGCGAAGCAATGAAGCGCTTTAAAGATAAGGTGGTAGTTACCGACAAGCAGGATACTCTGACTGGTGAAGTACTGTCTACAAAAGAAATGTGGGCTGAATTCAACCCGGATTCTGTTACCAAGTTCACGATCAAAGAAGATATTTACTTCGATCGTATCCGTGGCCGCGTAGCTACAAGGATCGTAGGTATCGCTCCTGTTAAAAAGCAGAAGGCTACAAACGGTACAGTATTGTTCGAAACAAGGCCTTTCTGGTTCAACTTCGACAAGTGCCGTAACCTCCTGGCTTCAAAAGAGATCGTTGACCTGTCAAGGGGTATCTCTGATATGAGCTACGACGACTTCTTCATTCAGCGTGCATTCAAATCTACTATCGTTAAGCAGTCTAACGCTGCCGATATGTGGATCAAGGATATCTATCCTGAAAAAGACAAGCAGGTAAGAGAAGCCGCAAGGATCGAGCGCGAGATCGCCCGTTACAAAAGGAACATCTGGAAGTATAACTAATCGTACTTCTTCGTATACTGCAAAGGCCATTCCACACGGAGTGGCCTTTGTTATTTGAGGTAGATACGTATACTATAGCCTGCCTTTATGGTCTTTATAACCTCACTATCCACAGTGTGTTATTAAATCCGTAGGCCATCTTCCGTTCTTTGTTCCGATATTGTAGCTGTTCCTAAAATTTACAGATGAGAAACGTCTTAGCATCACTCCTGTTATTAGGTGCAGCATCATTTGCACACGCCCAGGCTACCTTCAAATGCGGTTGGACCACTTATAAAACAGCAGCTATAATTCATGAATATACCTACAGTTATACCTATAGCGATAGCTTTAAGTTGTATCTGGCGGATAGCTCCAAAACCTTTATAGCACCCGATAGTGCTGCTACACTCACGGTTTCCAGTCCGTATCGCGATAACTCCAAATGCCTGCTTGCCAACTACTATAATGCTAAGAAGAAGGTCATAAAATCAGAGGAATATAAGGATGCGCTGATACAAGTAACGAAAGAGTATAAATACGATGATAAGAACCGCAAGGTAATGGCCACAGAAGACAACCGCCAAACCAATGGTAACTTCAAGAAGACATATGATTACAATGCAGAGAAGAATGGCGACATGGTGATCAATGAAGTGTCTTACTACAATGGCAGGAAGGAGTTCTATACTAAAACTTACATTGATAAGAACAACCAGAAGTATAAGGAAGTAAGGCTGAACGATAACAACAAAGACATAGTGCATGTAGAGAACTTTACTTACAACCAGGCAGGTAAGCTGAAGGAGCGCTCTGTGTATTTCCCTGAATTCAAGGTTACCAAGAAATTCCCGGAACCGGGAGGCGATCTGCCGGCCAAATGTTTCAGAAGCCAGCCGTTGAATATATCTGATAAGCCGGTGTTGCATGCCAGGGTGTCTTTCCTTAAGAAAGTGTTGAATAAGAATTCGGCAACATTGCTCGATCCGGAGTGCCATGAATTTGAATATCGTTTCTTCTCTTCCGATTGCGAAGTGATCATCAGCACCACGAAGACAAATAACGTAAAGCAGGTGATCTTCCGCTATAAAGAGAAGTTTTGAACAAGCATTTGATAACAATAAGGCCGCTGTTATTTTCATTTATTGCTAACACTTTAATTGCTATCTTGCAGCGATAATAGCAGCTATATAACTACATTTCTACATGTTAAGAGTAGGCGTACTTGGTGCCGGTCATTTAGGGAAGATTCACATACAGCAGTGGCAGGAAATTGAAGACGTGGAGCTTGTTGGCTTCTACGATCCCGATGATGCACAGGCCGCAACCACCATATCTCAGTACCAGGTGCCGCGGTATACCGATCTGCAGCAACTGATAGCCGCTACAGATGCCTTAGATATAGTATCGCCCACTACCACCCACTACGATATGGCCAGGCAATGTTTGCTGGCAGGTAAGCATGTTTTCGTAGAGAAGCCACTGGCTTCCAGTCTGGAACAAGGCAAGGAGCTGGTGAAGCTAGTGAACGAAGCCAATGTAAAATGCCAGGTGGGTCATGTGGAGCGCTATAATCCTGCATTCCTTGCACTTGGTGATATCGACGTGCAGCCCATGTTCATAGAAGCCCACAGGCTGGCGCAATTCAATCCGCGCGGCACAGACGTATCTGTGATATTCGACCTGATGATACACGACATAGATATTGTGCTCTGTCTTGTAAAATCTCCGGTAAAGCGTATATCTGCCAGTGGGGTAGCGGTCATCAGCGAGAATGCCGATATAGCCAATGCCCGTATAGAATTCGACAACGGATGTGTGGCCAACCTGACCAGCAGTCGTATATCGCTGAAGAAAATGAGGAAGGTAAGGTTGTTCCAGAGGGACGCCTACATAGGTGTCGATTTCCTCGAGAAAAAGACCGAGATCATAAGACTGAAGGATACGGACAAGCCACAGGGTATGATGGATTTCCCGATAGAGGTGGGTAACGGCGATCGCAAGATCATCTCTGTGCAAATGCCGGAGATCAGTCAGTTGAATGCTATCAGGACGGAACTGGCAGAGTTTGCCGCCGCCATCATTCACAACAGGCCGGTGCGTGTTTCTGTGCTCGATGGTTATCATGCCATGGACGTAGCGCACCAGATACTGAAAAAAATGAGTTTGCACAACGAATTGCACAATGTTTAAGGGGCAATTACGTTATTAGAGAGTGAAGAACTAATTATGACAGATTTTTACACCAAAGGGAAATATATCTTACTGCTGTTCGTGCTCATAAGCATGGGTGTAGGATGTAAAAAGAAAGAAACAGCCCCGATACCGACATATATTCATATCGACTCGTTTACTTTTACGCCCGGGCCCAATAGTAAATCAAGCTCTAGCCAGATAACAGCTGTATGGGCATATTACAATAATGAGCCTCTTGGTGTATTTGATCTGCCTGCCACTATACCTGTCATCGCCAATGGTACGGGAAAGCTTACCTTGCGCCCCGGTATCGCGGTCGACGGATTCAATAATTTTATGACACCCTATCCCTTTTATCGCGGCGATACGTCATCCTTTGTTGCAACTCCAGGCCAAACGATAAATTATACCCCACATACCACGCATTACCAGGCTACCAGGTTCACACTTATATCTGATTTCGGTATTGCTGGTTCGCAGTTTGGACTTTCTTCGGGCTCTGTTCGCCTTATTGCTAATAACCAGGTGGGCGAAATAACACTTACCGGCCCCAACGATACATTATCTGAAGATAGTTCGTTTGTCAATTTCCCCATCCCGCTCAATAAAGACGCATACATTGAACTGGACTACAAGTGCGACGTACCTTTTTATGTAGGCCTGCGCGCCGACCTTTCCGGCATTATCTTCCAGAAATATTACCTGGGCGGTATCAACCCAAGCACACATTGGCAAAAGTTCTACCTCGCTGTAAAAGATTTTGAGGCGCAGTATAAAGCAACGGGTTATAATGTCTTCATCAAGGCCGTTTTGCCGGCCGGCCAGTCTACCGGTAAGGTATACCTGGATAATATTCAATTGGTCTATTTCGAATAGCGCATGCAGCTGAGTCCGGTAAAAAAGAATGCTATCAGGCAGCTCGTCCTGCTCGACTATGTTGCATCGGCGCTGGCCTGGTTTACCTTCTGGGTATACAGGCAAAGCTTGCTCATGAAGGTAAGCTATGCTGCTACGCTCAGCGTCTTCTGCATGCGCGATGTGGTCAATACCTTACTGGTCATACCATTGGGCTGGCTGGCATTATATGCTATGTCCGGCACTTATTTCGATCTCTACCGCAAGTCCAGGCTCAACGAGATCAACCGCACCCTTATATCCAGCATCCTGGGTTGTACCATCGTTTCCATCATTGTGTTTGCCGATGATACCGGCGACTACTATTACTTTATCAATGCGATAGGCCATTATCTGCTCATTCAAACCGTATTCACACTGTTGTTCAGGCTCATCATTCTTTACCGGGTAAAGGTGAACCTCGTCAAGGGCAGGGTAGGCTACAAGACCATGATAATTGGTGGCAACCAGCAGGCCATCAACATATACAAGCAGGTGCTGGAGAATCCCAAGGTATTGGGCAACATCTTTACCGGCTTTATATACTCTAACAAAGAGGCCAGCAATGGCATGAGCAAATACCTGCCGCAGTTGGGGCACTTGTCCGATCTGGAAAGCATTATTGACGAGCATGAGATAGAAGAAGTGATCGTAGCGGTCGACTCATCTGAACACCACCTGCTCGAGAACATACTTACCCGCTTGTGCTATCGCCCGGTGGTGGTGAAGGTTTTGCCCGACTATTACGATATCCTCAGCGGCTCGGTAAAGACCAGCAACGTATACGATGCTGTGCTCATACACATTCACCCCAACCTGATGCCCGACTGGCAGCGGGTATGTAAGCGTGTGCTCGATGTATTCCTGTCCGGTATAGCCCTGCTCATCCTGTCGCCATTGTTGTTGTTTGCGGCTACCATGGTACTGTTCTCATCTAAAGGGCCTATCATTTACAAACAGCAACGTATAGGCTTGTTTGGTCGTCCGTTCTACATCCTTAAGTTCCGCTCTATGTTTGTGGATGCCGAACAGGCGGGCCCGGCGCTTTCCAGCAAAACCGACCCGCGCATCACTAAATGGGGCCGTTTTATGCGCAAGTGGCGTATAGATGAACTGCCGCAGTTCTGGAACATTTTTAAGGGCGATATGTCGCTGGTAGGTCCACGCCCCGAGCGCAAACACTATATCGACATTATCAGTAATAGTCACCCGCACTATAAATATCTGCACAAGGTAAAGCCAGGTCTTACCTCATGGGGCATGGTACAATTCGGCTACGCAGAGAATGTTACCGAAATGATAGAGCGCATGCGCTACGACTTACTCTACATAGAGAACTGTTCCCTCGCACTCGATGTAAAGATCATGCTCTACACCTTCATCGTTATCTTCCAGGGCAGGGGGAAATAGCGCCGATTCTTATCAATATATACATAGTAACAGGTCTGAAAGACCGAAAGGCAATAGCCCGGGATGCAGTTCCGGGGCTAAACAAGTTGCATCGAGCTCTGAAAGAGCGAAAGATATTTTATTGGTATAAGCTGTTCTTGTCACTTAGGGCAACATGTTTGTAGTAAATCCAATAATTAGTTTTCTGGCTTGCCATAGGTACGCAACACATCCCCTCCAAAATAAAATTTCATAACTAAGCGAATATTCATTTATTTTTGCGCCCATGAGGGTTCGCGATGATGCTAAAGTGCAGCTGGTAAAGCAAAAAGCTATGGAGATGGTGGTCTCCGACGGCTTTGAGGGCTTTAGTGTTAACAAGCTGGCAAAGGCCTGCGGCATATCTGTTGCTACGCTCTACATCTATTACAAGGACAAAGACGACCTCATCATAAAGGTGGCGCTTGAAGAGGCTGAAAGGATGAAGGCCATCACCCTCGATCAGTTCGACCCGGAGATGCCTTTTATAGATGGTCTTCGGTTACAGTGGGCCAACCGTGCAAGGTATGCCCTGGAGCACACCACAGCCCTTATGTTCTTTGAGCAACTGCGCACATCTACATACCAGGAGCAGGTGATGGCGGCATTTATAAAGGACTTTAAAACGGCTATGGGGCGCTTTATACATAACGCGGTGAGCAGGGGAGAGATAGCCGAGATGACCCTGGAAGTATACTGGTCGGTAGCATTTGCACCGCTCTATTCGCTGCTCCGGTTTCATAATGAGGGGCGCAGCATAGGCGGCAAGAA
>CANGNA010000081.1 GCA_947455215.1 Chitinophagaceae bacterium
CAGGGTAAGTATAAAGAGGCCAAAAGCGAACTGGACGCATTGCTGAAGGACCCGGGCATAGACCAGGAGTATGAAAAGCTGTTCCTGGCAAGGCTATACCAGGCCGAGGCCGAATGCGCAGAAGAACTGAAGGACAAAGTAGCGCAAAACGACTGGCTATACCGCATGTACATCACCTATCCGCAGTTGGTGCCCTTTAGCGGTATGCCTATGAACATGATACTGCATGTAAGCGGGGCAGAAGACAAAGCTGTAACCGAGCGGCTGAAAGACTGCAACATCAACTGGGTGACCAATAGTGCCATACCTGCGGTGCATGTATACCTTTCGTTCTCCGGATCGGGTGACAAAAAGAACATCACCTATTCTGTTACCGACAGGGGCGGCAATTACATTGTGCAGAAGCAGGGCTTTAACTGGAAGAAGCCGGAGGACGCTGCGGTAGCACTGGCCTACAGGCTATTTGACATAGGCAGCAAAATGCCGGAAGAGCAAAAAGAAGCAGCCAAGCCTGCAGGGCATTGATTAACTTAGCGCAGTAAACACAGTTTAATGGAGTCACCTAATGGCGGCAGGCTTTCGCGTATAGTTTGCATCTGCTGCTTTATTGTTTTAGGGTTCACATCGTTCGTGTACTATCCGCGCTGGAATAAGAGTGGCGGCGAGGCCACGATATCGTGGGATGTATCGGGCTACTACTGGTACCTGCCCTCCATATTCATTTACAAAGACCTGAAGCACCAGGGATTTAAGGACAGCATCTTTGCCAAGTACCATCCTTCTTCAGACTTTCAGCAGGCGGTGCCATTGCCCGATGGCAACTATGCTATGAAGTATGCATCGGGCATGGCGGTAATGTACCTGCCATCGTTTGCAGTGGGGCATGTAGCCGCCGGTGCGCTGGGCTACCCGCAGGACGGCTTTTCCAAACCCTACCAGTTTTGCCTGCAACTGTGCGCGTTCCTGGTGTGTTTGCTGGGCATATGGCACCTGCACAAACTACTGCTACTATACTACTCTGACAAGGTAACAGCCTGGACAATAGCCATACTGGTGCTGGGCACTAACTACCTGAACACGGCAGGTATAGACGTAGGCATGTCTCACGGATGGCTGTTCACGGTATATGTATTCCTGCTGCTGAATACCGTGTATTTCTACAGGAGCTTCCAAACGAAATATGCAGTGCGCATTGGCTTGCTTACGGGGCTGGCCACGCTCACCCGCCCTACCGATGCATTGAGTTTGCTGATACCGCTGTTGTGGGGCATGGAGTCGGTCTCGCCCACTGCTATTAAGGATCGTGTATTGCTGATAGCCAGGCATTATAAAGCACTGTTGTTGGCAGTGGTATGTGCTGCTATGGTTGTTTCCGTACAGCTGATCTACTGGAAGTATGCCACAGGGCATTGGATATTCTATAGCTACCAGGATCAACATTTGTACTTCCGATCGCCCAGTATATGGAACTATACGTTCAGCTATCGCTCGGGCTGGCTGCGGTATTCGCCTATGCTGTTGCTGGCATTTGCCGGGCTGATACCCTTCTGGCTGAAGGGCAAGAACAAGGTAGCCATCACCGCATTCTTCCTGCTCAACTATTACTTTGTGTGTAGCTGGAGTATTTGGTGGTTTGGCGGCAGGGCCATGGTGCAAAGCTACCCGGTGCTGTTCTTCCCGATTGCTGCGCTTGTAGATGCCGCCTTTTCGCGCAAGCTGTTGTTGTGGGTATTGGCACCATGTGTGCTGGTGTTTACATATCTCAACATCTGGTTTACCTACCAGAGCCATACGGGCGGGCTATACGACATAGACACCATGAACGAAGCCTTTTACAAGCGGGTGATAGGCCGCTGGCATGTGCCGGATGCTACAGTAGTGCTGCGCGATAATACAGAACTATATGAAGGGCAGCCACAACATATGCAGGTGATCTACCAGAACGACTTTGAAGCAGATACATCTATACATAACAATGCTACGCCGATACAAGGCCGGCGATCGCTGCTTTTAGACTCGTCTACACGGGAGACCATTGAATATAAGTTTCCGTATTCTGCAAAGGCCGGCTGGCTGCGCATGAGCGCCGATATGCACTGCGACGAGCGCGAATATGATATATGGAAGATGGCCCAGATAGTAGGCCGCCTATACAAAAAAGGGCAGAAGCAAAAGGAGAATATGTTCCGCATATACCGTATACTGGACAACGGGCAAACGCGCACTATCACACTGGATATGAAGATGAGTGGCGATGCAGATACTGCATCAATAGGCTTCTGGAATGGCTATGGCAACAAGCGGCTAGTCATCGATAATATCAGGGTGATATCTTTTGATGAATAGGATGATTACTGACTGCTGAGTTGCTTGTATTCTTCGTTGGATATTACGCGGTAATCGGCGGGCAGGCGGAACAGTGAGTTCTCAACGGGTGTGCTGCTGACAGATGTTGCCTCCATGTGCATAGTAAAGCCCTTCACATCGTCAATATAAGAATAAGCCAGCGGCAGGAAGCGCGCTTCGGGGAAGCGCTCGTAAGTGATGCCCGGCTCCATGTACCATTTATCGGTATAAGATATTTCGGCGGTCTTACCATTCTTGTATTGCAGCGTACCTTTCTGCTCTGTCATTCCGGCGACCTGTCGCGGCTTACCGTTTTGTTCTTTCAGCACAAAGCCACGGTATTGTTCCTGCCTGCTTTTCAATTCGTCGAGCGATAGTTGTATGGCAAACTTCTTTCCATTCCTGGCGGTGCGCAGGGAGTAAACAGTATTGTTGTTGGTATTGATGAGCACTATATCCTGGAAGCCATTGCTCAGTGTGAGCTCCTTACGTACCTGTCCGTTCTTTACAGTAAAGCAATAAGTGCCGGAGAACGTTTTATGATCGTTATTCTCAAAAACGACCTTGTAGTTCACAGTACCTTCTGTGAACGGCTTTTGTGCATGAGCCCAGTGCCCCAGCAGCAGTAAGAATAAAAGTATCAGTTTGTTTTTCATTGCAAAAGGTATGGCGGAGTTTGCGATACAATTTACACATTCCCCGATATTATCTACATTAGAATTCGTTAAAATATAGTAGCTGCATTTAACAACAGCATCAGAATTCGTACATTGCTGATAATTGTAGAACAATATCTGTGCCATATATGCCGATGAATAAAATAAGAGGATTCCGTGGATTTGTTGCCGGTGCAGCGCTTACTGCTACTGCAGCATTATTCATTCACGGCCGTGCGGAAGATCCGTATTTCGAGATATCTAAGAACCTGGATATATACAACAACCTGTTCAAAGAACTGAACACCTATTATGTAGATCCTATAGAGCCGGGCAAGCTGGTGAAGACAGGTGTAGATGCCATGCTGGATGACCTGGACCCATATACCAACTACATTACCGAGAGCGACATTGAGGATTACGAGTTCATGACCACAGGTAAGTATGGTGGTATAGGCGCTAACATGCACCGCAAAGGCGACGACATTTATATTGGCGATGTATATGAGAACAGCCCGGCACAAAAGGCCGGCCTGCACCCCGGCGATGTAGTGGTATCGATAGACAACCAGGTGGTGAAGGGTAAGAGCATTGACGATCTGAGCCTGCTGCTGAAAGGATCGCCCGGCACACAGCTGACCTTAAAAATAAAGGATGCGTATACCAATGCAGAATCGCAGAAGATCATTACCCGTGGCGAGATAGAGATATCGAGCGTGCCATATGCCGCGCTGCTGGGCCCGGAGAAGAATATTGCCTACGTAAAGCTGACACAGTTTACCCAGGGGTGTGCCCGCCAGGTGCGTGATGCATACGACAGCCTGCAAAAGGCGCAGCCTAATCTGAAAGGCGTAGTGCTGGACCTGCGTAACAACCCGGGCGGCCTTGTAGATGAAGCAGTGAACATCTGTAACATATTTGTGGACCGGAACCAGACGGTAGTGACCACCAAGGGTAAGATACCCGATATGGATAAGGACTACAAAACAGCAGGCCCGGTATGGAACAAAGATGTACCGCTTACTGTACTGGTCAACAGGTCATCGGCTTCCGCTTCTGAGATCGTTGCCGGCACTATGCAAGACCTGGACCGCGGCGTGATCATAGGTGAGCGCTCGTATGGCAAGGGCCTGGTGCAGGTAACACGCCCGCTGGGCTTTAATGCACACCTGAAGCTGACCATTGCCCGCTACTACACGCCAAGTGGCCGCTGCATACAAGCGCTGGATTATACCCACCGCAATGCCGACCATAGCGTAAGTGTGTTCGCAGACTCTATGCGCAAGGTGTACAGCACCCGCGGTGGCCGTAAGGTGCGCAGCGGTGGCGGTATAGAACCGGATGTGAAAATACCCGATCAGCCAAGCCCGATGATAGCCATGACACTGTATGCCAAGAACTATTACTTTGACTATGCTACAGAGTATGCCGGCAAGCACAAGACCATAACAGAGGCCAATAAGTTTGCCCTGACAGATGCCGAGTTTGGCGACTTTACCAAGTGGCTGGAGAAAAAAGATTACTCCTATAAAACGGAGACAGAAGCCGAGCTGGACTCGCTGCAGGCGCGGGCACAGAAAGAAAAGTATTACGAAGAGTCGAAGAAAGAGTTTGACGCACTGAGGGCCAAGCTGTCGCACGATAAAAAGCAGGACCTGCTGAAGAATAAGGATATTGTAAAGCAGATGCTGGAGAACGAGATCGTATCGCGCTATTACTACAGCCGTGGCCGTATAGCTCATAACATGCAGCACGACCAGGACCTGGACAAGGCGGTAGGCCTGCTCGCACAGCCTACAGATTATAAGGCATTACTGCAGGTTAAAAAGTAACACCGGCCTGTTTCAATACCTCTTCCAGCTCGGAAAGGATCATAGCTGTAGCCCCCCATATAATGGTTTTGCCATCGGGCAGGTATGCATTTACTTTGAACTGCATACCCTGCACCGCGGGCGATGACACGCTGACCACGCTTTTTATGGCAGGGTCGAAGAGTACGCGCAGGGGCACTTCAAAAACATACGACACTTCTGCATGGCTCAGGTTATATATGGGCCGCTGTTTTGCATAGCCTACATAAGGATATACATTGAAATTGCTAACCGGGATATACAGCGATGTCAGCGCACCAAGTATCTCTACATCGGCCGACATGATGCCTACTTCTTCCTGCGCTTCGCGAAGTGCAGTGGCGCGGTAGTCGGCATCAGTTTGCTCATAGCTCCCCCCGGGGAAACTCACCTGTCCGCTGTGCGGGGTATTGTCTTCCCTGCGCTTCATAAATAGCACGTGGGGCTCGTTGTTCACCGGGAAGATAAGGCATAACACCGCGCTTGGGCGTGCAGTAACCGGCACCTCGCCGGGCATGCGTTTTACCCTACCCATCATCCGCTCCTGCGCCTCCAAGCCGGGCAGTGGTGCCGCCAGGCGTTCTTTTATTTGTGCTAAGTATGCTTCGTTCACTGCGGGCAAAGTTACCGACTACTATATAATTAATTTGCCTATCAGCGTTCATATAACAGATCACTTACAAATTCTTAGTTTAAACTGACTAATTTTGTGATCTACAGCAGTAACATCGTTTTGGCCGATCTGAAAGCATTATACAATAAAGTACCTCCGCTGGTCAGGTCGTTCCTGCTCCGGGCGCTGGCCCTGTTTATTGCCTGGCAACTGCTGTATACGTTTGTCCTGGCCCCGGTAAGGATACCAGATCGCCAACTAACTAATGCCACCGCCTTTTCTACCGCCCGCCTGATGTCTGTTTTTTACAACAACGTCAATGCACTGTATTCACACAATAATGCCACGCGCGCAGCTATTATTACTGTTAGCGGCAAAGGAGTATTGGGTATTCTCGACCCCTGCAATGCACTGGATATTATAGTACTGTACATCTCGTTCCTTTATTGCTTTCCGGGCTCTGCAATGCGCAGGCTTGTATTTGCATTAATAGGCCTGCCCTATATCTATATCATCAACACCATACGGTGTGCCCTGATAGGGTGGCTGAATATCGAACACCGTGGTTGGGTAGACATCAGCCATCATTACTTGTTTACAGCCGCTATATATATAGCAGTGTTTTACCTGTGGATGCTGTACACGAAAAAAACTGTGCGCGATGCAGCGTAACTTCCTGTTCATTATTTCGCTTATCGTCATCATTGCGCTCAGCTGGGCCAATGTAGACTATTTCGGCACCGTAAAAACAAATGCTTTCGACCCGGCAGTTAACCAGGTGATACATATAGTGGCATTCCTGGCTACGGCCGCGATAGGCTACTTCAACTGGAGAAGCGAAGAACGATGGGTGAGCCAGTTATGGATAGGGTTGTATGCAGCTGTTTTACTAGCTTTTGTTGTTACAGTTATTACCTTCGGTATAACCCACAGCGAAGTAGTAAAGCGAATAGGCACCGGGTTGCGCAACCGCTTTACCGAGCCATTACCCTTTTTGGTGTTCTATATTCTAATCGTGCTTACAAAAAGGCTGAAGCAGTAAGGTGAATGCACTATACCAACAAAACTTCTTGTTCCAGCCCTTTTTTATGCTTGTGCAGCAAGGCTATTAAGCCCGACAATTCTTTATCTTCTTTTGCCAGCGCGTTGAGTTTTTGTTGGTCGTAAAGAGCCATGTTGCCGTGACGTTGCAGCAGGCCATCAAGATCGTGGGGAATATAAAGTGTAGCCCGTTGACCGAGATGCCTTTTATATTCCTGCGAGAATATATTGAGTCCTGCGAAGTCATAATCGCCCAGGTGCAGGTATTGATTGGGTATGCTCCTGAGCCAAGCTAGCAAGTCTCGCGATTGATTTTGCGGGTAGCGGCTGACGAATAGAATATTGCCCGGCAGCAGGCGTTGCAGCTTATATATATTACTGAAGACCTCGGCGTTCTCTACACCGGCAATTATCGTATCAGCAGGAGGGGTGAAGCCTGCATAATCTGATATAAAAAGGAACGTGCCGGGAATGCAGTTAACGGTAAAAGGCTCACCATTCAAGGTACAGGCAATAGGTTGATAAGCATTGATGAGAAACCCTTTAAATGTTCTGACCGAGGTATGCTTCGAGTCTGCAGCAATAGCAATATTATCTGCCCTTGATGCGGGGGCGGCATTCACATATTCGTGCAGGTTATTGATGCCATGCTTCTGTGCTAACCAATCGTGCAGCGTTGTTGGATCGAGAATATAAAGCACGCGCTTTGTACGCCCCTGTATGCGCTCCTGCACAATGTTCTCTTCTATCAGCTCTTTTACAAGAGGGCCGGAAAAAGAGCTGGCAGGCAGCTCTGCGCCACCTGCCAGTTGTAATAGTTTGGATGCTATGTTGCTGCTTAGTTTCATTATGCCATTACTTCTGCGCCCTTCCTTATCAATCGCTTGATGGTGGTGATGCTCTTGTTATCCTTGCTCAGCAGGTAAGTATAGCGGTAATCGGTAGCATTGAAAGATGTTGGCGAACTGTTGATGAGCAGTATATTCCTGTCGTTGGCAAACTTCAGGATGCCCTTTACGTTGTTCGGGTGCAGCTTACCGATCTCGTCCATCATACAGTGCATGCGGAAGTCTTTGAAACGCTTGGATGCGCTGTCTTTGAACACGTTCAGCAGCATGATATTCACCATGGCCTTTACCAGGATGTCGGTACCTTCGGAACCCACGTTGGCCAGCTTCTCCACCCATCCGCTATCGTTATCATTTTCCACTATACGGAACTGCAGTTCGAATGAGTCGGCCAGGCCTATCTCTTTCTCTTTGCGTGCGCCTATCTCTTTGGCAAACTCCTTAAGCAATGATACTGCTTTGCGGTTCTGCGCTTCATTGTCGCCGGCAGAGAACAGGTCGACCACACCAAGGCTCATGCTGCTGCCATCGTTGAACTGGCGTATAGCCTGCAGCAGTGCTACGATGTTGTTCTTGCTCTCGCTAAGCTGCAGCTTGATGCTCTTGATCACCCCTGCAAAGTTGCGCTCTTCAAAGTCGCGGTTGATGTGGGTGATCACCTTTTGTATCTCACCTCCTTTAGAGGTCAGCTCGTTGGTCTCCTTACCTATCTGGCGGATGAGGGTAGCAAAGCGTTCGTTCACACGCTTCTCGTACTGCACTATCTTATTCTCTTCCAGGAACTCGCTGAGCATCTCAGCAAACTCCAGGAAGTCTTTTGGCTCCTGCAGTTGTGTTTTGAAGTTGAACACATTCTGTTCAGAGAAGTTACCATTGAACTTCCTGATCGCAGAATACAATTCATTGTAGCGCTCCAGTATGGTGTATATCTTACCGTTCAGCGATTCTATCAACACCTTAAGTCCGCCATTATTCTCCACCTTATCCGGCAGCAAGCCCTCAAACTCGGCGATCTGCCTGTAGTGGTCGGTCTGCTTAAAGCTCTCAAAGCTGGTAAGCCCTTCTGTGATGGTAGCAAAGCGTTCTGCCAGTGCATTGATATCGCTGTTGAGTGCATCAATTTCCTGCTGCATCTTCTGCTTTTGCAGGTTATATTTTTCCTGCTCGTTCTCCAGCTGCGTCTCCTTCAGGCGCTTATCTGTGCGGAAGGTATCTGCATGGTCCAGTAATTCGCGCTTATCCTTATTGTACTCTGCAACCTTATCGCGGTTCTCGTTAATGAAGTTCAGCTCGCGCTGCAGCGATGCCAGCTCGCTATCAATGGAGCGCATACGGAATATATCGGCACCTTCTTTGGCAAGGTCCTGCGTTTGCTGGCGCTCAATCTCGGCTATGCGCTCAGCGGTTTCGTGCTTGCGGGCTTTCAACTCATCTGCGGCCTCAGCCACCAGGTCTTTTATGCGCTGGTCTTCGGCACGTATTTTACGGTTCTGCTCGCGCTCCTTGTTCTCCAGCTGCTTTTCCATGCTGGCCTGTATCTGCTCCAGGTTCTTCTCCTCGTTCAGCAGTTCTTCCGATGCCACACCCATTTCTGCGGCCACCTGTGCCAGCAGCTTTTCTTTTTCCTCGGCAGCCTTGCGCAGCAGGTCGGCATGCTTCACCTCGTTGGTCTGCAGCTGGCCTTTGTGGCGCTGCAGCTCGTATTCCATCTGCCTGCGGCTGTTGTTCAGCTCCTTTATCCTGTTCTGGTAGCGGCTCTTCAGCTTGTTGTCTTCGGCATCGCGCTCTTCAACCAGCCTGGCTATATTGGCCCTGTTGGCCTCGGCCTTCTGCAACCAGTCGGTACGCTCCTGTTCATAATCGGCAACGGTCTTTACCTTTTTGCCAATATCTTCCAGGTTTATTGTAAGGCCATAAATGGTATCGTTAGCGCCTTCGGCAAAGCTTGGCGACAGATCGTGCTGAAACAATACAGTTTCTTCATCTATCACCTTGCCTATGTTATTCTCCCAGCCCGGCACGTTGGTGCTCAGCCAGCCATAGAGCGAGTCTTTGTTCTTCTGCAGCTTGGCGGCAATGGCGTCTATAGCTACAGCAAACTGCTTAGCATCATCATGCAGCTTCTCTATCTTACGGTCGTAAGCAGCTGCATTCTTTTCTGCATCCAGTTCCCACTGCTTCTGCAGGGTCTCGGTCTGCTTTTTAGCATCAGCTATCTCTATATCGCCGCTCCTTATCTTTTGCTGAAGAGAAGTGATATCGCTCTTCACCAGTTCTATCTCTTCTTCGAAATAGCGCTGCAATTGTATCTTTTGCTTCTTCAGCTTCAGCTCGTGGATGTTCTCCTTCTTCTGCGTAATGGTATTGCGCGCTACCTCCAGTGCTTCCTGGTGCTGTGTGCGTATCTCGGCAAAGGCTGTTTTATATTCTTCGGTGATCTCGTCTTTGAATTGCAGGAACTCCTCACGCAGCTTGTTCTTGCGCACCAGGTTACCGCTTTCAAAGCGGGCCAGTTCATTCTGCTGCTGCTGTATCAGCGCTTTAAATCGGCTATTGATCTCGGTATACACGGCATTTAGCAATTCGCGCTCCACACGCAGGCGTTCGCGGTCTTCCTCTACCCTGTCTTTCTTATCTACCCGTTGTATGATGCCCGCAATGCCGACACTCTCGTAGTATTCGCTCTTTTGTTTGATGCGCTTCAGATCACTATCCAGTATGTTGATCTGCTTTTGTATGTCTTCGCGCTTGCCCCTGAATTTATTTTTCAGATCATCGGCCTTCAGCTGCAACAGTTCCTTTTGTTTGTTCTGCTGGTCCAGCTTCTTCTCTATCTTCGGCTGCTCATCCAGCGCAATGCTGCGTGCATGGAACAGCTGTACGGCCGTTTCTTTCTTCTCCTTGTTCAGGCTTTGTATAGCAGCGTGTACACGGGCTATAGCCTCCGCCATCTTGCGCACCGGTATCTCGCCACTCTTGTTGGTCTCTGTCCACTTATTGATGTCGGCCAGCTGTGTGTCAAAATCTTTAAGGTGTAAGGCATACTTGTCCAGGTCTATCTTCACATCCTCCTCGTTGAGCGACATGATGATGGTCTGCTTGATGAACTCGGCATCCAGCTTACTGTTCAGGAATACGTTCTGTATGGTACGCGGCAGGTTCTGGTACTGGCGACTTTCTATAATGCTGTACTTGCGGAACTCCTTATCCAGGCCCAGGTTGTTACCATACAGTATATCGCGATACTCTTCGTAGCGGTCTATCTTGCGGGTATAGCCTACCTTCTTGCCCAGCACTTCGCGTATACCATCCCACGACATAGCCTTGCCATCGCTATCTATGTAATGCTCCTGCTGGTAATCGCTGTTGATGAAACGGAAACATACACGCCCCTGCGACTTGAATGCCATGATGCAGTAGGCACCGGTCTCGCGCACTACCTCGTATATCACATAAGAATTGCCGAAGGGGAAGTAGTATTCATCGAAAGTTTTCTTGCCTTTTTCAATGCCCAGCTTCAGCTTATCGGCATTGTAAAAGAAGAGGATGGCACGCAGGCTGGTACTTTTACCAACACCTTGTGTACCTATAAAATGCACGTTACCATCAATAGCTACTTCGGCATATTTGATGTTGGCGCTGTTGATAAAAATTACTCTGTTTAAATATCTCATTTCTGCACTGAATCAGGGATGTTAATAGAAAGTACAAGTCGTTCCATGTAGCTGAATGATGACAGCACTTTGTAGCTGTTGGATATTTCGTTCTCCAGCTCTATGAAGTAATCGCGGCGCAGCTGGTCGAGCACCTTGTCCAGTATCTCGGCATGTTTTTCCTTGCCACCGGCATATTTCTTCAGGCCTTCCAGCTTGTTCTTCATATCCACATCTACACTCAGGCGGATGAGCACATCGGAAGGGGTGAACCTGTAGCCTGAACCAAAAGACTGATCGAAGGTCTTGAAGAAGTCGAGCATATCTATCCACTTAAAGGCGGCCTCTATCTTGCGCTCCAGGTCGGTCTTATTCTCCAGCCTGGTGAACATATAGTATTCGTCGCCCTTTTCAAGGCTCAGGTTGATGGCCTTGAAGTAGTCATGGAGGTCTTCGAAATTCTCGTCGATGATATTGTATAGCTTCCTGATGCTATCCTTGGTGCTGTTGGAGCAGATGAACTGCCCCTTGCTCAGTATCTCGAATATGTCGGAAGTTTGTTTGGGTACCGGCATCGTTTTAAGTTAAAAGTCAAAAGTTAAAACCAACAAGTGAAGCTTTGTGCATCATCTATTGGCAGGGATCGTCAAAGTTTTATTTAGGGTATATCATGGCATACTCCACATCGTCCTTACTGTTATACGCCTCGGTAATTTTAAACAGCATATCGTACTGAGACACCATCTGGCAATAGATGGTGATACATTCGTCGAACGACACTTCGCGGCCAAAATCGTAGTTGCAGATAAAGTCGAACAGATTGTGACCACTGGCCAGGAAGCCGTTCTTCACTTCGTCCAGGTTGATCTGTACTTCTTCCTGCACCTGTGTTTCCAGATATTCATCGCTAATACCTTCGGCCAGTGGCTGGTTGCTCTTTACATTACTGCGCATGCGCTTGGCCACCTTGCGGATGATATCGAGCGCATCATTATCTACCTGCAACTGCTCCAGCGGTATGTTTAGCGGGTAGGTAGGATTAGGCTCGAATATCACAGCCGTGTTGGCGTTCAGGATATCCTTTATGTCCGACTTACTCCTCAACTCGAACTGGTCTTTCAGGTACTTTATCTGGCGCAGCTTTTCTATGATGCCGCTCTGGTGCTTGATGCGGTTGAGGTACTCGATGATCTGCTTCTGAATGTCTATCAGGTTGTGCCTGCATTCGTTCAACTGCAACTTCAGTATGATGATGATGCGGTTCAGTTCCTCGTCTGCCGCCACCTTAAAGAAAGTCTGTTCTTCCTCACCCGATACCAGCTTGTCTGTATGCTCTATAAGCGCATATATAGTGCTCCTTTTATCATCCAGGTGCTCCAGCTTGGTCTTCTTTATCTTGTAGTTGGGCTCGTTCTTAAAGGTGTTGTCTACGTTGCGGTTCAGGTCTACCACGTTGCGCAGGGCTATAACACCTATTTTCCGCAGCGCATGCTTTACCTGCTTCAGGTAGCCGTATTTGCGGCCTTCGTCGTTCTCCTGCAGGTAGTAAATGATGTTCTGCTTTATGCTCTGTATATGCTCGTTGATGTAAGAGGCATTGATCTCCTCATTCACCTCCATCACCTGCTCAAAGAATTGCAGGTACAGGTCGTCCAGCTCCAGGTTGTTGCCATTCTGGCGCACCACGCTGTAATCGGTAAGAGCAGTGATCTTGTCGGCATCAAAGTCTACCAGCTCCAGGGCGTAGTCGTAATTGAAAGAAAGCAGCTTCCTTTTCTCAAACAGCTCACTGAGCAATCTCTGCTCCCTGCTCAACGTAGCCAATAGCTGCTGTATGGATGAAAATGTCTTCATAAAACGGGTAGCAAAGATAACTTAATAAGGGGTGGTTACGGGGTTATTGCTGGCGATTGTGGATAAGTAGGGATTAAATATTTTGGCAAGGCTGTAAGCCAGAAAAACGAACAACATAATGACAATTTAATATGTAATGTAATTAAAAAGTGATTGCAATAACAGCGTATTTAACATTCCGATATAAAAACAATTAATACTTTCAATCAGCGATATATCAATCGCTTAACATGAAGAAGATCATTCCGCTTTTGCTACTGCTGAATATGCCCCTGCTGGCACTGGCCAATATGAATGGCGGCCTGCATATAGATACCGGCAAACTTTTATTGTTTCTTGTAGGCATCCCGTTGGTATTTATTGTCAACCTGGTACTGGCAGTGCGAAATGTAAAGCGTAAAAATGCCGTAGTGACCGTTATCAATGGCATTCTATCGTTGCCTATAGTAGTAGGTGCGGTCTACTCATTTAAATATACTAACGTAGCTATTTTCCTGTTGCTGTTTGCCGTACTGCACCTATATCTCATCAAAAAGAGCATCTCTGCATGAAGCGCTTCTACCAGGTAATCGTCATCCTGTGTATCTGCACTGCTATCATCAGTGCGCTATCACTGCTGTCTTTCCGTAAAATATTCCATCCGTCCGGGCCACGTCCAATGGTCGGCGCTTATGCCCATGCGATAAAAAACTACAGCGAGTTCACATCGCTGCAGGGAGCCCCACTGACAGATAAGTTCAACGACGTGCTGTCGGTAAAAGTAGTATACGACCTGCATGATGAGATCCTATATTTTATCAACTCCTCCCGCTACAGGTACCATTACGATTTTGCTGAAAAAGTACTGCAGAACGAGCAGCCGCTGGAACTATTCAATACGCTGAACTATGGCAATACCCTGAAGCGCCAGTATCTGCTGGCCAACGTAAACTATTACCAGCAAAGCCACATATATGCACTGGAGTTTTCGAGCGAAGACCTGGTGACCCCGGAACAGATCATTGGGCTGTACAACCAGGTGTGTGCCAAATCCTACCTCAAGGATTCGCTTCGCCTGCTGGTGGGCTCAGAGCGTTTTGCAGCGCTGGATAAGGAAGGTAAACTCACCTTGCCTAAGGTATACCCATCAGACATTTATCACAACCAGAAATTCCAGGCGTTGAATACCGGCGTATGTTATGGCATATTGCGGGATGGCAGCCAGCAGGAAAGCAATTATTCGCCCGGCGATATTGTAGTGGTGAAGGGCACGCCGGTGAATGTGCCGGTGTGCGCAGGTATCATTACCAACAGTTACCAGACGCCGTTGTCGCACATCAATATACTTTGTCACAATCGTAATATACCATCTGCGGTGCAGACAACTGTATTCGACGATACCGCCATTACGCACTACTTTGGCAAGCCGGTATATATGGCTGTATCAGCCAACGGACTTGTGGTGAAACCCTGTACGCAAAGGGTGGCCGATAGTTTTAAACGGGCACATACCGCTGGCACGGTAACAGCACTGCATTACGATACTACTGTAAAAAACCTGCTAGCTATAGGCAGCTTCAACCTCCGACAGAAAGATGTAGTGGGCAACAAAGCAGCCGGGCTGGGTGAGTTGTATGCCATCACACAAAGGCCATCGGCCAACTTTAAGATACCGGAGGGTGCCTTTGCCATACCCTTCTACTTTTATTACAAACATGTATCGGCTACTGCTATCCACAGCAAGATAGATGAGCTGATAAAGATGCAGCGACAGGGTGCTGCTGAGTCATCCATCAAGGAGCAACTGAAGCAGGTGCGTAAAGCGATAAAAGAGCAACCGCTGGACCCGGCCCTGGTTGCAGCTGTAACCGCAATGATGAAGGCCAACCCTGCCTATACTTCATACCGTTTCCGTAGTAGTGCTAATGCCGAAGATGTAGCTGGCTTCAGCGGCGCAGGGCTTTATGAAAGCAAGACGGGCAAGCTAGACGACAAGGATAAGCCGGCGGACATGGCCATTAAAAAAGTATGGGCCAGCGTATACGATGACAATGCCTATTTTGAACGTGTTGCGGCGAATATAGATGAGCACACGATAATGATGGGTATACTGGCACATCGCAATTTCCCTGATGAGACAGCCAATGGTGTGGCTATAACAAAGAATATATACAGGCAGGGATTCCCCGGCTTTACGGTGAATGTGCAAGTGGGTGAGGTACCCGTTGTGTCGCCACCCGACTCTGTGACCTGCGAACAATTCATCTGCATGTCGGCATCGGAGATCAACCCGCTGGATATTGGTATCGCCACCGACTATATTACCTACAGCAACATCAATGGTAATAAGCCGGTGCTCAGTAAGCAACAGATCACGGCCCTATACTATGCACTGTCGCTGGTGCGCGATCATTACACCAATTCGCTACGGCTGAATCCGGACATGAAAGAGATGCCGATGGATGTGGAATTCAAATTCGACAAGAACGGCAAACTATACTTGAAGCAGGCCAGGCCATACAGATAATGGAGCTGCAGCGGAGGCAAGTATTAGTGGTGACGCTACTCATTCTACAACTATAATGACTGACATCATTTTACAACTCTGATACAATTTGTATATTAGCGCCACTTATGAAAAATGATGATCTGCGCGACAAAACCTGCGCATTGTGCGAATCGACAACCGATCTGTCTGTTTACGAAGTACCCACCAACAACAGCAAACGTAGAGATCTGGATGTAGTGCTGTGCGCTAAATGCCAGGCACAACTGAACAAAAAAGAAGAACTGGACAGCCGCCATTGGCAGTGTCTGTCATCCAGCATGTGGAGCGAAACACCGGCAGTACAGGTATTATCGTGGCGAATGCTGAACAGGCTGAAAAAGGAGACCTGGGCCGCTGAGTGCCTCGACGTGATGTACATGGACGACGACACCCTGGTATGGGCCAAAGAGACCGGCGACCACGATAACGATGATGCAGTAGAACTGCACAAAGACTGCAATGGTGCTGTGCTGAACACGGGCGATACGGTAGTGCTCATCAAATCGCTGGACGTAAAAGGATCTACCTTGAATGCCAAGATGGGCACCGTGGTAAAGAACATCCGCCTGGTAGAAAACAATACCGAACAGATAGAAGGCAAAATAGAAGGGCAGGTGATCGTTATCCTGACCAAATATGTAAGAAAACAGGGAGCGTAACACCCCTGTTTTCCTTAAGCAACATCTATCAATCCCGTACTAGCCTTTATTTCCTGCAATGCATCATACAACCTATCCATGTCTTCCTGACTGTTGAATGCATTGATGGAATAACGCAGGAATATATGCTGCCCGTGCCGCATCACCGGTATCTCTATGTTATAATGTTCAAATAAGTGCCGCTGTAGCTTTTCCGGCTGTGTTGTTTTGATGGGGGTGCTGCACATTTGCCCAAGAAATTCTTCAGTTATTGGGGCCAAGGGTACAGAGCCCAGCAGCGCACAGAAACGCTGATAATTGCTGTGCGCCAGCTTACGGCAATCTGCGGCCACCTGCCACCAGTTATTCTGCTGCATAAATTCAATGGCCTTAGGCACAGTAAGGAATGCCGAAAAGTCGCGCGTGCCCTGCATCTGGTGATAATCGAGAAACTGCGAGTGCGATGGCGCCGCGCTCTTATAGCCCCAGCTGACCACCAGCGGATCGAACAAATGCTGCATCTCCCGCTTTACGTACAGGAAGGTGCAGCCCTTCGGCGTCATCATCCATTTGTGGCAGGCCCCGGTATATACATCGACCTGCAGCTCTTGTATATCTAATGGTATATGCGCGGGTACGTGTGCGCCATCTACAATGGTCATCAGCCCGCGTTCTTTGGCCATATCGCATATTTCCTTTACAGGTAGTATCAGTGCGGTGCTGCTGGTTATCTGCGATATGAAGATGGCTTTTGTCTTGCTGCTGTAGCCCTTCCAAAACTGTTCCAGTATAGCTTCTTTGGTGGTTAGCGGCAGCGCTATATGCTGCTTTACATACCTGGCGCCTACCTTGTCGCAATAGTAGTCCCAGGTGCGGTCCATAGCACCATACTCCAGGTCTGTAGAAAGTATCTCGTCGCCCGCTTTAAGGTCCAGGTTCTTAGCTATAATGTTGATGGCAAACGTAGGATTGGGTACATATACCAGGTCATCGGCATTACAGTTGATGTATCCCGCCAAAGCTTCCCGGGATGCTTTCAGGTAATTCACGCCCTCCACTGCTATATACTGCACCGGCTCAAACTCCAGCAGGCGCTGCCATTGCTGATAGTCATCGAATATAGGCTTAGGACAAGCACCGAACGAACCAAAATTGAGGAACGTGATCTTTGGGTTGAGCAGGAACTGCGACTTTAATAATGATGACATTTGCTACTGGCTTTAATATGCCAAATATAACGGTTGTAGACTACAAGGCCTTCAGCTCATCCATCATTCCACCTATTGAAATCGCTGTCACCTCTTTACTTACTGTAAACCGGTCTGTTCCCGGGTAAACAACAAAACGCCTGGTCGCTTTAATATCATCACACCCTATATAAAACCCCTTAGAAGGCACCGGCGTCATAGACCGCTTTATTTCTATTGCATATTTAGTTTCGGGGTTCACTTCTACTACCAGGTCTATTTCTGCACCGGCAGCTGTTCTGTAATACCATGTAGTGATGCCTGTCTTTAACGATGCGATCAGCTGTTCTATTACAAATCCTTCCCAACTGCTGCCTGCTACAGGGTGGCTCAGTACATTGTCTTTGGTTTCCAGGTTCAGCAAGGCATGTGTTATCCCGCTGTCGCGGATATATACTTTGGGCGTTTTCACCAGCCGCTTACCCACATTGCCCGCCCACGGGCGCAACATGCGCACCAGTAGCAGGTCTTCCAGCAGCTCGGCATACTTCCTGGCGGTTGGGGCCGATATTTCCAGGCCTGCACCCAATTGGGCAAAATTCACCTGTCCGCCCTGGCTATGGGCCAGCATCGTCCAGAAACGGCGCAGTGTTACCGCCGGTATCCGCGGGCCTATTTGGGGTATCTCTCTTTCCAGGTAAGTATTGATAAAGTTGGCCCTCCACCTTAACGATGCAGCATCATCGGCAGATAAGAAGCTGTCCGGGAAACCACCACGCAGCCATAGTTTATCCAGTTCGCCGGCACCTACTTCCTGTATATTCAGACCGCTCAGTTCTTTGTAGGCAATACGCCCCGCAAGTGTTTCCGACGATTGCTGTAACAGGTCCAGCGATGCCGAACCCAGGATAAGAAACTGCCCGGTCCGGAATCCCTCTCTTCTTCTCCTGTCTATTACCCCGCGCAATACCGGGAATAGCTCGGGTACCCGTTGTATCTCATCAAGGATAATGAGCTTGCCTTTATGCTCTTCAAAATACTCTTCGGGCTCGTTAAGTCTTATGGCATCTGTAGGCCGTTCCAGGTCAAGATATACAGCCTTGCCATCGAATGATGCAGCAATATCCATGGCCAGGGTGGTCTTCCCCTCCTGCCGCGGACCCAACAATGCTACTGCCGGGAATTCCTTCAGTAGCATATATACCTCTCTTTCTATTGCCCGTTTTACCATTTTGCCTTGTAAATCAAAAGCTGTGGTTTCGATTTACAAGGCAAATATAC
>CANGNA010000082.1 GCA_947455215.1 Chitinophagaceae bacterium
CTCTTGACGAGACAGACAGGTCTCTTTTGCAAGACCTGGATGGTCAATAAAAAATAGTGTTTTTAAATAGCAGAAGGCCTCCTTTCCAGGAGGCTTTCTTAATTTTAGCCAACAAGCCAGATGTGGCACACCTCAAAGGTGTGCCACATCTACCACACTGCATTTATGACACCACACCAACTATTACGCAATCAGGTAGAAAAACTATCGCCCATGAACGATGCTGACTGGGCATTGCTGAAGCCTTACCTGGAGGAACGTACAGTGAAGAAACACCAGCTGTTTGCGCAGGAAGGCAAGATAGGCAAAGATGTAGGCATGATAATAGAAGGCAGTATGCGCCATTATTATTTGAAGGATGGTGAAGAGAAGACCACTTACTTCTATTTCGAGAATGCATTGGTGGGGGCTTATCTCAGTTGCATCACTGGCCGGCCGTCGGAAATAAGCATCGATGCATTGACCGATACCCAACTGATCACCTTCCCTTATACGCGACTGGCAGAACTGTTTGATGAAAGCAAGGCATGGGAGCGCTTCGGTCGCAAGTTGGCAGAGTGGGCGCTGATAGGCGTGGAGGAGCGCATGGCAGGCCTGTTGATGCTAAGCCCCGAAGAGCGCTACATACAGTTGCTGGAAGGTAACAAGCAAAAGATAATAGAGCGTATACCGCAACATCTTATAGCCAACTACCTGGGCATTACACCCGTTAGTCTCAGTAGGATAAGAAGTAGGGTAACGAAAGGTTAGTTATGCTGTCATGGCTACGTAAGCGCATGATAAAGTCCTGTAAGGACGTTTTATAATAGCGCAGGGTTTCAACCCTGCGGCTTCAGCGGCAATCATTTTCTTATCTTTTGTTATCGTTTCAGGCCCTGTTCTTGTGCCACCTTTGTGTAACAAAAGCAATAAGAAATGAAAACACAAAGCACTGCACACGGACAGGTAATTAAAAATGGCAAACTCGTTTATTCCGAGATCACGATCAATGCCACATCCGATAAGGTATGGAAAGTATTCACTGATTTTGCCAGTTACCCGGGCTGGAATCCATTTGTAAAATCGTTCAAAGGCCAGCCTGCGGTGGGCAAGCAAATAGAAGTGCTGCTACACTTGCCCGGTGGCAATCCCATGACCTTTAAACCTGTGGTTTTACAATATGAAGCAAAAAAGGAACTACGTTGGATAGGCAAACTATTTATCCCCTACCTATTTGACGGCGAACATGCTTTTGTATTGAGAGATAATGGTGACGGCACAACAACGTTAATGCAGTACGAACACTTCCGCGGCATATTGATACCCTTTATGAAAAAGATGCTCGATGTAAATACCGCTAACGGTTTCCGGCTAATGAACGAGGCGTTGAAGAGCAGAGTAGAAGCGCTGTAGTCTAAATGCTACTCACCCTTGTCTATCAATCCTTCTTTGTCTTTATTCACATTCCTGTTCTTGCCAAACATATAACCTACGCCAATGCCCCACATCCTGTTCTTTATTACCTCGGTAGTCACGCCAAGATCTTTAACGCCCGATATGTAATACGCTTTCACATACAAGCCTGTGGGGAATTCGTAGGCGCCAAAGAAGCTGGCACCTATGTCGAATTTGCGCAGCACATCGCTTGCAGGCCCCGAAACTGTATGGCTATAGGCAGTGTCGTTATACTTGCCCACAGAGGTGCCGGTAACATTGCCCGATACCAGGTAAGACAGCATAGCACCTGCACCTATACACAGCCGCCCCTTGCCCTGTTCCGACGTTTTGAACACTATGTTCAGCGGCATGTCTATATAGTTGAGCGTAAGGGTACGGTCCTCGTGGTCATTAGTGCTGTCGCTTACATGGAAACTGTAATTGCGGTTCTGCCCTTTGCGGGAGTAATATAGACCCGTTTGAAAGTAGGTATGGGATGTGAATGGCGCGTCTATGATAGCACCAAAACGCCACGACAGCTGGCTGTTCTCGGCAGATGTGGTATAGGCATTGTCCGGGATAAAACGCATATTGCTGGCACCGATGCCTGCTTCTGGGGCAATGCCTAATTGTGCGTAAGATGCTATGCTCAACAGTAATAAAGATGCAAGTAAGAGTGTTCTCATTAGTAGTGGTTTGTATCGTTAAACAGTTGGTGGGCCAGCCTGCGGCTGGTGGTGTTGGTGTATTGCTTGTCCGCTATCTGCGCCACCCATTTTATACGTTTTATGGCATTGGTCAGGAACACTTCGTCGGCCTGTATCAGCACTTCTTCGGTCAATGGATGTTCCCTTACCTCAGCGTGCTCCATTACGTATTGGCGCATCACACCGGCTATACAGCCTTCAGATAGTGGTGGCGTATAGATCACATTGTCTTTTACCCAAAAGATATTGGCAATAGTGCTTTCAATAATCTTGCCACCTGTGTTCGGCACCAGCGCATCATTCCATTTATTGGCTTTTGCCTGCCGCGCGGCAATGGCATATATCAAGGCATTACTGCTCTTCAGGTTGGCCAGGGCATCGTTGCTTTTGGCTATCCCCTCTGCTATGCCCAGTTGCAGGCCATTTTCGTTGTATAGCGTAGCTTCTTCGTTCAGTGCAAAGCACTCTATCATGTAGCCCGCCTTGGCTACGTCTTGTCCATACAGTCCGCCGCCGCCTGCATATACCTGCAGGCGTACCCTGCACAGGCGCTGCAACTGGTTCTTGCGTACTGTGTCCAGTATATTATTGGTTAGCTTGTCGGCAGTAGTATGCGGGGGTAATGTTAGTTGCAGTTGCTGCAGCCCATCCAGCAAACGAGCCATGTGGTGGTCTTGCAGCATGATATGGCCATCTTGCACCAACATGGTCTCAAACAGCCCGTAGCCATACCGGAAAGCCCCATTATCTATAGGTACACCAGTCCGTTCAGCGGGTACTATCTGGCCATTAATATTTATATACTGCAATGGTCTGTGGTTTGTGGTACAAATTACCTGAAAGATAAGTGAAAAGGAGCTGTAGCAAAGTTGTATTTTTGTGTTAAAATCACATTTAATGCAATTTGAACAACCGGTTCCGGTGGAGTGGCTTGCCCAGTTTACAGGCGCAGAATTACGTGGCGATACAGCACAATTGGCAACAGGTATCAACGAGATACACAAGGTAGAGAAGGGTGATATATCTTTTGTGGATTTTGAGAAGTACTACGATAAGTGCCTTCATTCAGCGGCTACTATCATCATCATCAATAAAGATGTGCCTTGCCCTGAAGGTAAGACGCTGCTGGTGACCAACGACCCGTTCAATGCATATATCAAAATAGTGAACCGCTTCCGCCCGTTCGAGCCTGCTACCAAAATGGTGAGCGACAGCGCGGTGATAGGTGAGGGTACACACTTGCAGCCCGGCGTGTTTGTGGGCAATCATGTGCGTATTGGTAAAAACTGTCTCATACATCCTAATGTCACCATCTACGATCATTCTGTAATAGGCGATAATGTGGTTATCCATTCCGGTACAGTCATCGGTGCCGATGCATTCTACTTTAAGCGCTATAAGCAGAAAGATACTCAGTACGAAAAAATGGTGAGCTGTGGTCGTTCTATAATAGAAGACGATGTAGAAATAGGCGCTTGTTGTACTATCGATCGCGGTGTGAGCGGCGATACCATAATAGGCAAGGGCACCAAGCTCGATAATCATATACAGGTAGGGCACGATACTGTTGTAGGGCGTAATTGCCTGTTTGCATCGCAGGTAGGTGTGGCCGGCGTAGCCTATATAGAAGACGAGGTGATACTATGGGGCCAGGTGGGCGTGAACAAAGACCTCACCATTGGCAAGGGCGCTATAGTACTGGCGCAGTCGGGCGTGCCATCCAGCCTGGAAGCCGGTAAGGTGTACTTTGGCTCTCCGGTGGAAGAGGCTAAGGCCAAAATGAAAGAGTTGGCCTGGATAAAGCGTATCCCCGAGATATGGAAAAAACTGAATAATTAATATCTTGGTCGGATGTTAACTATCCCGGTAAGTAATGAGATAACACTGCGTACCTATGTTCCGGCCGATGCTGATGCCTTATTTACTGCCGTAAATAGTAATCGGCAGCACCTGCATCCATGGCTCAACTGGGTAGCGCATACTACCAAGCCAGAACATTCGCTTAAGTTCATACACGATGCTAAGCACCGTAGCGATATGCAGGAAGCGCTCGATATGGGTATCTTCCTGGACGATAAGGTGGTGGGTGGTATCGGGATGCTTAACTGGGATCACGACCTGAAAAAGGCCGAGATAGGCTACTGGCTGGCGCGGGAATATGAGGGCAAGGGCATTGTGATCAACAGCCTGAACCATTTTGTGCCATTTCTCTTCAATAAGCTGGGTCTTAATAAAATAGAGGTCCGTTTTGTAGCACCCAATAAGCGCAGCGCTAAAGTAGCCGAGCGACTCGGCTGCCGTATAGAGGGCGTGCTGCGCCAGGGTATGTTACGCAACGGTATGCCGGAAGACCTGGTGATAGCGGGGTTGTTGAAAAGCGAGTGGAAGCCTGTGTCAATCAGCTGATGAGGTAATCTGCAGATCAGCGGATTAGCAGATCAGCTAATTTTGCTCGCATACCAATTATAAAGATAATAGTATCCATTCATCAGCTAATAAACTAATTAGCACATCAGCTGATCAAAATTTGAAGCTAATTAGCACATCAGCTAATCTGCTGATCAGCACATCAGCTAATCAAAATTTGCATTTATTTATATATTCATACTTTACCTTTACCCTGAAAAATAATACCGTATGAACAAATCCGCCAAAGCCTCTATACTTGTTGCCGAAGACGAAGAAAGCCTGAGAGAAGCGCTGAAGCTGAACCTGGAATTAGAAGGCTACGAGGTGACCACCTCTGAAACGGGCCCCGGTGTTATAAAAGCAGTTAAAAACGAATATTTCGACCTGATTGTGCTGGACATCATGCTGCCCGAGATGGACGGCATCACCGTGTGCGAGACCATCCGTATGCAGCATAACGATGTGCCTATCTTATTCCTCAGTGCCCGTAATACCAGCGCCGACAGGGTAGAAGGTCTTAAGAAAGGTGGCGACGATTACATGACCAAGCCCTTCAACCTGGAAGAACTGCTGCTGCGTGTAGACAAGCTGATCGTAAAGAATAAGAAAATGCGTGAGCCGCAGCATATTGGCGATACGTATGAGTTCGACGGTTGTAAAATAGATTTCTCAGGGCATGAGTGCGTCGATAAAACAGGCAATACACAGGAACTGAGTAAAAAGGAGGCCGCATTACTAAAACTGCTGGTGGAGCATGAAGGCGAAGTGGTAAGCCGCGAACAGATCTTACAGATAGTTTGGGGGTACAATGTATACCCTACTACGCGTACTATCGACAATTTTATTCTTAATTTCCGCAAATATTTCGAGAAAGATAGCCGCAACCCGGTGCATTTCCACTCTATAAGGGGTATAGGGTATAAGTTTACTAAGTAAACAATAAGCTGCGCAACTCACCGTCCTGTAAGGACGGGCTATCATAGCCCGGGGTTTCAACCCCGGGAAATCGGGACGTATTCGTTTTATAGCTTCCGCAATTAAGCGGGCAATGTGGCCTTGTTTCTTGGAATTTGGTACTTGGTTCCTGGGATTTGGTACTTGGTTCCTGGGATTTGGAACTTGGAACTTGAATTTTTAAAACTCACCATTTCAGGTCAGGATCGTCGTTTAAGGGGTTATTCCGGTAATACTCCCTGCTGCGTACTTTCTGTAGCTGCCGGTCGTATATCATGCGGGCTATTTTTCGTGCTGCATCTACGTCGCCTGCCACCAGCATCAGTTTTTTCTCAGGTATATCCAGCCGGTACATCAGCTGGAAGAAGGCATCCGGCCCTTCATTCACCAGCTGCATCACCCGTTCCGTCAGTTTTTCCAGTATGGCCTCTTCGCTTAGGTTCTCCGGGAGCTGCAATGCCCACTGCTGCTGCAACTCTTGTGCTGTAGTTTGTATGATATTCATATAATGCCGGTAGCTATTAAAGCAAATGAGATCCTCCTTTTCCTGAGATCCTGACCATCCTGATTCAGACAATACTATAAAATTACGTCACTGCTTCAATATCTCACTGTAACGGTTAATTTTACACCCACAAATACAAAACATGAAACTTGTAACATATCTGAAGAACGGTAAGCCGCAACTGGCATTGTATGTAAACAATATGCTGTTCGATACCAACAGTGTGAACGCCAGGGTGCCGGGTCTGATGGCGGAAACGCTCGACAATTGGGATGCCAACAGCGATCTGTTGCGCCGTGCTGAGGAAGAGATAAAGGCAGGTAAATACGCCGAGATGGGTGTTGCCTATGCCGCAGCTCAGCTGTTGGCACCGGTAAATAAGCCCACTTCCTGCCGTGATGGGTATGCTTTCCGCCAGCACGTGGCCGCTGCCCGCCGCAACCGTAAGGTAGATATGATAGCCGAGTTCGACCAGTATCCTATCTTCTATTTCACCAACCACAATGCGGTACAAGGTCCGGGCGAGATACCTGTTATGCCCGACCACTTGAAAAGACTGGACTTTGAGCTGGAAGCCGCTGTGGTACTGGGCCGCAAGGGCCGCAATGTACGTGCAGCAGATGCTGATAAGTACATTGCAGGCTACATGATCATGAACGACATGAGCGCCCGCACCCTGCAAATGGAAGAAATGTTGCTGAATCTGGGCCCGGCCAAGGGTAAAGACTTCAGTACAGTAATAGGCCCATGGATGGTAACACCCGATGAACTGGAACAATACAAAACATCGGCAAAGCCTAACCACACAGGCGCATCTTACAACCTGGCAATGAGCTGCACCGTGAACGGCATAGAAGTAAGCCGTGGCAGCGTAGCCGATATGGACTGGACATTTGCCGAGATCATAGAACGCTGCGCCTACGGAGCAGATATACTGCCGGGCGATGTGATAGGTAGCGGTACGGTGGGCACAGGTTGCTTCCTGGAGTTGAATGGCACCGGTAAGCTGAATAACCCCGACTACAAAGAGCAGTGGCTGCAGGTAGGCGATGTGGTAGAGATGGAGATCACCGGCCTTGGCAAGCTCTCCAACACCATCACCCTCGAAGACCCAAGCTGGAGCATACTGGCAGAGAAGAAAATGGGATAGATCTGGCCACCTCAATAAATATAAACAATGCACAAACAAATAATAGGCGTAATAGGTTCCGGCGCCATGGGCTCTGGTATAGGGCAGGTGGCAGCAATGGCCGGCCACAATGTGGTGATATACGATAACAATAAGGCAGCGCTGGATAAGGCGAAGGCAAGCTTGTCGGCCACACTGCAAAAGCTCGAAGAAAAGGGTAAGATTTCTTCCGCGTCCGATGTGTTGCACCGGTTCATTTTTGTAGATGATATTCACGCTTTTGCTACCTGCGAACTCATTATAGAAGCTATTGTCGAGAAGCTGGAAGTAAAAAGAGCTGTATTCACTGAAGTGGAAAAGGTGGTCACGGATACCTGTATTCTGGCCAGTAACACTTCGTCGCTGTCCATTACGTCTATAGCCGCGGCGTGCAATATCCCTTCTAGGGTTATGGGGTTGCACTTCTTTAATCCTGCTCCGCTGATGGCCCTGGTAGAGGTGATCCCTGCTATACAGACCGATACTGTGCTGGTAGAGAATGCCGTTGCGCTGATGAAAGAATGGGGTAAACTGCCGGTACTGGCTAAAGATACCCCTGGCTTTATCGTTAACCGGGTAGCACGCCCATTTTACGGCGAGGCGATCCGTATCTACGAGGAAGGAATAGCTGATATGGCTACTATCGACTGGGCTATGACTGAGATCGGTGGCTTTAAGATGGGGCCATTCACGCTTATGGACTACATTGGCCACGACGTGAATTATGTAGTTACAGAAACGGTGTTCCAATCTTTTTTCTTCGATCCTCGCTACAAGCCATCCTTCTCGCAGAAACGTTTATTGGAGGCCGGCTGGCTGGGTCGTAAATCTGGCCGAGGTTTTTATAACTATGCTACCGGCATGGCCCTGCCCGAGCCCAATAAAGACATGGAGCTGGGTAAAAAGATATTTTACCGCGTATTGGCCATGCTCATCAACGAGGCCGTTGATGCTCAGCACCTGAACGTAGCCACAGCGCAAGACCTGGAAACAGCAATGACAAAGGGTGTTAACTATCCTAAGGGCCTGCTGGCCTGGTGCAACGAGTGGGGCGCTAAAAACTGCTTGGCACAGCTCGACGAGTTGTATGATAATTATCATGAAGACCGTTACAGGGCCAGCGTTTTGCTCCGTAAAATGGCTGCCGGATCCTAATAATAAAAATTACACCCGCGCCACGGCGCGGACTTTGATCTCCCCTCTCCTTTAGGAGAAGGGCTGGGGATGAGGTCTGGGGCAGTGACGGTCAGATGAGCTTTGCGCACTTTGCCCGCTTGATCCCTTTGCGGCCCTTTGCGATAAAACTTTGCGTTCTTTGCGTGAAACCTTCAGTTAAATGGGTTCCTATTTGCAAAAGCCAAATTAATTTCTATTTTTACAACATGAAGAAATTTATACTAGGCGCACTGCTGCTCGGTGTTTCTACTTTTTCGTTCGCACAAAACCGCATCGGTATCGAGTTCGGAACATCGTTCCCTACTTTTTCCGGTCGTTCCGATAATCAAACAGTTGGCTCTACGCAGTCTGTAGATATCAAGCCTTCTGTTGGTGCGTATTACCTGCGTAAGATCGATCGCCATGTGTACCTGGGTGCAGAATTCGGCCTCGGAGCGTATTCGTTTTTTTACAGTCAGACAGGCAATATCAAAACCCAGATCACACATAACAGCTCTTACTTCTCAGTAGCGCCAATGGTAGACTTCGGGTTGGGTAAGCACCAATACATACACCTGTACCTCGATCTGAACATGGGCTTCCTGACAAGCGCTAACCAGACAACCAGCGAATATTACAGCGCCACAGACCTGGTACCATACACAACCTACAATTCGCAGAGCAACGTAGCTAAGTTCATATTCCGCCCGGGCCTTGGTCTTAAGCAGCACTTTGCACTCAGCAAAATGTGGCATGTCACATTTAAGGAGGGCTTTAACTTCCCTGCTACGGATCTTACGCACCTGCGTATTGCCACAAACGAAAATATCCACCCGGGTTATTTAACGCTGCAAATGGGTGTCATGAGGAAGTTCCACCGCCCTAAGCACGCACAGGCAGGTGCATCTAAAAAGGAAATGTAATTATCTGCACAAATAAATATTCAGTGAAGAGGTCGGAACATTCCGGCCTCTTTTTTTGCCAAAGGTGAAAAAATGTTATATTTTATTGCAGCATTTTATTACTTTTCGGCATGAAAAAATCACTATTGATCGCTGTATTGCTATCTGCCTCCCTGCAGGGCTTTTCACAAACGTTTATCCAGTTATGGAGTGGTGCGGGATTATGTACCAGCGGTAATTACGATATGGGTTTGTCTTCCGGCCTTTCTTTTTTTAAAGGCGTTGCGTGGCGCACAGGTGTGGGTGCCCAGATATTTATGCAGGGGTATAATATTTACTATGATACAGAGGTCGGCAACCCCGTTGGTAGCTCTTTGCGTAACAAGAGCAATTATGTTTTTATTGCGCCGATGATCGATTTTCACCTGCGTCAGAACGGTCATACGCATGTATATCTTAATGCCGGTGTTGGTTTTAATATGGGTGCGCAAGATTCGCTGCGCCGTTGGTCCTACACGCCCAATGGTTACGATTCTACCGTAGGTAGCGCGGATAGTGTGAGTAAAATGGTTGTCCGTATAGGTATGGGCATGACTCACTACATTGGTGGCACAGGCCGTTTTCGTATATCGGTGTCCGAAGACGTAGGCTTCCTGGCCACCCGTCTCAGTAAAACCACCGACCCCACAGATGTCCGTTTATACAACAATGCCAGCCAGTTTTATAAGCCTTTGTATATCTCGCTTCGACTGGGTATAGGGTGGCGTTTCGCCAGGCGCAGGTAGTGTCTTGTAGCTTCAGGCCCAAATTATTTTGATCGATTACAACCACGCAAATGAAAATTTGCTTATTTTTCGCCCATGAAAGGTAAAATACTCACACTACTATTATTGGTTTGTGCTGGTTCTTCCTTTGCCCAGAACAGGATCGGCCTCGAATTAGGTGCTGGCCGCCCTATGTTTGGCAACCAGGGAAATACCTACGCCGGAACGCTCGACTATAATGTTCGCTATACTTTTACCGGCGACTTCTACTATATGCGCAGGATAGCACATCACTGGTACCTGGGCGCTAATGCCGGTTTTGAGCAGTATTCTTTCGAAATGGATCAGAAGCACTCCAATGGCCTCGGCATTGTGGCCAACAATGTGGTACACAAAAGTTCTTACGTACATATCGCACCAATGCTTGATCTTGGTGTTGGCCGTTTCCGCGAATATCTGCATGCTTACATTTTTGCATCTGTAGGGTTTAGGGTAGCCGCCGATCAGACCAGCCGCGATTATTACACCGACTTCAATAATAACCCGCTCAATGCTTACGATTCTACTTACGCAAGCTGGTTCAAGGTCAACAATGTAGCTTTCCGTCTCGGCTTTGGCTTTAAGCAGCACTTCCCGCTTACCAAGCGTTGGCAGGCTACCATCAACGAGAGTTACAGCTTTATGCCGGCGGGCGATCTCAGCCAGCCTACAGTTACAGGCGGTGTAAATCTGCACCCGGGTTACCTGGCGCTTACTTTTGGCGTAATGCACAAATTCAAAGACCATCATTTAAGCGAAAGGGATAAGTAAGGCATCCCTTTTTTTGCAATGCTGCCCCGTTTTTGCGGGGCTTTTTTTGTGCCTGCCTGTTCTTTATCATTCCCTTTTTCGTCCCTTTTTTAAGTACCTTTGCACCCTCATGGAATTGCCAGAGGGTAAAAAGGTTTATTTCGCTTCCGATTTCCATTTGGGGATCCCTGATCGTGCATCAAGCATTGAGCGGGAAAGACGCTTATGTAACTGGCTCGATGAGATAGTGGTTGATGCCCACATCCTTTACCTGGTAGGTGATATTTTTGATACCTGGTTCGAGTATAAGCATGTGGTCCCTAAAGGGTTTACCCGCTTTTTGGGCAAACTGGCCACGCTCAGCGATAACGGGTTACAGATAGAAGTATTTACCGGCAACCACGACCTCTGGATGTCGGGCTATTTTCACGAAGAGATGCACATTCCGGTACATTACCAGCCCATTGAGCGCGAGTTCAATGGTAAGAAGTTCTTTATCGGACACGGCGATGGACTGGGACCCGGCGATCATGGCTATAAGCTGTTGAAAAAGGTAATGAGCAACAGGCTGTCGCAATGGCTGTACCGCCGCCTGCACCCCGATACAGGTGTGGGCATGGCCGGATGGCTGAGCCGCCTGGGACCCAAACATGCTGATGTGCCCGAAAAACAATTCCTTGGAGAAACCGAATGGCTGGTACAATTTGCCCGCAACACCAATAAGAAAACCCACTTCGACTATTACATCTTCGGACACAGGCATATAGCCATTGAATATCCGCTTGCTGACGATAGTTTGTATGTGAATCTCGGAGACTGGATCAGATATGATAGTTATGCTGTTTTTGATGGAAAACAGTTGGAATTAAAATATTATAAGGAGAGTTAATTGGTATGCAACGGACATTGGTCATGATACGGCACGCTAAGTCGAGCTGGGTAAATCCTCTGCAAAGCGATTTTGAAAGGCCGCTTAATGAACGAGGAAAGCGGGAAGCGCCCGAAATGGCCGCTAAGCTTAAACAGGCGGGTATCTCACCGGATCTCGTTATCTGCAGTACGGCCAAAAGAACGCGGCAAACTGCAAAACGCATCTGCGAGGTGCTGGGCTACGATATGGCCAATGTGCGGTGGGAGGAAAAGTTGTATCACTGCATACCTTCCGTGTTCGAAGAGTTGCTGTACGAAGTAGATGAAAAAGTAAACACCGTTTTCATCATCGCGCACAACCCGGGAATAACTGAATTTGTCAACCAGTTATCGCCCGCTTTCAGCATAGACAATATGCCTACTTGTGGCATTACCTGTGCACATTTTGACACCGACGAGTGGAACATGTTCAACTCTGCGGATAAAGAAGTTTTTTTGTTTGAATACCCCGATAAGAAGAATGACGCCCAATAAAACACTGGTACAGATAACCGCAATAGTGGAAAAGCTCTTCGAAGAGCATTTTGATAAAAAGCCCGAACTCACCGAAGCACTTGCTGTATCGGGGTCCGACAGGCGCTACTACCGTATGACGGCAGGTAGCACTGTTGCCATTGGCACCTACAACACCAACGTTGCAGAGAACAATACCTTCTTTTACATTACTGAGCTGTTTCGCAAGCACCAGGTAAATGTACCGGAAGTGTATAAGATCAATAAAGACCGTCGTGCATACCTGCAGCAGGACCTCGGTGCCACTTCCCTGTTCGACATGGTGCTGAAAGATGGTTTTACGGAAAAGAACCGGAAGCTCTACCATGCATCGCTGGCGCAACTGGCCAAGGTACAGTGGATAGCCGGCCGTGAGGCAGACTACAAGCAATGCTTTGCCTCTAAGCAGTTCGACGAAAAGGCTATCATGGCCGACCTGCTGTACTTCAAGTATTACTTTGCCGATCTCCAGAACATCCCTTACGACCGCTCCCTGCTCATCAGCGAGATGGAGCAGCTGAGTAAAGAGTTGGGTCGCGTGCAGCCGCAAACACTCATGTATCGCGACTTCCAGAGCCGCAACATAATGGTGTACGAAGGGAAGGTATATTTTATAGATTACCAGGGCTTTATGCAGGGCCCGCCACAGTACGATATTGCATCGCTGTTGTGGCAGGCCAGGGCCCAGCTGCCTGCACAGTGGAGAGAAGACCTGCTGAATGGTTACATCAGCACCTTGTCCGATCTGCATGTGCCGCGTATGGATGAGATACATTTCCGCCGTGGTTATGTTCAGTTTGTGCTGTTGCGCTTATTGCAGGTGCTGGGTGCTTATGGGTTCAGGGGATTGTTGCAGCATAAGGCGCATTTCCTCAACAGTATAGGCCCTGCGCTCAAAAACCTGGAGACATTCCTGGCAGACCATCCGCAAACACCATCTTACCCCGAGCTGAGAGGCTTGCTGGAAAAACTTTCTGCTCCGGAAATGCAGGAGCGCTTCACATTAAAGATAAGCAACGAACCTGCCAAACTAAAGGTGCAGGTATCCAGCTTTTCCTATAAGAATGGTATTCCGAGATCGAGCGGTACACATGGCGGAGGCTATGTATTCGATTGCAGGGGTATACTCAACCCGGGCCGCTATGCTGCGTATAAATACCTTACAGGTAATGACGACATTGTATGCCAGTTCCTGGAACGCGAGACCCGCATGCCCGACTTCCTGAATCATGTTTATGCACTGACATCTATCAACGTAGAAGATTACCTTGCCCGCGGTTTTGAGAACCTGGATATATCTTTTGGTTGCACAGGCGGTCAGCACAGGTCGGTTTTTGCCGCCAACAAAATGGCCGATTACCTGCGCTCCCGGTATAACATCGACGTAACGGTAAGCCACCTGAACGAGAAAAAGTGGCTGTTGCAAGATGCAGGAAAGGACGAAGACTAAATATTGAACCAGTTAGGCCACATAAATTTATTTGAGATATTATCAACAAAATAAAATTGATGTGTATCTTTCAGCTTTAAAAGAGAAATAATGAGAAAGTTTATTCTGTTTTCTTTCATTACCCTTGCCTTGTTTGCCGGTTCTTGCCGAAAGACAACGACAAATCCACCTATCGATTACCTGGTTGATACGTCTACTAACGTGTATCTCAACCAGGACGACTCCCTGCATCTGCCATTAGAGGTGAGGTTCCTGGCGGGTAATTCCACCGAACCGGTTACACTTACAATAGAAGGCCTGCCATCTACCGTTAAAATGGTACAGGATTCTATCACTGTTATACCTACCGGCGTTGCCAACTTTATATTGTATACCACACCGGGTGCGCCATTGGGTTACTATCCTGTAAGGTTAGTGTCTTACAGCCCTTCTACCGGCTACAGAACTTACGACTTTACCCTGGGCGTGGTCAATTATAACTGCTCTTTCTACCTTGCCGGCAACTATAACTGCCTCAATAAGGGTAGGACCACCTACAGCTATACCGGTACAGCTACGGCAAACGGAGATACCGCGATCAATATGGTGAACCTTGGTGGCTACGGGCTTAATACCAATACACACATCACGCTCAATTGTAATACAGACTCTGTGACCATCAGGAAACAGGTAATAGGTAACGGTGTTACCGTTAGCGGCCAGGGCCATTTCGAAGCCAACAAAATGGTGATCCGCTACATAGCACTTAACATTCCTACCGGCGGCAATGATACTGTGGTAGTGACCATGACCAAGTAAAACGCATCGTTAACTGATCATAAATAACAAGAGGCGTACCAACTGTGGTGCGCCTCTTGTTATTTATGATCAGGCAGGCTAAAAGGCAAAGCTACTTTTCTGTGCGGGTAGCGCTAGAAAATATCAGTGGTTGCGGTGATTGTGCGGGTGCTATCCAGCTGTTGCTGCAAATATTTTGAATAAATTTCCTGTCCTTTTGCACTAAGATGATATGCTTCGCAAAAGGAGCTTTTCTGGTCGTAATTAGCCAGGTCAGAATAATGCCCTACGATCTTGCTGCCGCCAACACTGGCATATAGTTTTTGCCACCATTGGTCGTGTACATCTTTATATTTTTCCTTCATTACAACAATAAAATCGTTTCGTTTCGGCGGTACAACAAACACTAGATCTATATTGTTGGCAACGCAGTATTCTTTTATTTTACGTAAGTAACTGAACTGGAGGTCAGACCATCCGTAGTTTGTCAGTTCGAAAATATCGTTATCTACATTATTGAAATTAACGGCAGTTTGTTTGAGTTTCACTGAGCCCATGTCGGCCGGCACCTTTAATTTTTGGGGTATCTCAGGTGGGGCCGTGTTCATTGTCTGCACCAGGCCCAGCTGATATTTTAGGAAATACTTGGTTTTCGAGAAGAGCACGGCATTATTCACCTTCATATACTGCATCGTCTCTTCCGGTGTCAGATCCAACAACATTGCAGGATTCCTGTATTTATAGTAACTTTTTGAATAGATCCAGGGGTCGAGGCTTACAATTACGATCGATGGTTTTTTTTCAGGAGCATATTTTTTCAGGAGTTGGTAAAAAACAGCCGGGTCGCGGGCATCCATAGAAAGGTTTACCCATACCTCATCGTTCTTGGCTAATGTTGTTGCAGATAGGCCGTAGCGTAACGAAGAGGAACCAAGAATAAAACCATGAATTTTATTCAACTTGGAAAGCCAGCCATAGCTGTCAATTTCGTCACGATAGTCATTTTCTATCTGCACATCATGCACGGGGTGTTGCTGCGATCCAAAATATGTTAGTACACACGCACATACAATAAATGGGATAACATAACGGCTAAAGAAGTATTTCAGGAACTTTTGCATGCTGGCTTAGAATTGGAAATATATAAATGTTGACTCCTTCTGAAAGTAGAGCATAGTGACGATGACCATCACCCAGCTAAGTAACATTTCCAGCGGACCTGTTTTGATACGGAGGTTGCGCTCGTTACGGCGTAGCCACCAATCAATAAGTAATAAAGGGACTATATATACAAATACTATACTTGTTGATGGTATGCTCAGATACTGTTTAGGGTATTTTATTGTTGATGACCCTATCTGTGCAATGTAGCTTAACGCGGCTTTAATATTTGGCGCCCTGAAAAAGATCCATGCAATGGTTACAAAACAGAATGTGAACAGCATTTGTGTCAGTTCGCGGAAAGTAGGCCATTTACCATCCTGGGCAACAACATTGGATACATTTTTACGGTTCCTGTTCAGCAGCAGCAATGGTAGAAAGCCACATGCATGTATAAAACCCCATGCTATGAACGTCCAGTTGGCACCGTGCCAGAAACCACTTACAATAAATATGATGAATGTATTGCGCAGCGCCTTGTACTTACCTTCCTTAGAACCACCCAACGGTATGTAAAGATAGTCTCTGAACCACGATGATAGCGAGATGTGCCAGCGTCGCCAGAATTCGGCAATATCCCTCGAGAAATAGGGGAATTTAAAGTTGCTCAACAGTTCAAAACCAAACAATTTGGCAGTACCCAAAGCAATGTCTGAATAGCCACTGAAGTCACAGTATATCTGGAAGCTGAATGCTATTGCGCCTATAATAAGGCTGGGCGCATAGTATCCGTGGTAGTTACCAAATATCTTATCTACTGTTGCGGAAAGGGTATCTGCAATGACAATTTTTTTGAATAGTCCCCATGTCAGAAGCCGGAATCCGTCCACCGCCTGGTCATGATCGAATGATCTTTTTCTCTGCACTTGCGGCAACAGATGGCTGGCTCTTTCTATAGGACCTGCCACCAGGAGTGGAAAAAAGCTGACAAAAACGGCATAGTCTACAAAATTTCTGATCGGCTTTTGGTAGTTCCTGTAAATATCAAAAACGTACGACATGCCGTGGAAAGTGTAAAATGATATGCCTATGGGCAGCGCAAGATGTAAAAATGTGATGTTTGCATGAATACCGGTTACGGCCAGCCCTGTTTTTATTTGGGCCGCAAAGAAATTGTAATATTTAAAAACAGCCAGGATGCCAAGATTATTGATGACACTTAAAACAAGAAAAAATTTAGATCTTGCTTTATTGGTCGACGCTACGCCAAACCCGTAAAGGTAGTCCAGTAGCGTACTTAAGGCAAGCAATCCAAGAAATTGAATACTCCACCATCCGTAGAAAAAATAGCTGGCAGCAAGAATAAGTATGTTTTGCAAGCGTAAGGATCTATTGAAAACAAACCAGTATAAACAAAAGACGATGGGAAGGAATAGTAGATATTCTAAAGAATTGAATAGCATAATTATATTCTGAGGTGCATCGCGAAATTAAATTTATTTTTCAACTTAATACATAGCAATACGGCCCGCAAGTAAGCAATGCAGGTCTTACCGCGTTGACTGAGCGTTAATGTAGTGTCGTTTGAACGAAAAAGGCACACCCTATGGGTTGCCGGGCACTTACTGGTGTAATGCATAAGTTCAAAGACCACCATTTAAGCGAAGGGATAGGTGATACTACCCGTCATGATATTTAAGAGGCGCATCGGTAACGGCGCGCCTTTTTAGTGTCTTATCTGTAATTTTGATCTATGAGCGAAGTGCATGAACCAGCTATTGCCTACGGAAAACATCAATTTACCATCGAGGAATACCTTGAGATGGAAAATGCTGCAACAGAAAAGCATGAATATTATAAGGGAGAGATATTCGCTATGTTTGGAGCGAAGCTCAATCATAATAATATTTGCATGAACTTGAGTGTTGCACTCAAGACAGGTCTTAAAGGGAAACCATGTAAGCCATTGGGCAGCGATATGCGTATTCATATTCCCGGGAATACACTATTCACCTATCCTGACTTGTCTGTATTCTGCAACGGTGTGGATACACGCAATAACGACCAGATGAATGCCTTGAACCCAACCGTGATCATCGAGGTATTGTCCTCATCTACAAAGAAATACGACCGGGGCGAAAAGTTTGAACTGTATAAGGCTATCCCGTCGCTCTCAGACTATATCCTCGTCGACTCAGAGTCTATCCAGGTAGCAGCATGGCATAGATCAGATAGCGGTGAATGGGTACTTGCAGAATACAATGGCCTGGACCATATGTTGAGTTTACCGTCAATAGATGTTGCAATTCCCTTGGCTGAAGTATATGAAGGCGTAGAGATATAGCTGATAGCAAAAAAAAGGGGCACGCCACTACAGCACGCCCTATTACCTAATTAACTTTTTAACCCGTTAACTTAAAGTGTCACGCACAACCCCTTAATGACAGCGCCCAGGCGTATAGCATCATAAATGCGTGGCTCGTCTGCGCCGGCTTCTTTTACAGAATGCTCGTGCGATGTTACACATTGTTCACAGCCGTTCACGGCGCTCAACACAAGGCTCATCAGCTCAAAC
>CANGNA010000083.1 GCA_947455215.1 Chitinophagaceae bacterium
ACAGATGGGCGCGGCATATCCTCCATCACATCGCGTTGCAACACGTGGTTGAGGTGGGGGAATATCTTGATCTCTATATCTTCGGGTAAGGCAAGGAAAGTGTGAATGGCATAGTCGTGCGGCAGGGTTTCCAGTATTTTAGAAACCTCAGCAGCATAGTCCTCGTCCTTGCTGTGTGCCAGCAGTTCGTCGAGGTCGCCTTCCAGAATTTTCTCCCTCAGGTCCTGAACCAGCATTATCGGCTACCATTTTACAGAATTAAAAATGACTTAAAATACCTGCCCTTGCAGGCCCGCAAAATTACTGCAAATAATTAAGGAGGTGGAAAATTTGTTTGGGTGATGCAGTATTAATAACATTCTGATTCCCACGTTAACAACAGAAGAGCCAACGATCTATTCTAAGACCATAAAATGCTTTTTGATAGTGTTAGCTGCATTTATGGGGATGTGTTGTTCTTTTGCATATACATCCCACAAATCCGTGGCCGCATTTATCTCGGCAATGATAGCTGTTGCATTTTTAACAGTAAACATGCCGGCAATTTTCATAACGTCGGAAAGCGTTATGCTTGTACGCTTGCCGTTTACAGATAGTGCCCTGGAAACTTGTGTATAGTTGAGCAATGGGTTAAGAGAATAGGTGAGATCGTATGCCGGGGCAAGGCTCCACTTGTCGGTTGGCGGATCGTATATGAAAGAGTGGTTTTTCAAATGATCGTCGTGGTTGGCAAATACAAGATTGAAGATCATGCGCCGGAATAATTGCTCAATGTCTTTATGGTCTAGCTTAAGATGGATGGCGAGCTCAAACAGATTTTCGTACGATGATACTTTGGGATCCATAAAATCCCAGCCGGCCATGCCGGTTGCGGTAAGTATGTGTTGTTTTTCACCATACTGCCTGTCGAAACGCAGTGTGGCAAAATGCCTGTCATCTATCAGCTTAGATGGCATCATGGTAATACCCGCAGCAGTAGCTATGCGATAATAGACGTATTCGGTCAACTCGTGGCTATATGCGGGACTTTCCTCTATGGCCAGCTTTACGAGGTAGTGGTCGTGGTCTGCTGAATAGATCAGATCTCCCGGGATGATGGTACCCGTAGCCTTATTTTGCGATACAAGAATTTTGGGCCTTGCCCCGCCCGCTGATGTGCCTATCTTAAAAATATTGAGCAGTGATTCGTGGTTGAGCGAGTTGGCAGATGTGCCTTGTTTATGATCAAGTACCTGCTTTACTATTGTTGTTATTTCATCGATACTGATAGTTTTATTACCCGCTACTTCTTTTGCGGGAGCGTATTCCAGGGCCCCCATGCCCCGCTGCCCAACATATGCCAGCTGCTCCAATGGCGAAATTTGGCGGAGCGCCTTTTTATTGTTTTCAAGCCAGGCCTTAAAGATAATATTGCCAAAAGCATCGGGAAGCGAATCGGCAATAGCCGGCGGCAGTCCGCGAAAAGTGTCGTTGTTATACTTACTGAAAACCTGGGTTTGTGGTATTCGCCGGAATACGAGCGGGAACAGACTGTGATATTTATCCTCTTTTAAAAACGCAGGGTTGTATTGAAAAAACGATGCCCGGCGATCTTCATCGAAGCCGATCTTGCCTACCTCTGTACCGAAGCAATGCAGCGCTATGAGGTTGTTTTTAGACACGGTTTAATACAATGATGGCTGGTTATTGTTATCGGCTTCGTTATCTATGAATGCATAGAAGTCGTTGAGCAGGTCGAAATGTTGTAACACGATAAGAAGCGTATCCATAGTTGCATTCTTCCCCGACTCCAGGTTTTGCACTGTGAGCCGGGACATGGCCAGCTTTTCAGCCAGTTGCTCCTGGGTGATGCCTTCGCGTTTCCGCAACAGCTTTACCAGCGCTCCTACCCGCAGTTTCACTTCGCTGATATGTACAGTGTTGAACAAAATTTGCCTATTATAATATGCAAATTAATAAAAAAATGGCAGAATGCATGTTATAATATGCATTAATGAGTAATTAAAATTACCCCAGCATCCCTTCCAGCATATCCTTCTTTATCATTACAAACACTTTTTTGCCGCCGGGGGTGTACTCGGGCTGGCCGCAGGCAAAGAGCTCGTCTATGAGGGCCTGCTGGCCTTCCGGCTGCATGATGGCGTGCTTGTTGCGGCTGAGGCGGCGGGCCATGTGGGCCAGCAATACTTCCGTGCGCTTCTCTACAGCGTCGGGTGCCTCATGTTTTAGGTGTTCTATCACCTCTTCCATTACATTCTTTTCTTCGCCCGACGGCATACCCGATGGCAGGCCCTGTACTACGAAGGTGTGCTGGCCGAATGGTGCTATATCAAAACCTATACGTGCCAAATCTGGTAGTACCTCTGTAAGCAATACGGCATCCTGCGGCGGCAGTTCGTAAGACGACGGGAACAATACTCTCTGCGATGGTGCCTCCTGACTGTTCCACTCCTGCAGCAGGCGTTCGTACCATATACGCTCCTGTGCCCGGCGGATGTGTATCAGCATGAGGCCGCTTTTTACAGTGGTCACCAGCATGTCGCCATGTACCAGTAGTATATTGTTGCAATCGTCAGTAGTGGTGCTGCTATCGCTGTATATGCTGCCTTGTGAGGGTATAGTGTGCGACTGTATTTCTGTATGCGCAGACTCCGGCAGCGGAGTCTGCGCTATCTCGTATAAACTCTTCCAGGCTTTAAGACTGTCTTTACGCTCTACCACGTGGGCCTGGTTGCGGTCGGTAAAAACGTTATACAGATACCCTTTTTCGGTTTCTTCCCTGCGGCTGTCTGTAAATGGCTGCTGCACGGCCTGTGTATGCTGTATCTCTGCCGACAATGAGAAGTCGAGCGATGGGGCAATGTTGTAGCGGGCCAACGCGTGCTTTACGGCAGCGTTCAGGTAGGCATACATCATCCGGTCGTCCTCAAACTTTACTTCCTGCTTGGTGGGGTGCACGTTCACATCCACACGCGCAGGGTCTATCTCCAGGAACAATACATAAAACGGGAACGACTCTTTTTCTATCAACCCCTCGTATGCTGTGGTCACAGCATGGTGCAGGTAGCCATTGCGTATGAAGCGATTGTTGATGAAGAAGAACTGCATGCCGCGGGTGCGGGTGGCAGCTTCCGGCTTGCCTATAAAGCCCTGTATCTTCAGCACGTCGGCATCTTCTTCTACGGGTACCAGTTTCTTCTCGTAGGTATTGCCCAGCAGCCCTACTACGCGCTGCTTCAGGTTGCCGGCGGCCAGGTTGAAATGTTCTACGCCATTGTTGTTAAGCTTGAAGCCAATGTTAGGGTAGGCCAGCGCCACACGGGTGAACTCATCCAGTATATGCCTGAACTCGGTAGCGGTGCTCTTTAAAAAGTGCCTGCGGGCAGGTACATTAAAGAACAGGTTCTTGATGCATATATTGGTGCCGGGAGCTGTAGCACAGGCTTCCTGCAGTTTTACCTCGGTACCTTCTATCAGTATGCGGGTGCCGATCTCGCTGTCGTGCTGGCGGGTTTTGAGTTCTACCTGGGTTACGGCGGCTATAGAGGCCAGAGCCTCGCCACGGAAGCCCATAGTGCGTATCTTGAACAGGTCGTCAATATTCCTGATCTTGGAAGTGGCATGGCGCTCAAAGCTCATGCGGGCATCGGTAGGGCTCATGCCCTTGCCGTTGTCTATCACTTGTATCAGTTCTTTACCGGCATCGCGTATCACCAGTTGTATCTCGGCAGCGCCGGCATCTATGGCATTTTCCAGCAGCTCTTTCACCGCCGAGGCCGGGCGTTGTATCACCTCGCCGGCCGCTATCTGGTTGGCAATGTGGTCTGATAATAGCTGGATGATATCTGGCACTGATTATACTGGTTTTATGACGTGCAAAGTTACGGGTTTAATGGCTGAGTTGTGGTGCCGGTTTCCGTTTGTACAACTCATAGTCCTCCGATCCATCTTTCCATTTGTCGTACAGCAGCTCCCAGCCGACGGGCATAGGCTCATCGCGGCGCTTGATGTAGTAATCCTCTTTGCCTGAAGCACACCTGCTGGCCCCTGGATGATCTTGCCGGAAAATATAAAACATCAGGAAGCTCTCTTCTGAAAAACCTATACTTGAATTAGATGGTATCCAGGATGTCTCTGCCAGGTGGCAAGAGTATATGTTGTTAACGCCTGCGTAGTAAAGATTGTTGGGTAGGTCGCGCTTGCCGGTATAGGCCAGGTAAACGGAGTAGAGCAACACAGGCGTAACAAAGCACAGGCTCAGCACCCATTTCTTTAACTGTAGCGAGGAGAGGAGGGCGGCAGCCCGGTGCACGAGCAGGTAAAAAGTATACCCTACGATGGCCATCGTAAGGCTGAAGTGCAGGATCATATTGCGCGGGAACGGTGTGCGGCGCATATTCAGCGTCAGCAGGATGAACACCATCCACAGCAACACATAAAATGCAGCTATGATCTTCTTTTCGCGCTCACTGAAAAAGAACAAAGCCAGCGGCAGGAAGAACAGGATGAAGTTGGGTGCCCTGTCCTCGCCAAACAGCATGGAAAAACAGAAGTTGATAAAGTAGCGGACAACATCCAGCAGATCGGGGAGGAAGGCCATGCTGTTGGAGTACGCCGGTGTTACATAGCGGTTGGCTGTAAATGCCGGGATGCCCGAGAAGCAAAACGCCGGTAGGTAGAGCAGAAACACGATAGCTACAATGAACGCCGCGTATTTTAGGTATAGTACGATCCCTTTACGCTCTATGGCGGCTACTATCAGCAATAGCAAACATTGAGCAACAAAGTAATGCAGGAAGGTGGTGACAAAGGCAAACCCCGCCACACAACAAAGCAAATTAAGCGTGAGCAGGTAGTTTTTTCGCTGGTAGATATATTCGGCGGCTGATATAAAGGCTCCCCAGGTGCAGAGCAGTTGCCACTCATAGCCACGCGCCTGCGCCGCCATACCCCACGTGAAAAGCTGTAGTGCTACCGGCATCAGCAGCACGAAGGAAAACACATTATTGCCGGTGCGTTTTTGTAGCCAGTAATAAGCACTTAGCAACACGCCGATATAGGCCATCAGCGATAGCAGCCTGCCGGTAGCTACCGTATGGTGCAGCCAGCCGAGTAGCACATTGTTCAGGAAGTTGAAGTAAATGTGGTTGTTGGGTAGCATGTAGTAGGCGAGCGTCTGGAACGGATGAAGCTCAGCGCAATTCACGGCCGAGAATACCTCGTCGTACGATGGCATGACCATGCTCCAGCTCCATATGCCGGCAACTATGCCCAGCGCTACCACTGCTATGTACCAGCGCGAGGATAGAGGTATCGATACTGTAGCTTTTATGGTTGGCAGCCGGCGTAGCCGGAATAATGTGTAGCCACCCAATGTTGCACTTACTACTATGCCGGCCGCTGCCAGCATATTGCCGGCTTGTTTGATTACCGGTGAAAAGAAGCGCGTGGTCCACTGGTCTTTGCCGTAGAAGCAGCCGTTAAGCGACAGGTACCACTCCGTTAGTTTGGTATAAGACGATAAAAGGTAAAAGCTGCAAAAGCCGGCAACAAGTACAAAAAAGAGCAGCCCGCTCCAATAGAGCAGTCTCTTCCACAGGTGTATGTTTACGGTAATATAGCCCGGCATAGATAAGCGTTACACGATATGTAAATGTAATTAATGCCGCGATACCGCAGTGTTAGTTCAGGCTTTTGAAGATGTGCTCCTCTATCGTCATGCCTTTTTCCAGGTATATGGTTTGTATGCCCAGTTCTCTGGCGGTGGCTATATGCTGCGGACTATCGTCTATGAACAGGGTATGCTCCGGCTTAAAGCTGCATTCCTCCAGTATACGCTCAAATATGTCCCTGTTAGGCTTGCGCATGCCTACACGGTGAGAAAAATAGACGCGATCGAAGAAGACGCCAATATTGGGTATGCCACGATCAGACTCCAGTATTTTATTAAAAGCAGCCTCGTGTATCTCGTTGGTATTGCTCAGCAGCACAAGATCATAATAGAGGCGCAGCTGCTGCAATAATTGCAGGCGGCGCAGCGGGAAATCGAGCAACATGGCGTTCCAGCACTGTATCACTTTTTCTTCGCTGATGGGTACAGCGCACAGATCGGTGATAGCGCGTACAAATTCTTCGTGACCAATTTTGCCCGTCTCCAGTCTGTCAAACAAGTCAGACTGGCCCAGCTGTGTGTACATGTCGGCAAAATTGGCGATGCCGGCATCCACAAATGCTTTTTCAGTAAGGGCGTAGTCGATGTTCAGCAAGACGCCGCCGAGGTCGAATATGATGTGCTTAATTCCTTTGATCATACAACTCAGGCGTGATCACCGGGATGAAGGTTCTGCATGAAATCTACCAGCTTCTGTTCAGTAGCAGCGCTTACAGGTACTACCGGCAGGCGCAGCGCGTTTTCGCATATGCCTGAGTGGTGCAGCGCACACTTTACGCCGGCAGGGTTGCCCTCTACAAACAGCAGTCCTATACCCTTTAGTAATTTGTAGTGTATCTTCCTGGCCTTGTCAAACTTGTTGATCATGCTCAGGTTCACCATTTCGGTGAAGTCGCCGGGCCAGCAATTGGCTGCTACAGATATCACGCCATCCATGCCGAGGGCCATTTGTGCCAGTACCAGGTCATCGTCGCCCGACAGCACTACAAAGTTCTCCGGAACGGACTGTATCAGTTCCATGCACTGGCCAATGTTGCCCGATGCTTCTTTAATGCCTATTATGTTCCTGCAATCGCCGGCCAGCCTTGCTACGGTGGCTGGTAACATGTTGCAGCCGGTGCGGCCCGGTACATTATATAATATTATTGGTTTATTGGTAGCGCCGGCTACAGCTTTAAAATGCTGATACAGGCCTTCCTGCGTAGGTTTGTTGTAATACGGAGTAACACTAAGGATAGCCGAGACATTGCGCAGGTCGAATGTTTCCAGTTGTTGTATCACCTCCTGGGTGCTATTGCCGCCAATGCCACATACCACAGGTATGCGGTCATTGTTATATTGTAGGATCGCATTCAGGACGGTCTGCTTCTCCTCTATAGATAAGGTTGGCGTTTCGGCCGTAGTGCCCAGTGCCACAAGAAAATCCACACCGCCCTTAATTACGCTGTTTACCAGTTTTTCAAGCGCAGATAGATCAAGAGAGCCATCTGCACGGAACGGCGTAACAAGCGCTACCCCGGTTCCTTTTAATTTTTTGGTCATGTTAGTTTGTTTTTGCTGCGGGCGAAAGGTGTGGGTACTGTGGTGTTTTTATACTTCGTCGTAAAAGCCCATTTTAGAGAACTTCTCTATCCTGGCATTGATGCGCTCATCAGGTGTCATTGCAGAAAGTTCATTGAGCGATTCAACAAGATACTCCTTAATAGTTGCTGCCATTTGCTCAGGGTCAGCATGGGCGCCGCCCAGGGGCTCGGGTATCACATCGTCTACCAGGCCGAATTTGCTCATGTCGGTAGAGGTCAGTTTCAGCTCTTCAGCCGCTTTTTCTTTAAAATTCCAGCTGCGCCAAAGGATAGATGAGCATGACTCCGGAGAGATAACGGTATACCAGGTATTCTCCAGCATGGTCACCTTATCGCCTACGCCAATGCCCAATGCCCCGCCGGAGGCACCTTCGCCAATAATGATGCAGATAACGGGCACCTTCATATTCACCATCTCGAACAGGTTGCGGGCAATGGCCTCTGCCTGGCCGCGCTCTTCTGCCTCAAGGCCGGGGAATGCACCCGGAGTATCAATAAAGGTGATGATCGGGCGATTGAATTTTTCCGCCATCTTCATCAGCCTCAATGCCTTGCGGTAACCTTCGGGGTTAGCCATACCAAAGTTGCGCAACTGGCGCATTTTGGTGTTCACACCCTTTTGGTGGCCCATCACCATTACCGGCTGGCCATTCAGTTCGGCCATGCCGCCTACCAGCGCCTTATCGTCTTTCACCTGCCTGTCTCCGTATAACTCGGTGAAGTTGGTGAATATCTTTTCTATATAATAAAGTGTATATGGGCGCTCGGGGTGGCGGCTTACCTGCACACGCTGCCATGGGGTAAGTGAGCTGTATATATCTGTGCGGGCCTTTTCTATTGCCGTCTCCATTTCCCTGATGCTGCCGGAAACGTCCACCTTGTTCTTCACTGAAAGTTCTTTCAGCTTGTTTATCTGGCTATATAGATCTTCTATTGGTTTTTCGAAATCAAGGAATTGCATAAATTTCTATTAGTAGATGCAAAAGTAAAGGTTTCTTAATAAAGGGTGGAAATATTGCTTGCAACGGCTGTTTTATTTATTCCCCATCCATTAGCGGCGGTCTTGTACCTTTGCACAAACTATTACGAATGATGAAAAAAATAGCACTTTTTGCCGGCTTTAGCCTGCTAACACTGCACAATACCTATGCCCAGGGCTTTTTTTACAGGCTGGGAATAGGTTACGCAATACCGCAGGCCGGGCAAACTATGGACGGCACGGCAATACCTTATAATGGTACCATGAATAACGCAGGGACCGGCTCGTCGGCCACTGTTTCTTACGATCTGAAGAAGGCATCGTTCTCATCCGGTATTAATGGTACGGTAGGGGTAGGATACCTGTTCAATGAACACGTGGGCATAGATGTGGCGTTGTGCGGCATGCTCGGAGCACAGAAATATTCTTTTTACGAGAATAATATAGCAGTTAATAATATAGCGTCCAACGTAGAGATAACACAGCATGCCAGCTGCACATTATTTACACCATCGCTGCTCATGCAAACCAATGGTAAAATAAACCTGTATACAAGGGTAGGGGTGGCTGTGCCCATCAAAACCAGGATATACCAGGACCAGATAGTAACCAACCTGCCCGGTACAGGCGCAATTGAGGCTGATGATTTTTATTCAGAGATAAAGAACAGTTTCAATCTGGGCTTTAGTGGAGCTGCTGGGGTCAACTTTAAGGTCAACCGCAGGTTCAATGTATATGCGGAGGCAAGTTTCCTGTCGCTTGCGGTATTTGCAAAAGAGTCGGACCTTAAAGAAGTGTATGTTAATGGGCAGGGCGGCTATTTACAATACGTATCGGCCAACCAGCGTAAAATTGTGTACAGCGACAATTTTACAGCAACAAGCGGCGATAATTTTCATCAGCCCACATACGCTCAGCCGTTTAGTAATATGTCTTTCAATGTAGGCTTGTATTATAGCTTGCACACCTCACACGGAGCGACCAAAAAAGCGGAGTCGCATTCGAGCAGAAGATAGTATCTTACTGTTGATAAAATAGAAATGGCGGGCCCGCAGGTCCGCCATTTCTATTTTAAGCTCATTGGCATTATTATCGGAGCCTGTCCATAGACTGCACCAGCTTTTCGTCTTTTCTTATACCCAGCATGGCCAGTATAACCAATAAAAATGATATAGCAGGCAGTGCAGCGCCTATCCAGTAGGTGCCGCCCGTGGCATTTGCGGGTACCAGCGATGTTACTTTGGCCAGCATCATGCCTGTAAAGGTGATGATGCTTAGCAATGTTACCATACTCATGGCCAGTTGCTGCTTACGCTTGCGGTACATGAATATGGCCGCCAGCGGCAGCACCGTAATAACAATGGCCACAAGGAATGCCGGGAAAAAGGTATTCAGGCGCAGGTCGTGCCAGGCGGTATCTGTAGGTTCGTGCCACCTGTAAAACGGCACCAGGAAAAGACATGCATTCAGCAATGCCGCTAATAATAGCCAGATAGATTGTTTGCGTTGTAACATGGTAGATGTTGTTTAGTTGATCATTGCTTTGCCAAAATAAGGTTGCAGTGCTGCGGGTATCTTTATCCCGTCAGCTGTCTGGTTGTTCTCCAGCAGGCAGGCCATAATGCGCGGCAATGCCAGCGAGCTGCCATTGAGCGTGTGTACCAGCTGTGTTTTATTGTCGCCACCCTTAAATCGTATCTTCATACGGTTGGCCTGGAACATCTCGAAGTTAGATACAGAGCTTACCTCCAGCCAGCGCTCCTGCGCCGCGCTGAATACCTCGAAGTCGTAAGTAAGTGCGGAGGTAAAACTCATATCGCCACCGCAAAGACGTAGAATGCGATAAGGCAGTTCCAGGCTTTGCAGCAGTTTTTCTACGTGTGCCACCATGCCGTCCAGCGCTTCGTAGCTGGTTGCCGGGTGCGACAGTTGTACGATCTCCACCTTGTCGAACTGGTGTACCCGGTTCAGGCCACGTACGTCCTTACCGTAAGAACCGGCCTCGCGACGGAAGCAAGGAGAGTAAGCGGTCATTTTCACCGGCAGTTCGCTTTCGTTCAGTATCGTATCCCTGTGTATGTTGGTAACAGGTACTTCGGATGTAGGTATCAGGTAAAAGCCATCTTCCGTTACATGGTACATCTGGCCTTCTTTATCGGGTAGCTGACCTGTGCCGTAAGCAGAGGCTGCATTGACCATAAATGGCGGACAGTACTCTTTATACCCGGCCTCAGTATTATAGTTGAGGAAGTAGTTGATCAGCGCCCGCTGCAACCTTGCGCCCTGACCCATAAATACCGGGAAGCCGCTGCCGGTGATCTTGTTGCCTAATTCAAGATCCATCAGTTCATACTTAGTAGTAAGTTCCCAATGGGGCATATTGTGATCTCCTAATGACGGGATAGCACCACCCTGGCGCACTATTTCATTTTCTTCAGGTGTTTTGCCGGTCGGAACACTGTTGTGCGGCAGGTTAGGCAACTTCACCAGTGTGTCGTTCAGTTCGTTTTCTATATCTGCGAGCGCCTGGGCTATCTCTTTTGCTTTATCCTTGCCGGCGGTCACTTCGGCCTTCATTTTGTCGGCAAGTTCTTTTTCACCTTTAGCCATGTGCTGGCCTATTGCTTTCGCAGCAGCGTTGGCGGCAGCGCCAATGGTGTCGTTTTCCAGCTGCAGGGCACGGCGGCGTTCGTCGAGCGATAGGATAGTATCTACAAGTTCAAGCTCTTTAAAATTCTTTTTCTTCAGGCCTTCCAAAACCAGTTCTTTATTCTGCCTGAACAGCTGTATAGGTAACATATGGGTGTTTTTTAATAACGCGGCAAAGATAATGAATGGCGCTGCTATTGTTGAGAGAAAAAGAACTCAGTTTTGAAGCTGTAAATGCCACACTAAAAGGTGGCTTGGCACAAAAACCATATAATTTTTCTGTTTGAACATCTTTTTTATATATAAATACGCTGTTTGAACATCTTTTTTTATATGATTTCCGTTTGGCTAGTGGTGTTGTGCCAAACCTTAACAAAGCAATAAACCAGTATATTTGCAGCTTATGGCATCCTTACAGGAACAAATACATCAATACGAACAGGAGATAAATGCGTTTCAGCCGGCCAATGCTGCCGAGCTGGAAGATTTCCGTATTAAATTCTTAGGTACCAAGGGTATTGTTAAGCAGATATTTGGCGAAATGAAGAATGTACCTGCCGACCAGCGCAAAGAGATGGGGCAGGTATTGAACGCATTTAAAAACCTGGCCGAATCGAAGTTCGAGTCATTTAAAGATATGCAGGCTTCCTCGGCGTCAAAGGGCCCTGCTATAGATGTTTCTCTGCCCGGAACACCGCTGCCCATAGGCACCCGCCATCCGCTGCGCGTGGTAGAGAATAAGATAGTGTCCATCTTCGAGCGTATCGGCTTTAGCGTAGCCACCGGCCCCGAAATAGAGGATGACTGGCACAACTTTACCTCGTTGAACATGCCTGAGCATCACCCGGCACGCGATATGCAGGATACATTCTATGTGTCTGCCGATCCTGCATGGGTATTGCGCACGCACACCTCATCGGTGCAGGCGCGCATACTGGAAACAACAGAATTACCCATAAGGGTTATCTGCCCGGGCCGCGTATATCGTAACGAGACCATATCTGCACGTGCGCACTGCTTCTTCCACCAGTGCGAAGGGCTATATGTAGATAAGAACGTATCATTCGCCGACCTGAAGCAAACGCTATATTACTTTGTTACCGAAATGTTCGGCCCCGATACCAAGGTTCGGTTCCGTCCGTCCTACTTCCCGTTCACAGAGCCAAGTGCCGAGATGGATATTTCCTGCACGGTATGTGGCGGCAGTGGTTGCAGCTTGTGCAAGCATACCGGCTGGGTAGAGATACTGGGCTGTGGTATGGTGCACCCAAACATGCTGCGCAACTTTGGCATAGACCCCGATGTGTATACCGGCTTTGCATTCGGTATGGGCGTAGAGCGCATCACACAAATACGTTACCAGGTCAACGACCTGAGGTTGTATTCTCAAAACGATGTCAGGTTCCTGCGGCAGTTTCAGTCGGTTACCTGATGCGTTGATCAAAACATACATGTATAAAGGGGCAGGCTATAGCTTGCCCCTTTGCTTATGCCACAAACAAACTATTTATCGCTATCTTTAGTCGGTTAATCTACTTTTTTGCGTCCAGGTTCACACATCGCGGGTCAATGTTTTAAGTTGCTTTTGGCAGTAGTGCTCTCCGCAGTCGGTTTGTCGTGTGGCAGTCCTTCAGGCAAGTCAAAACCCAAGACCATCAGCGAGATGGTGTTTAAGGCTCAGAAAGACGCTTTCGTTGATAAATACAGTAAAATACCCCGCGACGAGATAATACAGCAGGCCACAAGCGCCCGCCTGTATAGCGAGATGAAAGACTATTACAAGCGCGCCCTTATAGAGTTGAAAGTAGCTGCAGATAAGGATTGCGCAAGGTTGGTATTGGTAGTGCTGAGCATAGAGGTAGGTAAAGATGCCACCCCGGCAAATACGTACGGAATACCGTTCATTATGGTAACTGCCGATAACCTGGGTGTTGATGCGTACGACCTTGCAGACAGTATGGCACAGCGGGATCTCACCCCTTTTACGGCTACAGGTGGCGAAGGTGCGTGGTCTAAGCAAGGTGCCGTATATATTGCCGATCAGTTGGATGCTATTATCAGCCGTTACGATACGGTCCGCAGCAGTAAGCATATGTCGCAGGATAATAAACCTAAAACTTTTGGCGACCTTGATCCTAACCAGGACGAAGTGATCTATGACTATGCCGACCAGGGTTATCACCTGAAGGTGAACTCGCAAGGCCTGCGCATGGATTGCGATATTACTTTCCCAAAAACAAAACAGACCATATTGATACTGGGAGATGGTGAGGTGTACAACCCGATGCTGGACAATGAATTTATTGCCACGTCAATTTTACAGAAGCGGCACCCGGATAAAGTGATAGTGAATGCAGGCGTACCCAATTATTCTATGGATGATTTTGAGTCGTTGTATAAAGATAAGGCACGATTTACTGAGCCCGACCTTGTGATAGTAGTGACCAATGGTGCCGATATATTGGAACAGTATTTCACCTACAGGAATAAATACTCGCGTCTCAACCACATATACCGGCCTACAGATGCGGAATTGCAGTTTTACAATTTTCTCTACGGTAAAAAATAAACAGCGATGGATAACCCCGGCCTGGAAGAATTAAAGTATCCCATTGGCAGATACACCACCCCGCAGCAGTATACGGATAGCGATATACGGCAGTGGATAAACAGCATTACGGCGTTGCCTATGCTGATGGATGCCTGTATTGAGAATATGGATGTATACCAACTGGAAACACTGTATCGTGAAGGCGGGTGGACCGTACAGCAGGTAGTACACCATGTAGCCGACAGCCACATGAACGCTTATATAAGATTAAAGCTGGCCCTTACCGAAGATAACCCGACGATAACCCCTTACAAGGAAGAACTGTGGGCAGAAATGAGCGACACCAGGACAGTGCCGGTAAACATATCTGTAACCTTGCTGCATGCCGTGCATCGCAGAATGGTAGCCATTTTGAACGACATGAAGGAGACCGACTGGCAGCGTACCTACTTTCATCCTCAATACAAGCGCAGTTTCCCGCTGTGGGAGATGGTGGCGTTATACGCCTGGCATGGCAAGCATCATGCAGCCCATATACGCCAATTGAGAGAAAGAATGGGCTGGGGTTACTGATACCGATGTTCTATTTAAAATTTCATACTTACTTTTACCATTCAAATTCAATACATGAATCCGCAACTGCACACATTTATTTCCGTACACAGCATCCTGAGGTATCTTGTTATCCTGCTTACACTGGTTGTTGCTATACAAAGCGTTATTGGTATACAAAAGAAAGGGCCTTTTTTGAAAGGTAACAGGCTCACCGCCCTGTTCATGCTCATCTCCTGCGATCTGCAATTGCTGGTCGGTCTTGCCGTTTTCTATATGGGAGGCCATTTGCAAATGCTGCAAAAGGGGCAGGCAATGGCCAATCATGCCACCCGCTTTTTTGCTGTGGAACATCCGTTAAGTATGATCATTGGCATCATACTGGTGCACTTCGCCTACAATACGGCCAAATCACCGTTTCCCGATGCTAAAAAGTTCAAGCGTATGTTCTGGTCCTCATTCATAGCGCTGTTCCTGTTTGTATCGCAAACGCCATGGCCTTATAAGAAAGATATAGGCAGGCCTTGGTTCCCTGGATCAGGATCAGGCGACACTACCACTATAGTACAGCCGGTCAATGCTTAGAACCCTACTCCAGCCTTTTTATACGGCTTTTGTTGCCATTACTTTTGTGGTAAGTATAGTGGCTGCATTCCCTGTTTTTGCGCTCATCAGCCTGGGCAATAATGTAGGGGCTCGTAAGCTCATACACAAGCTTATCCGCATGTGGGCAACAGGCTGGCTATGGCTTATAGGGATGCCGGTGCGGGTCTCCGGCAATTTGCCCGAGGGTAGGTTCATCATTGTGGCCAACCATATTTCTTACATGGATACGTTGGCCATATTTCCTGCTGTGTCTGCTTACTTTCGCCCCCTGGGTAAAAAGGAGATAAGCAAGTTGCCCATCATTGGCTTCATTTACAAGCAGGTGGTGATATTGGTAGACCGAAGCAGCCAGGTGAGCCGGGCTATAAGTATGCGCCTGATGTGGCGTGTGCTGCGTAAAGAAGGCAATATCCTTATTTTCCCCGAGGGCACCTTCAATGAGACGGAAGCGCCGCTCAAGAGCTTTTACGATGGCGCCTTCAGGCTGGCAGTAAATACGGGAACAGATATATTGCCGCTGATATTGCCCGATACGGTGCACCGATGGCACTACAGTGGCTGGTGGAAGTTGTGGCCCGGTAAGAACAGGGCGATCTTTCTTCCGCCTGTAAAACCACAAGACAAGGATATGGCCGCACTGAAGCAGGAGGTATTCGGCAGAATGGAGGAGGAGCTAAAAAAGTATTTGATAAGATGATGGCTTAAAAATTTGAGAAAACGCCAAAAAATGACTATCATTGACGGCTTATAGTAATAAAACAAAAAGCAAAAGCGAAAAAAGGAACAAATACAAGTAAAAAACCGGTGGTTTAATTATAAAAAATTGTGTGAAAGTTCTAATTTTAGCGCTGCAACAATCCATTACTTAAAAATCATTAACCGAATAAATGGTCTATATGCAAAAGGGTGTATCAAAAATTGCTTCTAAATTGGCAATGGTATTGCTGGTTGCTCTTGGTTTTAACTCCTATGGTCAGGACATAGTTAAGATCAGGAACCAGAACTTTACCAGTTATTTTTCCAAGTCGCAGCACCTTCCTGTTTTAGTGGTTTATACACTCACTCCAGAACTGTTCAATTGCAGCAAGCAAAAGGGCGAAAGCGGCATTAAGCTGGCTACAGATCCTCAGTTGCCTGAGTTCTCAGCACTGGGCGATGACTATAACAATACTCAGTTTGATCATGCACAGATGATGTCGCCTGACGAAAATACATGCGATAAGGATGCTTACAGGGAAAGCTACTACTTTACCAATGTAATGCCAATGCCTAAAAATCTGTACAAGACCCTTTGGGAGCAACTGCAGAAGAAGGAAATGGCCAAGGCTAAAAAATACAAGAAGGTAAAAGTATTCTCGGGTACTGTAGGACGCAACTGGATAATAGGTGCTGACAACAACATTATTGTTCCGGAATATTGCTGGAAGGTCATCTACATACCAAGCACAGATGAATACCTGTGCTACCAGTTCCACAACATTGAGCCATACTTCGAAAAGGATAAGCTGGAACTGCACAAAGTAGACATCAACACTATAGAGTCTCTGGCTGGCGTACACTTCGTAAACGGCGTTATCTCTGCCAGCTACGTTTCGCCAACACCTAACAACTAATTTGATACGACATACTATTGAAAGCCATCCTTATTGGATGGCTTTTTTAATTTCTCCTTATAACTAATCGCGGTGTTATTAGGCGGTAAAAAGAAGAAAGCCCCGCATTGCGGAGCTTTCAATATAATATCATTGTATTGCCAGGGCGTTTAAGCCAGGTCTATTTCTGTATTGTCACCTATGTTCAGGCTTTGGCTAAGACCCCTTACAAAGGCATCGCTGCCTATAATGCTGGAATTAAGTACCACCTGCTGCAGCTCGGCATAAGAGCCAATAATAGAGTCTTTAACGATAGATGATTCTATCTTGGTGTTTTCGCCAATAGTTACGTTGGGGCCTATTATAGAATTGCTTATAGAGCAGCCTTCTGCAATATTTACCGGGTGTATAACAACTGTATTGCTGTATACGCCCAATGGTGCCTGGCCGCGATCATCTTCCATTTGTTTCAGTAGTATTGCGTTGGTAGAGAGTAAGGTCTCCTTCTTGCCGCAATCGAACCAGTTGTTTACCCTGAAAGCGTGTAGCTGTGTGCCTTGCTCCAGCATCAGCTGCAGGGCGCTGGTCAGGTGATATTCGCCATTCTCGTCGGCAGGTTGTGCAAGGTGCTGGCCCAGGGCCTCGTACATCTTGCCTGTTTCTTTTATGTAGTAGATGCCCACCATTGCCATGTTCGACTTTGGTATCAGCGGCTTCTCCACCATGCGCACTACATTGTCTTTGTCGTTCAGTTCTGCTACGCCAAACCTACGAGGGTCATCCACCTTGCGCACACCTATCTGCGATACTGTACTGGCCAGCACATCTTTCACGTTATAGTCGCATACAGTATCTCCCAGCACTATCATCACTTCGTCTTCGCCTACGGCCTCCCTGGTGATGTAAATAGCATGGCCGGTACCACGGCGGTCGTTTTGGGTTACAAACGTGCAACTCAGGTTCGGATAATTACGATCTATATAGCGCTGTATCTTTTCGCCCAGGTAACCAATAACAAACACAAATTCGTTTACCCCGGCATCTATCAATTGGTCTACAATAACACCCAGTATGGTTTTCCCTGCTATGGGTATCAACGCTTTGGGTTGTGTGTATGTAAGCGGCCTTAATTTAGTGCCTGCACCTGCTACTGGTATTATTGCTTTCACAGTTTTTGTTTGAAGCAGTGAAATTACGACTTAATCTATTAACGGTAGTGCAGTAAGTATTAAAATTGGTGTAAAACGGCTGCCAGTTTTATTCGCGCCATCAACTAAGGCAATAGGTTATATATGCAAATGTTGCTAAATGGTTTTGCTGCGCGTTGAAGTGTGC
>CANGNA010000084.1 GCA_947455215.1 Chitinophagaceae bacterium
CTGCGCCTGTGCTCCTCTATAATGAGCCAGCAATTATCTACAAAAGTGGCCGATGTGATCTTCCGGCGTTTTCTTGATCTGTATGGCAGCAAAGAGCCAACACCGCAGCAGATAATGGCTACACCGCACGATACGCTGCGTTCTATAGGGTTATCTAATGCCAAAGCCAACTATGTGCATCATGTAGCGGCCTTTATAACTGAGCATAAAATAACAGACAAGCAACTGGACAAGATGAGCGACCAGGAGATAATAGACCTGCTGACACAAATAAAGGGTGTGGGCCGATGGACGGTAGAGATGTTGCTGATGTTTACGTTGGGGCGCGAGGATGTGTTTGCTATTGATGATCTGGGTATACAGCAAGGTATGGCAAGGATATACGGGCTGGATATAGCAGATAAAAAGGCGCTGAAGGAGCAGATGTTAAAGATATCGGCCAAATGGAGCCCCTACCGTACATGGGGTTGTGTGTTTATGTGGGATAGTAAGGATAAGGGCTGAATGCCTTAATTGCTCAATGGCTCAATGCGAAAATGTGAAGTATGAAGAGCTTACGACTTACTACTTTTGACTTACGACTATCTTGAAGGACTACTATAAAATATTAGGTGTTAAACCTTCTGTATCGCTTAGCGAGATAAAGAAGGCGTACAGGCGGCTGGCCATGCAGCACCACCCGGATAAGAACCCCGGCAATCCGTTTGCTGATGTTCAGTTCAGGGAGATAACGGAGGCTTACACCACGTTGAGTGATCCTATCCGCAGAGAGCGATATGATGATAACCGCTGGGCTACCAGTGCAAAGGCCCGGCGGGAGTATGTGCAGGAAGTAACTCCAGCCTGGCTGCTAAAAGTGTGCATAGATATGAACAACAGTCTTGCGGCTATGGACACCTACCGTATCAGCCGCGGAGCACTGAGCGATTACATCTTGCTTATTTTATCGGATGCTCATATAGCAGTACTGCAAAAGGCAGATGATGACGAAGCCAACAAAGCAATAATTGAAGAGGTATTCAAGGCCATGCGCTGGCTGAGCTTTGAATATGTAGGCCCTATAGCACAACGGCTGAAACTGATAGCCGATATAATCGAACATCATGAAGCTATAGCCCAATACCACAGGCAGCGCGAACGCGACGAGCTACAAAGGAAGCTATACCCCTACATTGTTATGATCATTACTGTGTTGCTCTGTTTGTTCATGTATTGGTATAGCGATAAAAAATAAGCGGCTGCCTTTTTCAGACAGCCGCTCTGCATTTTGAGTGGTTTTAATTTTAATGACCTTGCAGGTCTTCTTTATGGTCCGCTGGTGGGTGGCTGATGGCACCCAACTTGCGTAGCAGTTTCCTGTTCTCGCGTTTGTGCATCAGGTTATACACCATGGCATAGATCACCGGAAGTATCAACAGGGTAAGCAGGGTAGAAGTGATCAACCCACCAATAACTACTATAGCCAGCGGCTTTTGCGTTTCCGAACCAATGCCCGTGCTGATAGCTGCCGGTAGCAAGCCTATGGCTGCCATCAGGGCCGTCATTACCACAGGGCGTATACGCGTATGCACGCCATGCTCTATGGCCATGTGCAGGGTCATCTTTTCAGACAGGTTCTTTTTGAACACGCTGATCAATATCACACCATTCTGTATACATACACCGAACAGGGCAATGAAGCCGATGCCCGCACTGATGCTGAAGTTCATGTGTGTAACATGCAGCGCCAGTATGCCGCCTATCAGTGCGAATGGTACGTTCATGATGGTCAGCAATGCGTCCTTCACATTGCCATAGGTAATGAACAATATGAGGAAGATAGCCAGCAGGCAGATAGGCACCACATTGGCCAATGTATTGGATGCGCGCTCGGCATTCTCAAATTCGCCATTGAAGGTAAGGCTATAGCCATGCGGCAGCTTTACATGTTGTGCTACTTTCTGCTGTGCTTCTTTCACGGTGCTGCCAAGATCGCGGCCACGTACCGAGAATTTTACAGGGATATAACGTGCGTTGTTGTCGCGGTATACAAACGATGGACCTGTCAGCACTTTGATGTCGCTTATTTCCTTCAGTGGTATGCGTGTATTGTCGGCCGTAGGCACCATCAGTTGTTCTATCTTTTCCTGCGTATTACGGAAGTCTTTATCGTAACGCACACGGATGTCGAACTTACGGGCACCTTCATACAGCTGTGTAGCCGCTTTGCCGCCTATGGCCATTTCAATAACAGCATTGGCATCGGCAATGCTTACGCCATACATGGCCATTTTTTCCTGGTTCAGCTCTATGCGGAATTCCGGTTGGCCAAGGTTACGCAACACACCCAGATCTTCTACGCCTTGTACCGTGCGTAGCTGTGCCATTACCTGGTTGGCCAGGGTATCCATGGTATTCAGGTTGGTGCCGAATATCTTTACCGCCAGCGATGCAGGTACGCCCGCTACGGCCTCTTCCACGTTATCGCGTATAGGCTGTGAGTAGTTGAACAGGATGCCCGGTATCTTGCTCAGTTGTTTATCCATTGCATCTATCAGGCTCTCGGTGGTCACCCCTTCAGGCCATTCGTCTTTTTGTTTCAGATCTACGGCTATTTCTATATTAAAGAAGCCTTTCGGGTCTGTACCGTCCACGGTGCGGCCAACCTGCGCCATTGTATGCTTCACTTCGGGAAACTGCTGCAGGATGGTCATCATCTTGCGCGATATCTGGTTCGACTCGTCAAGCGACGCACTCATAGGTAGCTGCGCTTTCACCCACAGAGCACCTTCATCCAGTTCCGGAAGGAACTCAGAACCCAGGAATTTAGCAGAGGCAAAACTGAGTACCATGAAAGAGATAGCTACTATAAGGCTGGCCTTTGGTTTGCGGTACACAAACTTGAACGCCTTCATAATGTATGTTTCAAAGAACAGTACAACGGGGTTATGCTTCTCCCGTACATTCTTGCGCAGCAGTATGCTGGATAGTGCAGGCACCAGCGTAAGCGTATAGATCAATGCGCCCAGCAATGCGAAGCCAAGGGTAAAGGCCAGCGGAGAGAACATCTTGCCTTCTACTTTCTTGAATGCGAAAATGGGTATAAGGCAGGTAAGGATGATGAGCTTGGAAAAGAAGATAGCCTTGCCCATTTCTGTACCTACATTTTTGAACAGGCCCAGCTTGGCCAGCTTGTTGAACTTCTCCATACCTACCTCTTTGGCCCTGTGATCAAGCGCCACAAAGATGCCCTCCACCATCACCACCGCACCATCTATAATGATACCGAAGTCTACCGCACCCATACTCAGCAGGTTGGCGGTCATGCCGCGCATCTTCATCAGCATAAATGCAAAGAGGAGCGCCAATGGGACGATAATACCTACTATCAATGTGGTACGCCAGTCGGCCATAAAGATGAGTACGATCAGCGTTACCAGTATGATGCCTTCAAAAAGGTTGTGCAGCACGGTATGCGTGGCAAACTCCATCAGGTTAGTACGGTCGTAGAAGGGTACTATCTTCACGTCTTTTGGTAAAATATTCTCGTTCAGGTCTTTTACCTTATCGTGTATCTTGTTCAGTACCTGCTCGGCGTTTTCGCCTTTACGCATTACTATGATACCTTCAATTACATCTTCGTCCTTGTCGTGTTTTACATCGCCCAGGCGTGGCTTCTCTGTTTCCACAACAGTGGCCAGGTTCTTCACCAGGATAGGCACCCCGTTGATCTTGGTAACAATGATGTTATTGATCTCGTTGATGTCGTTCAGCAGACCGATACCACGGATAATGAACGACTGGCCATTCTGCTCCAGTACATCGCCACCTACGTTGATGTTACTTTTATTTACCGCGGTATACACATCTAATGGTGTAAGACCATAATTCTGTATCTGGCTTGGGTTCACGCGCACTTCGTATATCTTCTCGCCGCCACCAAAGGTGTTTACGTCGGCTACGCCCGGTACCGATTTGAACTGTCGGTCGAGCACCCATTCCTGTATCTCGTTCAGGTCGCGTATGTTCTTCGTTTTGCTTTCCAGTGTGTAGCGGTATATCTCGCCTGTAGGGCCATATGGCGGCTCTACTTCTGGCGATACTCCATCGGGCAGGTCGGCATTGCCTATCCTGGTAAACACCTGCTGGCGTGCAAAGGCATCATCTACGTTGTCGTCGAATATAAGGCGCACATAAGACAGCCCGAAGCACGACGTAGAACGCAGGTTGATCTTGCTCTGCACCGAGTTGAGTGCTGTTTCCAGCGGTATAGTAACGAATTTTTCTACCTCTTCAGCACTGCGACCAGGCCACTGCGTGATGATGATGATCTGCGTATTGGTGACGTCCGGGAAGGTTTCGATCGGGGTCTCCTTATAGCACATATAGCCTATTACGGCCAGTATAGCGGTCATAAAAAATACAAAGTATCTGTGCCGCAGTGAAAAATATATGATCTGCTTGATTAGCTTATTCATGAATGTTGTTTTTCAGTTTGCCGGGAACTATTGGCCTGTCAACTGGTTAAAAATGAGTATCTGGTTTTTGGTCACTACGCGATCTCCACTCGATACCCCTTCTGATATAAAGGCTTTCTCTGCTGTTGTTTTCATTACCTCCACCTGCGATACTTTCATGTCGCTGTCATTTACATAGATCACTACGTAGTGTTTACCTTCCTGTGGTATCAGTGCAGTACGTGGTACGCATAGCGACTGGCCACCTTCTACATTGCTCACCAGCACTTTAGCAAACATGTCGGGCTTTAGCAACATATCTGTATTGTCCAGGTTGATGCGGACTTTCAAGGCCTTGCTCTGCGGGTCCAGGGTTTCGCCCACGCGGTCTATCTTGCCTGTAAAGGTTTTGTCGGGGTAGGCTATCGGCAGCACCTTTACATTATATCCTTCCTTTATTTTATTGATGTCTGTTTCGTAAACATTGGCATACACCCACACATTTTTGAGGTCTGATATCGTGAACAGGTTATCGCCCATATCCGGACGGATAAATGCACCCGCAGCTATCTTTTTCTCTACTATATAGCCATCTATAGGCGCAGTTACCAGGTACTCTCCGCCAGAGCTGGTTTTGCCGCCACCATTGATGTTGATAAGCGACTGTATCTTATTACGGGCAGCCAGCGATTTTTCATAATTCTGTTTGGCTTCGTTGTATTCCCGCTCGCTGCTGATCCCATTTTTATACAGCGACTCCTGGTTGTCCATTTGCCTTTTAGCTATAGCAAGGTCGGCATTGGCACTGCCAAGATCGTTGTAGGTGCCAGCAACGTCGGCACTCTTTATTATCGCCAGTACCTGCCCTTTGTGTATCTTATCGCCCAGCGATACCTTGCTTTCTATCACCTGCCCGCTGCTGCGTGGGAATACTTTTACTACATTATTTTCGTTAAAGCTCACCACGCCGCTTAATGATAGTTCGGATGATACATTACAGTTGGTCACAGTGTCCAGCTGTATCATATGCTTCATAGTATCGCTCAGCACAAAGGTTTTAGATTTTTCTTCCTGTTTCACCTCGTGTTTGCATGAGCTTAGTAAGGCCAGTACGGCAAAAGCCGATAATAGTATTCCTCTCATTGTCTTTTTATCGTTATGATTCACTTCTTGTTCTTTTAAATGTTATTAACGGGCTATATCTACACCTACTACATCGTTCAGTTCCACCTTGGCCATGCGCAGGTTCAATAATTGCTGCAGCTGGTTCTTTCGTACATCCTGGTAGTCGTTAAAATATTCCAGGAATTCTATCAGGCTTATCTGCCGGTTATTGTAGCTTTCTATTATGTTCTTGTATAGTTGGCCGTAGTCGTTATAAAAGGTCTGGTTGGTTCCTGCGTTCAGGTTTACTGCCAGTTGTAGTTTTTGCCATGCACTCAGCACATCATTTTTCAGCTTTTGCTGTGCCTGTTTCAACAGTGCCTGGTCGCCTTTTTCCTGCCAGCGGGCAGCCTTTATATTACCCTGGTTACGGTCCCACAAAGGGATAGGCAGGTTAATGCCCAAGCCATAATAGTTAGGTATATAGTTTGATGACTGATCGTATTCGGGCCCTACAGTAACGTCGGGTACCGCAAGGGCTTTTTGCAGACGCAGGTTTTGGTGGCTATACTGCGCCTGTAGTACTTGTTGGTTATAGTCGGTGTTATACCTGGCCGCTGTATCCATGGCCTGGAAAAGACCTAACTCCGGCATGGCAGCAGGTTCTCTCTCTCCCACTATCGGCAGCACAAAGGTATTGCCGGTTACCTGTAGCAGTGTTTTCAGTTCGCTTTCTGCATCGGCGAGGTCGCGGCCGTTATCGGTCATGTCCTGTTTCAGATTCAGGATCAGTGCCTGTACGCGCAGGTATTCTTTCTGTGCAATGTTGCCGGAAGTGTATGCCGCGCTCATCGCTTTCTCCAGTTTCAGCAGGCGCGCCATATTATCGTTATAAAGTGCGGCATTACCCTGCAATTGTGCTATGGTATAGAAATCCTTTATAAGGGTAGCCCTCAATTCCCGCATCACAGTTTTGAACTGCCATTCGGCCAGCGCTACATTGGTCTGGGCCAGGTCTATCTGTTTACCGCGTTTGCCGGCTGTTTTTATTAGCTGCTGCACCTGCACGAAAAACTGTCCCTGGCGTTCTCCGGCAGCATCCCTGCCGTGCTGAAAGAATGCATGATTGGAATACAGGTTCTGATCTGTGGCCAGTATGGGGTTATCCCATTTGCGGGCCTGTTCTACCAGTGCCTTGTTCGACTGGATGTTGTAGTGTTGTGCCAGCAACTGCAGGTTACTGTCCAGGAAAATGCCCTCGGCCTGTTGTAGTGTCAGGCGTAAAGTATCTGCCGCAGGAATAGTGCTCTGCGCGTGAGCAGATGTTTGCAAAGCCCATACACATAAGAATGTGTACGTGCCTTTTGCAAGCTTGTGTAGTAGCATGCGTGGTCAATAAATTAAATGATATAAAATGGCTGATGCCAGCCGTATACTGCCTGAACACGAATCTATTTCAATGGTGTTATATTGTAATAGATTTCATGTAAAACTGCCCCAAACCGGGGTTAACAGGCTTTGGGGGGAGGTGGATTTATCTCTTTACAGAAAAGAAAATAATAGTTCTCAGAAAGCGGAACTATGTAATTGACAGATAATAATGGCCTGAACTGAAATGCGACAGACAACTGGGGTATGATCGTTTTCAGTGAAAAGAACTTGGCAACACGAAACTTATGCGGGTGATGGTCGGTAGAGGAACTGACTGTTACGTATTCAGTTTCGTAACAATCATCATCTGTTACGCCGGCAAACTGCTGGTAGCCCGATACATTAAAGTGCATCACAGAATACCTGTCGGGGCGGTCGCTAGCCAGGTAGCCGCATATGAGCATCAGGATGCCCAGTATCTGGATGATATGTATGCGCGCAGCTTGCATTTTAACGCTACAAAGTTAGTGTGTGAAAGAATAATATTCTGTTAATCATTTGTGTTTTTTAATGCGTATCTGTCACAAAGTGAGCAACCCAAACTTATATAATGTACTGATCGGCTTATTATCCCAAAACAGCTCGAAATCATCAAATCCTGCCTGCTCATAGCTTTCCCTTACGTCCTGCAGGGTAAAGGTTTTTGGATTATTTGGGGAAAGGTGGGGGAGTATACCGGCCAGCCATTTGCCTTGCTCTTTGTCTACTTTTATCTCTGCAGTTTCTTTTTTGCTGTAGAAAGTAAGCGAGGCCAACTCCCAGGTATTGCCTTTTTTCGACTTGGTTACAAATTCAACTGTTGGCTCTTTGCCCAGCCACACCACCTTGGCCGTTGGCTTGGCGGTTGCCAGTTCCTCTTGCTCCAGGAGACTGGTTATATAGTCAGGCTGAATAGTTGTTTTAGGTACTTTTTCATCGAACCATTTTTGTAACGGCAGGTCGTACCCGATGCCATTCATATAATTAAGTAGCGATGTTTTAAGCCCCAGGCTGAAGATTTCGTGGTCTGCACCGGTAGGGTCGGTGTGTACAATGTCGTTATTGGCAAAGGTGCCAATGGTATCCGTCACCTTTTTTACTTTGTACTTTTCCGGCTCCAGGCCCACGGGGCTATGCGCCGTCATGGCAAATTGATGCCAGAAGGCCGATTGTAATATACCTGCCTGGAACATTTGCCGCACCATTTCCAGCGAGTCTATTGTTTCTTGCGCTGTTTGTGTAGGGAAACCGTACATCAGGTAGGCGTGCACCATGATGCCCGCCTGGGTAAAGTTTTTGTTCACCTTGGCCACCTGCGCTACAGTGATGCCCTTATTGATCAATGCCAGTAACCTGTCTGAGGCTACTTCTAATCCGCCCGACACAGCAATGCACCCCGACTCGCGTAATAAGATACATAGGTCGCGGGTAAAGCTTCTTTCAAACCGTACGTTGGTCCACCAACTGATATTTATTTTTCGCCTGATGATTTCAAGTGCCAGTGCGCGCATCAATGCGGGTGGTGCAGCCTCGTCTACAAAGTGAAAGCCGGTTTGTCCTGTCTGCGCTACTATTTCCTCTATCCTGTCGCATAACAATGATGCTGCTATAGGTTCGTAGGCGCTTATATAGTCCAGCGATATATCGCAGAACGTACACTTGCCCCAATAACAGCCATGGGCCATGGTCAGTTTATTCCAGCGTCCGTCGCTCCACAGGCTGTGCATCGGGTTGGTTACCTCAATAGCCGATATGTAGTCTTTCAGTAATAGATCGCTGTAGTCGGGTGTGCCTACCTGGCCCTGTTTGTAATCGGTGCAGGCTTTGTTATTAATATAGGTTACCACCCCGTCCGAGAGCAGGAAGGTGCGTTTCAGCTCTTCTGCCGGTATTGTGCCTGTAATATGTTTTATTAGGTTTTCAATGGGCGCCTCGCCGTCATCGAGGGTAATGAAATCGTAAAACTCAAATACGCGAGGATCAGATAGCGAGCGCAATTCGGTATTGGCAAATCCGCCACCCATTGCCACTTTCACATCAGGGTAGTGTTGTTTTATCCATTGCCCGCAGCGCAGCGATGCGTACAGATTGCCGGGGAAGGGAACGGATAACGCCACCAGTTTAGGCTGTACCTGTTCCATCCGCTTGCTAAGTATGTCTATTAATATGGTGTCTATAAAGGTAAGCGGCTGCTGTAGCGCTGTATACAACTCATCAAAGCTGTTAGCCGATCGCCCCATGCGCTCGGCATACCTGCTGAAGCCAAAATGCGGATCAATGCACGTGGTAACCAGGTCAGAAAGGTCCTCGAGGTACATGGTAGCCAGGTGTTTGGCCTTGTCCTGCATGCCCATGGCACCAAAAGCCCAATGCAGGTCATCCAGGTGACTGAAACGAGATGCTTCGGGTAAATAGTTCCTCTTACAGATAAGGTGCGCCAGTGTGGGATCTTTACCTTGAAGGAAGGCTATGACGGGATCTATCGTATTGATATAATCATCTTTCAATGCCAGGATGCGCCTGATGTTGTCGTTCTTTTCACCCGTCCATTGTTCAGCGGTAGAGAATATATTGGTAAGCCCTGTTTTAGAGAACAATGCCAGCGTAACCTCAATACCCAGGTCGGCCTGGAAGGCAGTAATACCCTTAGTATTCAGGAAACCTTTCAGGTATGCAGTGGCAGGGTAGGGTGTGTTCAGCTGGGTGAACGGAGGCGTGATCAGAAAAACAGTGGCACTCAAACGATATTATTTAGATAGCAAAAATATTGAAATCATTTGAAATGCATTTTTATTGGTGTTCAGCCTTCAGCGCTTTTTCAATACTCCTGTCGGGCACCAGCCACATTACTGCTACACCAACTATCAGCACTGCAGATATTACAGGCATAGCGCAGGCAAGTAGTATGGCCAGGCTATAGGACACAACAGATACAATTCCTTTTGCCCGCATCTTACCAAATGCCTTTTTCATCTCATCGGTAAAGGGATGACTTTTTTCAATGGCCAATTGCAATATGGTGTACGTAACACCCGCCATTAATAATAATATACAATATACAATAAGTGTGTTGGCTGCAAAATGATTCTCGCCCATCCATCCAGTGGCGAATGGTATTAGCGACAATACAAATAACAAAGACATATTACCCCATATGATGCCGGGGGTTATCTTTTTTACAGTGTGCACCATATGGTGATGGTTGCCCCAATAAATGCCCACGTAAATGAAACTCATCACATAGCTGAGGAAGGCCGGCAATAGCTCTTGCAGCGCAGACCAATCTGCGGTATGCGGCACTTTCAATTCCAGCACCATAATGGTGATGATTATGGCAAATACTCCATCGCTAAAGGCTTCCAGGCGTGTTTTGTTCATATGGTAATTGGCTGATAGTGCGAATATATCAACTCATTATTATAAATAGATGCCTTTGAATGATTTGGTTTTTGTTTGTAGTATGTGTGGTGTTCCGTATTTGTTGTAGGGCATTGTAAATAAAATGTATATTATTGCGTACGGTTGTTACAACGATGCTTAAAAGGTTCATACTCTGCTTTATTGTTTTCTTCTTATGCATCAGTGGTGTGCAGGCCGCAGCCGATTCTGTCGGTTTGCTGCGTACAAAGCTCTTTGCATCTAAGCGCGTGGATAGCGCTGCGTTTCAGCAATATGTAGCATTTTGCCTGGGCCAGAAGCGCTTTAAAGAACTGGTTGCCGACTACCGGTTACTACTGGATAGCGCCAAGAAAGACCTGCTGAAGGACGATCAGCAAATGCTGGTGACCCTTTGCAATAATATTGATACTACGCATATTGATGTGAACACCGTATTCCTTTTTGATATCACCGGCCGACTGTATACCCGTTATCACCTGGATAATGTGTCGGCGCTGAACTATTTTCTTAAATCGATACGGATAGCGGAACGGTTAAAAGACCCATGCTTGATTATAAAAGGTTACAGCGGCCTTGGTACATTTTACATGAATGTGAAGCATGATATTGTTATTGCTAACAGTTACTTCGAGAAGATAGACTCAGTTTTGATCAAAACCGGGATGAACGGTATTAGTGAGTGTAACGTAGATGTGAACCAAAGACGTGCTGTTCTTTATTATTACATGGCAGATTATGCGGCTGGTATCGCCTGCCTGGATAAAAGTATCGCCGTCGCGCGCCGCTACAAGTTGCCTCAGAAGTTGTTCGACATATATATACGCCGATCTAACTTCGAGATAGAATTAGGAGATCGTGCCAAAGCGCTTCGCTCGCTGGATACTCTGGCGTCCATTATCGCCAACGAACCTAACGCGGACAGGCTGACACAGTTGATCAATTCTTATAGGTTTAATATAGCAGTGCAGAATGGCGAGTTTGATAAAGCCAGGGCAATGAGCGCGGGCATCTATCCGGATAAGTTGAATGGCACAAACGATGAATATTACGACTATCTCTTCCACCTGGCACAGATGAACATACATTTTGGTGATTACCTTGAAGCAGGGAAAAATATAGATATCTATCAATCCGATCTGAAGCCCTGGAACATACAACGCTGGCGATGCGTGTACCAGGTGCGGTATATGCTTAATAAAGCCTCAGGTAATTACAAGGAAGCATTGAAATATTATGAGCAGTATACTCGGTTAAATGATTCTGTACACCATCAGCAGCAGATCTTCGCCGTTATTGCCGAGCAGATGAAGTTTAATACAGCGCAGAAAGAGGAGGCTTTGAGTCTACAAATAGCTATAAATGAAACCCAATCTAAAAATACCAAGATCATCATCCTGGTTTTCGTCAGCATTTGCTTGTTGTTGCTGCTGGCGTTAGGTTACAGGGCCAATCTCGAACTGCGCGAAAAAGAGCGAATGAACAGGACCTTTACACAAAAACTTCTTCAAAATACGGAGTCAGAACAAAATAGGCTGGCGCACGAACTGCATGACGGCTTGGGACAGGAATTGTTGTTATTGAAGAACAGCCTTATATTGGAACATAACACCGATAAGGCCGATATGGTGGCTGATATCATAGAAAGTGTACGGGGTATGTCGAGGGAGTTATATCCGGCGTTACTGGATATGGTAGGTTTACAAACGGCAATGGAAAGTCAGTTGCAGAAGCTGGACCTGGCTGAAGATATCTTTATATCATCAGAAATAGAATTTGATGGTAAGCTGGACAAATTTGTTGCTCTTCAGCTATATAGAGTTTTCCAGGAGGCGTTGACCAATGTTCTCAAATATGCGCAAGCTACATCCGTATATGTTGGTCTTAAAAGAGAGGGCGATATTGTGAAACTCATCATAAAGGACAATGGTGTGGGATTCGATGTTGATGAGAAAAATAGTAGTACAGCGTCCTTTGGCCTGCAGACCATGCAGCGGCGCGCAGAAAGTATTAATGCCCAATTAAAAATCAGCTCTGTAAAAAACAAAGGAACTGAATTATCTTTAGACTTTCCGTACAATGAGAATATTGATCGCAGATGACCATCCTGTAGTATTACAGGGCATACATAGCTACCTTACAACAAGACATTACTTTGTTGCCGGTACCTGTAGTAATGGCATTGAAACCTGGAATAGCATCGTTGCTCTTAAACCGGATGTGGCTATCCTGGATCATAACATGCCAGGCATGACGGGAATACAAATTGCTGAAAGGGTGCGTGATGAGAAACTGGCCACCAAGGTTATTTTGCTCACCATGCACAAAGAAAAGATATTGCGTGACAAAGCAATGGCTATAGGTATTGTTGGCTACCTGCTGAAAGATTTTGCACTGGATGAGCTGGATCAATGTTTGCAGACTGTGGACAGGGGGCTAAGCTACTACAGTCGCCAGCTAAGCCAGCATATGACCATAAGTGAAGAAGATGAAACAGATTCTGGTATCGACAAACTGACACCAACAGAGCGAAAAATTTTGCAGGTCATCGCAGCACAAAAAACGTCTCAGGAAATTGCGGAGATGCTCTTTATTTCTCTCAAAACAGTTGAAAAGCATCGCTCTAATATTATTAAAAAATTAAAATTGCCACATACAAGCAGTAGTTTGGCCATATGGGCTGCTAAAAATGTCAAATAACTAATGATGGTATGTGGCTAAAGGTAGGGGCAACCCTTATTTTTCCTGCCTGAATGAATATGATTACAAATATTTCGCAATCTTTATTGTGGGTTTCGTCATCATTTTTTACCGTTTTGATCGGCAAAGCGTTGACGGATACTAATACTGTAATAAAATAAATTATTTTTGCAGCAATTACACACGCATATGATTAGGAAATATATACTAATGACTATACTGGGCACAGCTGCGCTTAGCCAGGCGCTCGCCCAGGATAGCCTGAAAGCAAAAAGAAAGCAATATGATGCTTTGTTGCCGGCATGGTGCCTGGATATTAATCTGAAGGGTGGCTTGCTGATGCAGGACCTCACTCAGGTAGATATGAAAGGTAACTATACCAATGCATTGGCCGCAACCAATATTGGTAAGGTGAAGTTTGATAATGGCATGGCTTACGGTTTTGACGCACAGCTCGGTTATTTCTTCGGAAAGAATCGTCATTGGGGTGTCGGCGTAGGATTTATGTACATGGCACAGAGTGGAGATATGACATTGGATCAGTTCCATGTGGAGTATCAATCCGTAGACAGCCGCAACGATGTATTCCGCCAGCATATAACTGCTAACGGTCCTATTAAGGAGTCGTTGAAAATGACGAATATCAATATCCCGGTTGTATTAAAGTACAAGAACCAGTTCGGTAAGCACTGGGGCTTCGCTATGGATGCCGGTATATTATATAACATGCAGCTGAAGAATAGCTATACTACAGACGCCTCCTTTAATTATGAAGCAATTTATGCTTATAAGGCTGTTGAAGGCGGTTATGCGGCATATTACGATAACCACAGCATCAATAACCTCGACGCTGCTGATTGGGTGATCACTAAAGACTATTATACCACTAAAAACCCTAACGGTAACATAGCAGATACCTTCAACAAACTGCGCACACAAGGTTATAACGTAGGATTGGCACAGAAGCCTGCCAGCAATACAGGCGATGCATCTTACAAGACCGGTTCTATCGGCCTGTTGCTGAAGCCGTCTGTTAGTTACCTGGTTAGTCCTCACGTAGCATTGGATTTTGGTTTGTATTACACTTACCAGACTTTCAAGAGTGATATGAGCAATTATCGCCTTACCGATAAGGTAGGCAGCTACACTTCGCTCACAAATGGTATGAGCTCTGTAACCAGCAGCTCGCTGGGGCTTAACATTGGCGCCCGTATTTATTTTGGTAAAGCTAAAGACACCGACGGTGATGGAATACCAGACAAGCGCGACCTGTGCCCTGACGTAAAAGGCCTGGAGCAGTTTGGTGGCTGCCCTGATACTGACGGTGACGGCATACCTGATAAAGAAGACGAATGTCCTACAGTTAAGGGTCTGGCTCAGTTCCACGGATGTCCTGATACTGATGGCGATGGCATTGCTGATAAGGATGATGCATGCCCTACAGTTAAAGGTCTTGCGCAGTTCCAGGGTTGCCCCGATACCGACGGTGACGGCATACCTGATAAGGATGATGCTTGTTCTACAGTGAAGGGCCTGGCTCAATATCACGGCTGCCCTGACACAGATGGTGACGGTATACCTGATAACGAAGACAAGTGCCCTAACGAAGCTGGTCCTGCAAGCAACAATGGTTGTCCGCTGCCTCCACCTCCTCCGCCTGTAGAAAAGACCGAAAATGAGGTAAAGGTTAAAATGCCTATCCTGTTCGATCTGAATAAGACAACCATCAGGAAATCAAGCTACCCTGCCCTACAGGATGCAGTGCAGAATCTGAAGGATGATAAGGATGCGATCGTTATCATCAATGGTTACGCTGATGCCACAGGTAAGGCTACTTATAACAAGGTGCTGTCTGCAAAGAGGGCAGCGGTTGTTAAAGCTTACTTGTTGAAACATGGTGTTCGTGCTAAGCGCATCAAGATAAAGGGCAATGGTGCTAAATCACCTATTGCTGACAATAAAACAAAAGAAGGCCGCGCACAAAACAGGCGTGTTGAGATCAGCATCAAATAGTTGATCGCCTTTTAGATAGTAAAGCGGGAACCATACGGTTCCCGCTTTTTTGTTTTTGGTAGTCAAACTGTTACGCACATGTCCATGATGGCACAGTTCTTTAATTGCTAAGTTCAGAACCAAAACGAATGATCATGAAGAAGATACTTATTGTAGCATGCCTGGCCGCATCGATGACCGCATGCAAGAATTCTGCCGAAAACGACCAGGCTGTGGCACAGCAGCGAACAATAGATTCGTTGAAAAACGAAGCATATAAGAAACAAATAGCCGACTCTGTGGCCCAGGCAGTACAGTTGCAGCAGCAACAGGTGTCATACGAATCTGCCCAGGCAGCAACAGCCAGGTCTGGCGCAGTGCATCATAGCCATAGCCATATGTCTTCGTCATCTTCAGGTGGCTATCAGAACAGTACTGCAAGTACGCAGCAGGCACCTGCGCAAACACAGCAAAAGAAGGGGTGGAGTGCTAAAGCCAAAGGCGCTGTAATAGGTGCCGGTGCTGGTGCTATTACTGGTGCAATGGTAGATAAGCGTAAAGGTGAAGGTGCTATTATAGGCGGCATATTGGGTGCTGGTGCCGGTTTAGGCACAGGTGCTATAATAGATAAAAAGCAAAAGCAGAAAGAACAGCAACAACAACAGAAATAGAATGGTAACAATGAGATCATAAGAAAGGCGCCCTTCAAGGCGCCTTTCTTATCGATATGTGCTAATACTCATTCTTCATCATCAGCTTCTTCTGTGCTTGCCTCATAGTTTACTTTACTTTCGGCAATGGTGGTCAGCAGGCCGTCGGCTTTTTTCTCTTCTTCCAGGGTCATACGGAGTATCTTAGCAGCATCTTCGCGGCCAATGGTTGTTGCCAGTTGCGCCAAACCTCCGTAGGTAGCGATCTCATAGTGTTCTACCTTCTGGCCTGCCAGGATGAGCCCGACATCGCGGGTAGAAGTGCCGTCTTCTGTTTCTTCAATAATTCCGTTGCCTTCTTCTGTGATGCCCGCCATAGCGTCGCACTTTTTGGCCTGTGCTTTTTTGCCCATCAGTTCAAACACCTGTTCCAGCCTGCTCACATGTTCCTTTGTCTCCTCCAGGTGATCCAGGAAGGCTTCCTTCAATTCCTGTGTGGTTGCTGCTTTCGACATTTTGGGTAGTGTCTTTACCAGGTGTTTTTCTGCCCAGTAGATGTCTTTCAGTTCATCCACAAAGAACTTTTCCAGTTCGGAATTGTCTGCGGTAGATTTCGCAGTGCGCTGCGTGCGGGCCGCCTTGGCGGTCGTTGATTTTGTTGTTGTTTTCATTTTTGATTCGTATGTTTTTTAATTGTAAGAAAATATATCCGGTTATGATGCCTTTCTGTGCTTTGTCTCCAGGCTGGCTTTCAGCTGGGCCATCAGGTCTTTAGATTTGCTGTTCACTATCTTTATTGTCGGTGTTTTTGGCTGCACGCCCTTTGCTTTAGCTTTTATCACTTTCATTAATTCCTCGTGATAATTGTCTTTGTACTTATTGATGTCGAATTTATCTGACAACTGTTCTATCAGCGATATCGCCATTTTCAACTCTGCTGGTTTCAATGCAGCCCCTTTAGGTGCTACTTCATCAACACTTCTTATTTCCTCGCCAAATCGCAGTCGCACCAGCATGATCACTTCATCCGTTGCTTTCAGGGCACACAAATGTTCTTTATTACGTAATACAAATTGGGCTATTCCCACCTTGCCGCTCTTTTCCAGTGCTGCTCTTAAAAGCGAGTACGCTTTTTCTCCCGATTTTGCCGGCCCCAGGTAGTAAGGCATTTCATATAATATACTGTCTATCTCGCTTTCGTTCACAAACTCGGTTATCTCAATGATCTGCGATTTTTTGGCATTGGCCTGCTCAAAATCCTTATCGTCGAGCACTACATATTTGTCGTTGAGCATGTACCCTTTCACTATGTTGTTCCATGCTACCTCTTTCCCCGTTTGTTCGTTTACCCTTTTGAACTTGATATTAGCATGATCTTTCTTGTCAAGCATATCCAGGTCCAGGTTGCTCGACTGAATGGCCGAATAAAGCTTTACCGGGATATTGACTAA
>CANGNA010000085.1 GCA_947455215.1 Chitinophagaceae bacterium
GATATAGTACCCCTGCGGCTCTTACCATCCAGGCACACGCAATTTTCGTTACCAAAACGTACGATAAGCATATGCGGCGAACTCAGCGTATCGATAGATACGATGGCGCACGTACCGAACGTGTTGGTTCCCTTCATATAGGCACCATTGTAAAAATTACCGGCAGCATCGGCTATAGAAATGGCATCGTTGCTCATCCATTCTACGCGGGAAAGGTCAGAAGCATAACCTCCTGCATCATCCTCATCAGAAAGCGGGTTCGAATCGGTTTTCTTACATCCTCCGAAAACGAATACGGACAAGACTATGAAGAGTACACTTCTCTTAATTATCGCGCTGTAGTGCATAGACAAAATGGTTGACTTACAAGTATAGTAATATCTAAAAATCCCGCTAATATACTAAATATAACGGAATACAAAATAGCCCTGAAGTATCTGGCAAAAACTTATCCGGCAATAAATGGCGTTATTTCAGGGTCACCCATATCCTGTCGGCGTCCTTTTTACGCAGACTCAGGTAGTAGCCGGCTATCTGTATGGCCAGCGGGTCGCCCAGCGGAGCTATCATTTCCACCCATACCGGCTCTCCGGGTATACACCCCATTTCCATAAGCGTGAGCTGAAAATCACTCTCATCGTGGCTGTGTATCACCGCTTTGGCACCTGTGGGCAGTTCCGAAAGCCGTATAGCCTCTTTTTTCTCCGCTATCATGTGGTAAAGTTACGGGCTTTGTTATTGCAGTTTTGTCATAAACGTATAAGATTAAGGTGTTTAAGCACGCAGATATGCTATTTTTCTAATTTAATGGATGCTTTTCGCTAATTTCGCAGCCCCAAAATGCAAAACGGTCTGTACATACAACGCTGCCTGCAACTGGCACAACTAGGCAAAGGGCACACCAGCCCCAACCCTATGGTGGGCGCTGTGCTGGTACATAGCGATCGCATAATTGGCGAGGGCTGGCATCAACAATACGGGCAGACCCATGCCGAGGTGAACTGCCTGGCCGGTGTAAAGCCTGCCGACCAGCACCTGGTACCGGAAAGCATCATGTACGTGAGCCTGGAACCATGCGCACATACCGGCAAAACGCCGCCTTGCGCCACAAGGCTGGTAGCGGAGCGCGTAAAGAAGGTGGTGATCTGCAATACTGACCCCTTTGCCCAGGTGAGCGGCAAGGGCATACAGATACTTAAAGATGCCGGCATAGCCGTAGTGACAGGCATACACCATTCAGAGGGGCTATGGGTAAACCGCAGGTTCTATTGCTACCATACCAATAACAGGCCGTATATAATACTGAAGTGGGCGCAGACCACCGATGGCTATATGTCACCTGTAGATCGTGGCCGCTTTGCCATTACCAACCAACACACCCAACAGCTGGTACATAAGTGGCGCACCGAAGAGGATGCTATACTTGTAGGCAGTACCACTGCGCTGAACGACAACCCGCAACTAACATCACGACTGTGGGCAGGCAAGCAGCCGCTGCGTGTGGTGCTTGCCGGTAAACATACTATTCCTTCAGGCTACCACTTGCTCGACGAATCGGCTCCTACGCTCATTTTCAATGAAGCGAAAAATGAGGACGCAGGGCATATACAATATGTGCAGGTGGGCAGAGACGAGCACCAATTGAACAATATCCTGGCTATCCTTCATCAGCAAAAGGTATTGTCTGTAATAATAGAAGGCGGCCCTGCAACACTCAGCAGGTTTATACAACAAGGTCTGTGGGACGAGGCCAGGGTGCTTACCGGCAACAAACAGTTGAGTGATGGCATAGATGCCCCTAACCTTCCCAATGCCGATCTTGCCTTCGAAACCGATATAGACACAGACCGGCTTCAGTTGTTCATCAACAGGGATAGCAATTATCCATATCCCGGCGGCATGTCATTATAAGCTGCATGTATTTTTACTTTTTATTCTTCATTTTTACTTTTTTCAAACATGTTTTATCTCTTCGCCACGATCCTGCTCAATGTGCTGATATCAGCCATATTTAAAATGTTGCCCAAGTACAATATCGACGGGCTGCAGGCTATTGTGGTCAATTACTGTGTGTGCGTGATAACCGGCAGCGTATTCCTGGGGCATATGCCATTTCATGCCGAGCATCTTACCCAATCTTGGTTCCCGTGGGCGCTGCTGATGGGTGCTGCATTCATATCTATCTTCAACCTCATCGCCTACTGCACCCGGGTTGATGGTATTACCACCGCTACCATTGCCAACAAACTGTCGCTGGTCATCCCTGTAACACTGTCTATCGTGCTTTTTCACGAGGCTTCGGGTATATTTAAGATCTCGGGCATTGTACTGGCCCTCCCTGCCGTATACCTCACCACACGCGTAAAGGAGGCCAGTGGCAAGACGCCAAGCCTGTTCTGGCCCATGCTGCTGTTCATTGGCAGCGGCCTGTTAGATGCCCTGGTGAACTATGTGCAGCGCACCTTTCTGGAAGGACCTGAGCTACAGGCTACCTATACCGTGTACTGCTTTGCTGTAGCAGCCTGCTTCGGGTTGGTGACAGTGGCCATAATGCTGACGCTAAAGAAGATAAAACTGCACTGGCGCAACATTATAGCCGGCATATGCATAGGTGTCCCCAATTACTTCTCCATCTACTTCCTTATCCGTGCTATCAACTGCGGGGTCATGCAAAGCTCTGCCACCATACCTATCATCAACATAGGCACACTGGTGGTATCGGCACTTACAGCTATCACCATTTTCAAAGAAAAGGCAAATATGCAACGCATAATAGGGTTAGTTTTATCCGTTATTGCGATCTTACTCATCGCATCAGGAGATCTTAAATGGTAACAGGAGATAAATACACCACCATTGCCGTTCCCGGCTTTGGCGATTTTCGCGACAGGGGCAGTAAGTTCCTGGCGTATAGCTACCCTGTGTCTAACCAACAAGAGATCAAGGACAAGCTACAGGCACTGAAGAAAGAACATCCCAAAGCCAACCACCATTGTGTGGCCTGGCGCCTGGGCACCGATGGTATGCAGTACCGCGCCAGCGACGATGGCGAACCATCGGGCAGCGCCGGCAAACCCATGCTGGGCCAGATAGACAGCATGGGCCTTACCAATGTGCTGGTTGTTATAGTGCGCTATTTTGGCGGCACCTTGCTGGGTGTGCCCGGTCTTATCAATGCCTATAAAGTGGCCACAGCTATGGCGCTCGAGAATCTGCCACGCGTAGAGAAATGGATTGAAGGCCTGTACGAGATCAACTTCGATTACCCGGCCATGGGTGAAGTACTGTACCTGCTAAAACAAGCTGAAGCCAACATATACCAGCAAGACCTGCAACTGTTTTGCGTAATAAAAGCAGGCATCCCCCGCCCTAATATTGCAGCTTGTGTAAAGAAACTATCGGAGATAAGGGGAGTGACCGTAAAGCAGCAACAATAACTTTATTGTAAGTACTTTGCAAAAGCAATGAATGTATCGGCCGACAAGAACGCGAAGCTCATTAAAGAGGAAGCCATAAGGCTTGGTTTCAGCAATGTGGGCTTTGCAAAGGCAGTGCCGCTGGATGACGATGCCCGAAGACTGGAACAATGGCTGAGCAAGGGTTACAACGCTGGCATGGGGTATATGACCAATCATTTCGACCTGCGTGTAGACCCTACCAAACTGGTGCCCGGCGCACGATCGGTGATCACGCTCACCATGAACTATTTCCCGGCGTCTGTGCAACAATCCGATACACCCAAAATAGCCAAGTATGCCTGGGGCACCGACTACCATTATGTGATACGTGAAAAGCTGAACCAGCTGCTGGCCTATATGAACAGCACCATTGGTACGGTAGAGGGCAGAGGTTTTGTAGATAGCGCACCTGTGCTGGAACGCACCTGGGCCGTGCGCAGCGGCCTGGGATGGGTGGGCAAGAATGGTAATGTGCTGACCAAACAAAACGGCTCCTTCTTTTTTATAGCCACCCTCATTACCGACCTGGAGCTTACACCCGATGCGCCTTTTACTACCGACCATTGCGGCACCTGCACCCGCTGCATAGATGCCTGCCCTACCGATGCCATAGTATCGCCTACAGAGATAGATGCGAACAAGTGTATCTCCTACCTGACCATAGAACTGAAAGATGCACTTATCCCGCAAGAATTCAACGGCAAAATGGAAGGCTGGATGTTTGGCTGCGATATATGCCAGGATGTATGTCCGTGGAACAGGTTCTCGAAACCCAATACCGAGCCCTACTTTACACCAATACCAGAGATACTGAATTTATCCTTAAAACAATGGGACGAACTTGGTGAGGAAGGTTTCAATAAGGTATTCAAAAACTCGCCAGTCAAACGCAGTAAGTGGAAAGGCATACAGAGGAATCTGAAATTAATTAGCTGATGTGATGATTAGCTAATGCCGCTCATTTATTCAGCATATTTTAGGAAGACCTTTACGTGTCGTGTGTTGCCATCAGCTAATCTGCACATCAGCTAATCTGCTAATTACTTATTTTTCCCCTCCAGCATCGGCACAAAAGAAAAGTCGCCGGTCTCTTCCTGGTGAATATTGCCGTCCTTATCCTTTAGTATGCGCAACATTTTCTGCTTGCCGTCCTCACCTACAGGTATCACCATGATACCACCCGGCTTTAATTGCTCCACCAGTTTGGGCGGAATGAATGGTGCACCGCAGGTTATGATGATCTTATCGAACGGACCGAAGGAAGGCAACCCCTGGAAGCCATCGCCATAGAACCTTTTGATATTGAAGTACTTTTTGATGAAGAAGAACTCGTTTACGAAATCATACAGCTCCTTCTGGCGCTCGATAGTAAATAATGTCACGCCCATCTCTGCCAGCACGCAGGCCTGGTAGCCGCTACCGGTGCCTATCTCCAGCACCTTGTCAAACTTCTTTATCTCCAGCAGTTGCGTTTGGAACGCAACGGTAAACGGATGCGAGATGGTTTGCCCGGCAGTAATAGGGAATGCCCTGTTCTCGTAGGCCTGTCTTTCGAATGCAGGATCCAGGAAAAAATGTCTCGGGATAGCTTCTATAGCCGTAAGCACACGCTCGTCCGTTATAGCAGGTTTACCGTCAATGGTCTTATCCCTCAGTATCTGTACCAACTGTTTTCTAAGTCCTTTCTGCAGGTAAGAATCTTCTCTCGGCTTTGTGTGCAACATGTGGTGTAAAGGTAAAAAAAGCTGCATTTTGTTTCAATAAAATGCAGCCGTTACGGGTCAATAATTTATTCTCTTATTCAAGGCAGAGCTAATGTTACAATATCTCCAGCAGCTCTTTAAGATGTGTTATCTCGTAAGTAGGTTTGCGATCGTGCTGAATACCATTAGGGTTGAAGTATACAGAGTCCCAACCCGCATTGATGGCGCCCAGGATATCGATATCCACCGCATCCCCTATCATGATACTCTCGCTTACGTCTGCACCGGAAAGACCAAGGGCAAATTCAAATATCTCCTTGTAGGGCTTCATACTGTTGCTCTTCTCAGAGGTCACCAAGTGCTTAAAATAGCGGGCAATGCCGGAGTATTGCAGCTTCAGGCGCTGGGTGGTCTCAAAACCGTTGGTTATCAGGTGCATCTCGTACTTGCCTTTGCAGTAGTCCAATACCTCTTTGGTATGCGGCATCAGTAGCGTGCGGGTAGGCAGTATCTCCAGGTAAGCAACGCTCATTTCGTGCGCCAGCGCTGTATCTGCCACCTTAAAATCCAGCAACATCAGCCACATCCGCTTCCAGCGCAGTTCATCGCGCTTTATCTGGCCGGCACGGTAGCGCTCCCACAATCTATCGTTGTGTATATTGTACGCCCGGAACATCGCATCAAAATCTTCAATACCCCGCTCCGCCAGTGCGCACTCCTGGTACAACTGGCGCATGGTCTCTTCAGAATTTTTTTCAAAATCCCAGAGCGTATGATCGAGGTCGAAGAAAAGATGCTTGTATTGCTTGCTCATAACAGATAGTGTAAAGTTACAACAGCCGGATGGCTGTGGCTGATTTTTATTGAATTAACGGAAATAAAAAAGCTATCCCGGTAACCCGGAACAGCCTTTATATAAATATGTTCAGGTATTACTTCTTACGGTAGTAGATCCTGTCGTCGTTAAACTCGGTAAGTGCCTGCAGTGGTGCATTAGCCATACGTTCATAGATGCGCGATATCTCTATCTGCTCCTTGTTCTCGTGTACTTCTTCCAGGTTGTCTGCATGTACAGAAAACTCATCCAGCTTGCGATGCAGTTCTTCCTTCATGTTTACAGATATCTGGTTAGCGCGCCTTGATATTACGCTGATAGACTCATAAAGGTTACCTGTTTTTTCTTTAAGTGCGATCACATCACGTGTCTCAACAAGTGGATTAACGGATGCGAGGGATTTTTTACTTGTGCTCATCGCGTATTTTTTTAACGTTATTATTTGCTTCTGTATTCAACTGCTCCGCTTCCTGCAAATATTTGGACTGCGGATAATTATCTTTCAATTCCCTGAATGCACTGATGGCATTGGCGTAGCGCTCTTCCTGCTTTTCAGCTATGCTCACTTTGGCATACTTGAACATCGACTTCATTACCATGAACTGGTAAAGGTCGCTGTTAGCCGACTCAGGATAGTTGTGCATTACGCTTTTGTAGGCTACAGCCGCTGCTTTGAACTGGCTGATGTTATAATACAGCTTAGCCGCGTCTGCCTCTTTGTTTTCCAGCTTGGTATGCAGCGCCAATATGTACTGGTTAGCTTCGGTTGTGCGTTTTGAATTAGGAAAACGGTTCACGTAAGACTGCAGCGCTTCAATTGCCTTTATGGAATTGGTCTGGTCGAGTGTGTACTTAGGCGAGTATTTGTACAGGCATACCGCACTCATAAACTCACATTCCTCGGCGTCTTTGCTGGTAGGGAAATATTCAGTAAAGTTCTTGAAATTATAAGAAGCGTCTATATACGCCTTCATATAGTACAAAGAGTATGCATATTTGTAGTACAGCGCTTCAAAGTTGCGCGTGCTCTTCATAATAGGCATCAGGTCTTTGTATAGCTCATATGCGTGAGCGTAATCCTTCTTGTCGAAATATTCGTTGGCTTTGGTCAGCTTGTAGTTAACATCGCTGCTTTTGCGCACCTTTTCGAAATTACCGCAAGACGATAGTAAAACTACGCCCAACAACAAATACAATAAATTCTTAACGCGTCTCTGCATACAGGGCAACAAAGATATTAAAAAAACGGTTCAGCACGCTATCAGATTTGTTAAATGATAACCGTTGCTAATAATTAGCACAAAACCAGCCAATTAACTACTTATCCACACATATTCACAAGTTACCCACAGCGCAAAGTGCCATACTACCTCTAAAACACACTCAAATGCTTACCAGGCAAGCGTTTCACTCATATGAAAACTTGTGGATAATTAATGTAGGTCTATTACGGTGTAGAATTGTGGGAATTTGTGTTATTTTGTGGTAATAATCTTTTAAAATGACCAATTTCCTCGGAGAATACGAAGTAGCACTGGACGCCAAAGGGCGTTTCCTCGTGCCGTCGGGCTTCCGCAAGCAGTTGCCGGAAAGCAACGGGGGAAACTTTGTCGTTAACAGGGGATTTGAAAAATGCCTGGTGCTGTATACCACAGAGGTATGGAACCCAATAGCGAACAAAATAAATAAGATGAATGACCTGGTGCCGAGCGTCAGGGATTTCAAGCGTTTGTTCATGAACGGAGCTACGCCAATGGAGCTGGACAGCGCAGACAGGCTGCTGCTGCCCAAGCAATTACTGGAGTATGCAGGCATTAAAAAAGACATGATCATCGCAGCCCAGGGTAACAAAGTGGAGCTGTGGGATAAAGATACTTACTACGAATATCTCCGCCAAAATGCAGCTAAGATGGGTGCATTGGCCGCGGAACTGGCAAAAGATTATGGTAACCCATTCAGCACAGACGATGAGTAACCAGGATTTTTACCACACAACAGTTCTTTTACATGAGGCAGTAGACGGCCTGGCGATAAAAGAAGATGGCACCTATGTGGATGTCACCTTCGGCGGTGGAGGCCATAGCAGGCTGATACTGTCTAAGCTGGGCCCGAAAGGCAGGTTGATAGCTTTTGACCAGGACGAAGATGCCTGGCGCAATAAGCCCGACGACGACAGGCTGACACCGGTGACCGAAAACTTTATGTACATGCGCCGCTTTTTGCGCCTGCACGGCATAACAGAGGTAGACGGTATACTGGCAGATCTTGGCGTAAGCTCTTTCCAGTTCGACACAGCCGACAGGGGCTTCTCGCTCCGGTTCGACGGCCCACTGGATATGCGGATGGACAAACGCGGCGAAATAACAGCAGCGCACATCCTGAAAACATATACTGAGCCACAGCTGCACAAACTGTTTGAACAGTACGGAGAGGTAAGAAACTCCAAACAGCTGGCCAAGCATATTGTGGACAACAGGAAGGCAACCAATGTAACTACGATAGCCGCGCTGAAAGCCATGCTGGCGCCGGTAATGCGGGGAGGCAACCCCAACCGCTACCTGGCACAGGTGTTCCAGGCACTTAGGATAGAAGTGAACAATGAGCTGGGCGTACTGAAAGACTTTTTACAACAGTCGGCACAATGCCTGAAACCGGGAGGAAGACTGAGTGTCATATCCTTCCACTCGCTGGAAGACAGGCTGGTGAAGCAATATATAAAGCGGGGCGTGTGGAACGATAACGAAGAGAGTAACATAGTTCTGAAGGCAGTGAACAACAAGCCGATAGAACCAACAGAAGAAGAAATAAAAGTAAATAACCGGGCGCGCAGCGCACGGCTGAGAGTAGCAGAAAAGATATGACCAACGGAGGAGAGCAGACAGCGCAGGAGCAGTTAAGTCCGGCGCAGCGTGTACGGGGCGACTGGAGACAGTTGGTGGAGAAGTTGTCATACAAAGCTATTGTCAATAACATCCCATACTTCGGTTTTATAGCGCTGCTATGCGTTTTTTATATAAGCAACAGCCACAGGGCCATCGAGATCCAGCGAGAGATGAACAAGCAGAATACTGCTTTAAAAGAGTTGAGGTGGAAGTATATGGACGTGAAGAGCCAGCTGATGCAGGTAAAAACAGAAACACAGGTAATAAAGAGTGCAGAGGCCCTGGGCCTGAAACCATCTTTATTACCGGCATATAAAATAAGCAAGAAGTAAAAATATCTATATAAGGCGGTAATGAGCTTAAGCATTAAACAAGATATCCGGTTTAGGGTGTACCTGGCGTTCACGGGCATTTGCGTGTTCGGACTCGCCATTGTCATCAAGGCCGCCGTGATACAGTTTAAGGAAGGCCCTAAGCTCAAAGCCCTGGCCAAAGAAATGCATACCCGGTTCGATACATTGAAGGCCGACCGTGGTAACATATATAATGAGGAGGGCGTACTGCTCAGTTCATCAATACCGGAGTTCGATGTACACATTGACTTTTCGGTGATAGACTCGGCGCTGTTCGCCAAGAAAATAGATACCCTGTGCATCTGCCTTGCAGACCTCTTCAAGGATAAGACCGCAGACGTATATAAAGAGCAATTTGTACGCGCCTACGAGGACGGCGAAAAATATTATTTGTTGGGCAGGAAACTGAAATATTATCAGCACGAAGCACTGCGCTCATTCCCCATATTCAATAAGGGGAAGGGGTACGGCGGCTTTATATCCGAGCCTCACGAAAAAAGAGAAGCCCCTTACAAAAGCCTTGCCTACCGCACCATAGGCGTGTACCGCGACAGCAACGTGACCGGGCTGGAAGCAACCTACAATGGCGAGCTGACCGGAGAGAACGGAAGACGTATCGTTCAGAAATCTACAGGCGGCACCTGGATACCCATAGACGGTTCGGAAATAGACCCGCAGAATGGACACGACATTGTGACCACCCTGGACATGAACATACAGGATGTAGCTGAACATGCCTTGCTGAGCCTGCTGCAGAAATATGAGTGTCAGTATGGCACGTGCATTGTTATGGAGACCCATACCGGTAAGATACGCACGCTGGTGAACCTGGGCCGCCAGAGCGATGGTAGCTATGCCGAAGATTTTAACTATGCCATGATCCCTACCGAACCGGGATCTACCTTTAAGCTGGCTACACTTATTTCTCTGCTCAACGATAAGATGATCAATGTAGATCAGAACGTGGATGCCAATGGTGGCACCATAACATTCGGCAACAGGACGATGAAAGACTCTCACCTGGGCCTGGGCGTTATGCCGATATGGAAAGCATATGCTGAATCGAGCAATACCTGCATGGCAAGGCTGGCCAACGAGCATTACGCTAACAACCCATCCAAATATATTGCGCACTTAAAGGCATTGCACCTGGACAGGCCAACAGGTATAGACCTGCTTGGCGAACGCCGCACGTTCATTACCATGCCCGGCACCCCTTCATGGAGCAATACTACCCTGCCGTGGATGGCTACAGGCTATGGCGTAATGGTATCGCCCCTGCACACTTGCATGCTGTACAACGCCCTGGCCAATAACGGTAAGATGATGAAGCCTTATATAGTTAGCGCTATAAAGGAATATGGCAAAGTAGTAAAGCAGTATCAGCCAACAGAACTGACAACCATAGGCGACTCCGCCGTAATAGCCCAGCTACGTAAATGCACAAGGGCGGTTATAACCGAGGGTACCGGCAAAGGCATTGAATCGCCTTTCTATACCATGGCCGGCAAAACAGGCACAGCGCAGGTAGCCGACAAAGGCATTAAGTATACCGATGGTGTTTACCAGGGCTCATTCGTGGGTTACCTGCCATTCGAAGACCCTAAGTATACTATCTGCGTGGTCATCCGTACCAAGGCACACTCTGGTGCTTACTACGGCGGCACCATTGCAGCGCCTGTATTCAGGATGGTGGCCGATAAGATATTCTCTGAGAATATGGGCTCATGGTCGGCCCCGCTCGACAGTTTTGCACGCACCAGCAGCGGCAGGCTGGCATCAAGCATGGCTACGGCCCGCAACTACCGCACATTGCTGAGCGCAGTTAAAAAGCCTGTGCCTACTCTTACAGAATACCTGAATTCGATGATGCAGCTGACAGTTGACTCATCGAAGAACATAGCGATACAGCCGGCAAAGATCTACCGCAACCTGATGCCCGATGTAAAAGGCATGGGCCTGAAGGATGCAGTGTATATGCTGGAAACATGTGGCCTGCAGGTGCAGGTATATGGCAAAGGAAAAGTTCAGTCCCAGTCTATACAGCCGGGATCAAGGATAAGTAAAGGACAAAGTATAACCATACAGTTAAGTTAATGCAGACGCTTAAAGACATATTGGTAAACGTAGATACCCGGCAGATACTGGGCGATACTGCCGTGCCGGTAAGCGGGCTGTGCATTGACTCCAGGAAAGTGGCCGGCGGCAATGCTTTCATTGCCATAAAAGGCACTACATCCGACGGCCACGCTTTCATAGAGAAAGCTGTGAATGATGGAGCTGCTGTTATTGTATGCCAGGATATGCCGGCGACAACAGCCGCAGGTGTTACCTATGTACAGGTAAAAGACAGCAGCCTGGCAACCGGGCTTATGGCTGCGGCGTTCTACGGCAACCCTTCAGCATCGCTGAAGATAGTTGGCGTTACCGGCACAAACGGTAAAACAACAACAGCCACACTGTTGTATCAACTGTTCGAAAAACTGGGCTACAAATGCGGCCTGCTCTCTACGGTACAGAATCATATTCACACCGAAGTGATCACGGCTACGCATACCACGCCCGACGCAATATCTATACAGGCGCTACTGCGCAAAATGGCAGATGCCGGCTGCACGCACGCCTTCATGGAAGTAAGCTCGCATGCGGTGCACCAGCAGCGGATAGCAGGCATCAGCTTTGCAGGTGGTGTGTTCACCAATATCACGCACGACCACCTCGACTATCATAAGACCTTTGATGAATACATCAGGGTAAAGAAAGCATTTTTTGACGGTCTGTCAGCCGATGCATTCTCACTCACCAACGCCGACGACAAACGTGGCATGGTGATGCTGCAGAATACAAAGGCGCGCAAATTGTCTTACAGCCTGCAGATGCCGGCCAATATAAAAGGTAAGGTGTTGGAGAATGCGCTCACCGGGCTGGTGATGAATGTAGACGGTGTGGAAACGCACTTCAGCATGATAGGCATCTTCAACGCGTATAACCTGCTGGCAGTATACGGCGCTGCCGTGGAACTGGGCGAAGACAAAATGGAAGTGCTGGAAGTACTGAGCGCATTGCGCGGCGCACAGGGCAGGTTCGAAACATATATGTCGCCCGTGGAAAGGGTGCTGGGCATTGTAGATTATGCACATACACCTGATGCACTTATCAATGTGCTGGCTACCATCAACCAGTTGCGCACCAACGGCCAGAGGCTGATAACCGTAGTAGGCTGCGGTGGCGACAGGGACAAGACCAAGCGCCCCGTAATGGCAGCTGCCGCTTGCGAGCATAGCGATAAGACCATACTTACATCGGACAACCCGCGCAGCGAAGACCCTGAAGACATATTGAATGATATGGAAGCAGGCCTGAACGCGACACAGAAGCGTAAGTGCATGCGCATTGCCGACAGGCGCGAGGCTATTAAAGTCGCCTGCAACCTGGCCATGGCAGGCGACATCATACTGGTGGCAGGCAAGGGACATGAAACGTACCAGGAGATAAAGGGAGTAAAACACCATTTCGACGACCGCGAAGAACTGGCCGAAACATTTAAAACACTGAATAAATAACAGGCATAGATGCTGTACTATTTATATAAATATCTGCACGACACGCTCCACCTCAAATTGGCGGGCATGGGCTTGTTCAACTTCATCACCTTCAGGGTGGCAATGGCTATCATATTGTCATTGGTCATCTCTATGCTGCTGGGCAAAAGGTTGATAGAGTTCCTGCGCAGGAAGCAGATCGGCGAGACCATCCGCGACCTGGGCCTGGCTGGTGAAACACAGAAAAAGGGCACACCTACCATGGGCGGCCTCATCATCATCTCTGCCATACTCATCCCTACCCTGCTGTTTGCACGTGTAGCTAATGTGTATATAGTACTGATGATCGTTTCTACCATATGGTTAGGGCTCATTGGCTTCCTCGATGACTACATCAAGGTTTTCAAAAAGAACAAAGAAGGACTTGCCGGACGTTTCAAGATCATTGGCCAGGTGGGCCTGGGCATTATAGTAGGCCTGACCATGTATTACAACGATAACGTTGTGATCAGCCGCGAGATAAAAGATGGCAAATCGCCGGTATACAATGAAGCCGAAAAGTTTGAACGCGAAGTGATACGTAAGGACGATGTAGGCCGCGACCATAAATTTGCCAACGTACGTACGGCCACTACCACATTGCCGTTCATCAAAACGCATGAGTTCCGCTACGAGAAAATAGCTGCCATATTTGGCGAAAAGAACATTGCCATTACCACACCTATTATTTACGTGCTCGGGGTCATCATCATCATCACCGCGGTTTCTAACGGCGCTAACATTACCGATGGTATAGATGGCCTGGCCACAGGAGTTTCGGCCATTGTGGGGATATGTTTGGGTGTGTTCTCATACATATCTGGCAACTACATTTTTGCCGGCTACCTCAATATCATGGACATCCCCAACCTGGGCGAACTATCCATATTCATTGGCGCATTTGTTGGTGCGTGTGTTGGCTTCCTTTGGTACAATGCCTACCCTGCACAGGTATTCATGGGCGATACCGGCAGCCTGGCGCTGGGCGGCATCATCGCATCGCTGGCTATCATTGTTCGTAAAGAGCTGCTGATACCAATAATGTGCGGCATATTCCTGGTAGAGAATGTATCGGTGATGCTGCAGGTGTGGTACTTCAAACGGACAAAAAAGAAATACGGCGAAGGCCGCAGGATATTCAAGATGGCGCCACTGCACCACCATTATCAGAAGCTCGGTTACCACGAAGCTAAGATCGTTACCCGCTTCTGGATAATAGGTATCATACTGGCAATAATGAGTATAGTGACATTAAAACTGCAATAAGCATAATGGGAACAAACAAGAAAAAGCTCGTGGTACTGGGCGCTGCTGAAAGCGGCGTAGGCGCTGCATTGCTGGGCAACCAGCAGGGCTGGGATGTGTTTGTGAGCGATGGCGGCACCATAAAGCCCAACTTCAAATCTATGCTGCAGGAGCACGGAGTAACCTTTGAAGAAGGTGGCCACACTGAAGCTACCATACTGGCAGCCGACTGCGTGGTGAAAAGCCCCGGCATACCGGACAAGGCAGAGATAGTAAAGAAGATACGCGCCAAAGGCATTGAGGTGTGCAGCGAGATTGAGTTCGGATATCGCTACAAGGGCAACAGCAAAATAGTAGCTATAACCGGCAGCAATGGCAAGAGCACAACTACCAAGCTTACCTGGCACATATTCAAAACTGCTGGCTACAATGTAGCTATGGTGGGCAATATAGGCCGCAGCTTTGCCCTGCAGATATTTGAACAACCCGCAGAGTGGTATGTGATAGAGGTGAGCAGTTTTCAACTCGACGACATCCATCAGTTCAGGCCCGATATAGCCGTACTGCTCAATATCACGCCCGACCACCTCGACAGGTACGAATACAAATTTGAGAACTATATAGCCTCAAAATTCAGGATAACAGAAAATCAGACGGCATCAGATGTGTTTGTTGTGAACGCAGATGATCCGGAAATACACAACTACTTAACTACCCATTCGGTTAACGCCAAAACAGTATTTTTTACAATGGACGAACAAAAGATTCACGACGAAGGTGCGTTCGCAGATAGAGATTCTTTGCATATCAAGTATGGCACGGAAGACATGCAAGCCTCTATTCACGACCTCACCATTAAAGGCAGGCACAATCAATACAACTCTATGGCAGCGGGCATCACCGGACGGGCGGCACATATCAGGAAGGAGAAGATCCGCGAAAGCTTTGAGTCGTTCGAAGGCCTTGAACACAGGTTGGAGTATGTGGCTACCGTACGTGGCGTTGATTTCATCAACGACAGTAAGGGTACCAATGTCAACTCTGTATGGTTTGCGCTGGAGAGCATGACCAAGCCCACTATCCTGCTGCTGGGTGGCCAGGACAAGGGCAACAACTACCAGGAGATCGAAGACCTGGTAAGGGAAAAGGTAAAGGCCATCGTTTGTCTTGGCGTGCACAACGAGCCTATCCACCAGTTCTTCGACGGCATTGTTGAGACCATTGTAGATACCACAAGTGCCAAAGATGCAGTTAAGGCCGCTTATGCACTTGCTGACAAAGGTGACGTGGTATTACTGTCGCCCGCTTGTGCCAGCTTCGATCTCTTCAAGAACTATGAAGACCGTGGCCGCCAGTTCAAAGACGCCGTGCGTGAATTATAATAAGGAATAAGACCAGTAACAATGAGTGTACATAAATTGCTAAACAAGACTAAAGGAGACAGGGTCATATGGGCCGTGGTGCTGATGCTTTCGCTCATCAGCCTCCTCGCCGTGTATAGCTCTACTGGCTCATTGGCTTACCGTTCAGATAAAAATTCAAGTTACTTCTTGCTGAAGCAGGTCATGGTCCTCGGGCTGGGCTTGCTCATCATTTATTGGGTACACAATATCAATTATACAAAGTTTGCAAAGGTGGCAGTGTTCTTATACCTCATAAGTCTGCCCCTGCTGCTATACACCCTGTTCTTTGGTACCAGCCTCAACGAAGGCTCCCGCTGGATAAGACTGCCGGGCATCAACCTGACATTCCAGACATCTGACCTCGCAAAATTAGCCCTGTTCATGTTCCTGGCACGTGTGCTCAGCATGAAACAGGCCGTCATAAAAGATTTCAAAAAAGGGTTCATCCCGGTTTTGATACCTATGTTCCTCACCTGCGCATTCATTGCGCCAGCCAACTTGTCTACCGCATTGATGCTCGGTGCTACCTGCAGCATCGTCTTCTTCATTGGCCGTGTGGAAGTGAAGCACCTCCTGCTGTTGTTTGCTGTGGGCCTTATGGGTGTAACGCTATTGTTCATCGGCTCTAAGCTCACCGGCTGGGGTCGTGCCAAAACATGGGAACAGCGTATTGTAGATTTCGCCGGTGGCAAGAAAAAAGACGATCCTAAACAGGAAGACGTTTACCAGGTGCAGCAGGCCAAGATAGCTATAGCAAATGGCGGCATCACCGGCCGTGGACCAGGCAATAGCCTGCAGCGCAACTTCCTGCCCCACCCATATTCCGACTTTATCTATTCTATAATAATAGAAGAGTATGGGCTGATAGGGGGCGCACTGCTGGTGTTCTTCTACCTGCTGTTCCTATGGCGAAGCATATTGATCTTTAAACGATGTCCTTTCGCCTTCGGTGCCTTCCTGGCGGTGGGGCTAAGTATAACACTTGTGTTCCAGGCCATGCTGAACATGGCCGTGAATGTGCACCTGGTGCCGGTAACAGGTCTTACCCTGCCAATGGTAAGTATGGGTGGCTCATCTATCTGGTTCACCAGTATCGCCATCGGCATCATCCTCAGCGTAAGTAAGTACGTTGACGAGATGGAAGGCACCAAGAAGAAGGCCGGTAAGAGGAAAGTAGAAAAGCAGGAGAAAGGTGTAATGGCCACAGAAGGCATTGCCGAAGTGCAGGACGACGAAGAAGAAGAAACAACCGATGAACAGCTGAATGACAGCGGTTCTAAAGTATTTATACAAACAGGAAAAAGAGGTGCCGCAGCAGGACTGAAAACTGCATAGGCAAAAAAAGATATGAGCAATTTGCGCGTGATAATAGCTGGTGGTGGTACCGGGGGGCATATCTTCCCTGCGGTGGCTATAGGCCATGCTTTGCAGCGCATACAGCC
>CANGNA010000086.1 GCA_947455215.1 Chitinophagaceae bacterium
AATAACCTGTACCTGCTGGACAAGGATAAGCGCAACATAAAGGTGACCAACGAGACCGATAAGAACATTGTATGCGGTACTTCTGTGCATCGCGATGAGTTTGGTATCGATCATGGTATCTTTTTCTCCCCGAAGGGTAACCTGCTGGCTTATTACCGCATGGACCAGACCATGGTGAAGAACTACCCGATAGTAAAATGGGATGTTACACCCGCACATGCCGACCTGATCAAGTACCCTATGGCAGGGCAAACATCGCACGAGGTGACCCTTTGTGTGTATAACCCGACAACAGGTAAAACGGTTACCATGAAAACAGGTGAGAAACACAAAGACCATTATCTGACCTGTGTTACCTGGAGCCCGGACGAACAATATATTTATATTGCCATATTGAGCCGTGAACAGAACCGATTGCTCCTGAATAAGTATGATGCACGCACGGGGGAAAAAGTAAAGACACTGTTCGAAGAAGAGAACGACAAATATGTACACCCTACGCATCCACTCACGTTTGTTCCCGATCATGATGATGAGTTCATCTGGCAGAGTGAACGAGATGGGTATAATCACCTGTACCTGTACAATACTGATGGCACACTTATCCGCCAGTTGACGAAAGGCAAATGGGTAGTAAATGAGTTGACGGGTTTCAATAAGAAAAATGGTGTGGTCATATTTACATCGTCTAACCCGTCGCCGTTAGAGAAGCACATTTATTCAGTGTCGCTTGATGATGCTAAGATGGAATCGCTGGACAATGACCGCGGTATGCACACTGCCAGCTGTTCTGATGATGGACAGTTCATCCTGGATGCATTCTCATCCGGCGCAGTGCCTAAGAAGACGATTGTAAGGTCGTATATAAGCGATGAAAATGAAACACATGTTGTACTGGATGAAGCCCGGGATCCACTGGCTGATTATGAACGCGCGCAGGTGCGTACTGTGATCATAAAGGCCGCCGATGGCGTTACTCCGTTGTATGGCAAGCTGATATTGCCGCCCAACTTCGACAGCACTAAGAAATATCCAACTATCGTGTACCTGTACAACGGTCCTAATGTGCAATTGCTGCACAATTCTTACCCGGAGAGTGGCAACCTGTGGTATGAGTATATGGCCCAGCACGGCTACATCATCTTTACCATGGATGGCCGTGGCAGCTGGAACCGTGGCCTGGCCTTTGAGCAGGCTACTTTCCGCCACCTGGGCGATGTAGAGATAGACGACCAGATGAAGGGCGTAGAATACCTGAAAAAGCTGAAGTATGTAGATGGCGACCGTATGGGTGTGCATGGCTGGAGCTTTGGTGGTTTCATGACCACATCGCTGATGCTGAAGAAGCCGGGTGTATTCAAATGCGCTGTGGCTGGTGGCCCGGTTATGGACTGGCGCATGTATGAGGTGATGTACACGGAACGTTACATGGATACTCCTGAAGATAACCCTGCCGGTTACAACAATGCCAACCTGCTGGATAAGGTGAAGAACCTGAAAGGTAAGCTGATGCTGATACACGGTACATCCGACAATGTAGTGGTATGGCAGCACAGCATAGACTTTATTAAAAAGTGTGTAGATGAGGGTGTGCAGGTAGATTACTTTGTATACCCCGGCCACGAGCACAATGTGCGCGGCAAAGACCGCGTGCACCTGATGCAGAAGATAACCAACTATTTCGACGATTATCTGAAATAACATTTTCAGGAGGGGCGGCCAAAAGGTTGCCCCTCTTGCATTATCCCCTATATGCCTGTATCAGTTCCAGCAGGTCGGCCTTGGTATTGGCTTCTTTCATGCTTTTATCCTGCCGCCAGCGCAGTATGCGCGGAAAGCGCAGCGCCACCCCTGATTTGTGTCTTGGTGATGGATTGATGCCTTCAAAGCCCAGTTCGAACACCAGCTCCGGAGTTACGCTTCTCACCGGGCCAAATTTTTCTATGGTGTGTTTCTTTATCCACGCGTCTACTTCTATCAGTTCCTTATCTGTAAGGCCGGAATAAGCTTTGGCAAATGGTACCAGCTCATCTCCATCCCACACGGCAAAGGTGAAGTCGGTATACAGGTTGGCCCTGCGGCCGTGTCCCCGCTGAGCATATAGCAGCACGCCGTCAACTGACAGCGGATCTACCTTCCATTTCCACCAGTCGCCACGGCGGCGGCCTGTTTTGTATTCGCTGTTCTTTCGTTTCAGCATCAGCCCTTCGCAGTTATACTCCCGAGATCTCATGCGTTCTTTGGCCACCTCATTCCAGTTGTCGCATTGTATGGTGGGGGATAGTTGTAACGGCACTTCTGGGTGTGCCTGCGTCGTGTGTGTTACCAGTTGCTCCAGCATGGCCCTGCGTTCGCCCATGCTCAGGTGGCGAATGTCGGCACCATTATATTCTATAAGGTCATAGCATACCATTACCAGCGGCGCTTCCTGCATGGCTTTCTTGGTCACATTCTTTCTGCCTATGCGTGTCTGCATAACATGGAAGGGCAGGAAGTTGCCATCTTTAAAAGGAAGTATCTCTCCATCTATCACTGTGCCATTAGGTAGTATACTGGCAAGGTTGGTAAACTCAGTAAATTTTTCGGTAAGCAGGTCCTCACCCCGGCTCCATACAAACAATTGGCTGTCGCGAACGATCAGCTGGCCGCGTATCCCGTCATACTTACGCTCTATCTGCCAATCATCCACATTACCCAGTTCATCAGGTGTAGATTCTAAAGCATATGCCAGGTAAAAAGGGTAGGGCTTGGATATATCGTCATTGCCTGCTCCGGCGGCCAGCAGAGCGGGCAGTGTGTTGCCCGTTACTTCCCAGGTACCTGTAAGGCGGTGCGCAATGATGTTTTCATCGGTATTAAAGTGTTTGGCCAGGGCCTTGATCACTATCTTATCCGAGACCCCCATACGGAAGCCGCCGGTTATCAGTTTATTGAAGATAAACAGCTCCTGTTTGTCGAACTGTTGCCACATAGTAGCGATATAGTCCCGTCGCTGTTGCTCGTCGCTATCTCTCAATTCATTCAGGGCTTCTATTATCTCGTGCAGCTTATAGTCGCTTGTTTTATTGCCCTCAGGTAATATCAGCGATATGGTCTCCGCCAGGTCGCCAACAATATGGTAAGATTCTGCCATCAGCCACGGCGGCAAGCCGCTCAGCTCGCTGCTCCATTGCCATAGCTCGCTTGTTTTTACAGTACGTTTGGGCCGCCTGCCCGATAGCAATGCTACACACCATATAGCATCCTGTTCGTTTGCTATGGCCAGGTACTGCACCAGCGCATCTATCTTGTCGTTGGTAGATGTCGTCTGGTCTATTTTTGTAAACAGCTCACTGAATAATTTCATTGTTCGCAGGTTCTGTTTCTCCGGTCTCGTCGAGCGCTTCTCCGGTATATAGTGTGTCTACTTCTGTTGCATTCAACCCATACTCTGTTTGTAGCCAGCGCGAATAAATGCTCTTGTACCCATGGGTCACATAAACGTTCTCTGCGCCTGTTGCTTTTACGGCAGTGTTCAGTTGCTCCCAATCTGCATGGTCCGATAATACAAACCCACGATCCGCGTTGCGCCTGCGGCGTGTGCCGCGTAGCTGCATCCAGCCGCTGCATATGCCCAGCTTATAAGGTTGCAGGCTACGCAGCCATGGCGTATCCGCTGCCGACGGCGGCGCTATGATCATAGCGCCTTTAATATCTTTACGGTTCACGTTGGCATCAATACGTTTAGCCTCCGGCAGATCGCCTATCTCTTGCTCGTATATCTTGTTCACATTGTCAACCGCGCCATGCAGGTAGATGTCGCCAATGCTGGCATCAAGGTGGGCATGCACTCGTTGGGCCTTGCCCAGAGAGTAGGCCAGTATCACAGAGTTTTTGCCTTCTTCTTTATTGGCCCGCCACCAGGCATTGATATCGGCATAAACATCCGCAGAGGCGGGAAACTTATACACCGGCAACCCGAATGTGCTTTCGGTGATGAAGCTATTGCACGTTACGGGTTCAAAAGGTGTAGTAATACCATCGTGCTGCAACTTGTAGTCCCCGCTCACTACCCATACCTCTCCTTTGTATTCCAGCCTTACCTGTGCCGATCCCCAGATATGCCCGGCAGGGTGTAGACTTATAGTAACGCCATTGATGGTAACAGGTTCATTATACTCTATGGCCTGCACGTTGATGTCAGCACCCAGCCGGTAGCGCATTACCGGCACCGCCAGCTTGTGCGCCATATATGCCTTCATGCCCCACCGCGCGTGGTCGGAGTGTGCATGGGTGATGATGGCTTTATCAACAGGCTTCCAGGGGTCTATATATACCCCTGCCTGCGCACAGAAAATACCACATTTGTCGAACGTGATCATAATGGGGAAGATACAAAGATTGAGCCGTTGAGTTCTACGATGGTGTATCGTCTTATTCTATCGGAGTATAGAGATGCTTGGGGTGCCTGATATCAATCCCCGTTCAACTGCACTACATCAGGCGCAGTTACATAAGTACTGTTATACCTGAAGCGGATATTGGAGGTAACGATCACTTTGAACCCCTTCATGTTGGTAGGGGCTATGGGAAAATAATAGGCCCTGGCTTCTATGGTCTGGAACACCAGGTTCTCGTTCCTGGCGCGTATACCGCCGCCTATACTGGCATATAGTGAGGAGTGCGAAAAGTCTTTACCCTCCGGTGTTATCACAGTAAGGTCGCCATAAGGGAACGGGGCGAACTTGAAACCCAGTATTTTTCGCTTCAGGTAAAACTCAGTTTCCAGTTGCAGGCTCAGGCGTTTGGCGCCGTACACACTATCCGATAGAAAGCCACGCAGCCCGTAGCCATTGTCTATGCGTAGTTGTGGAGCCGTAAGCCTGTTGAACAGTTGGGTGTAGTTGAGGTTGGCATATTGCCTTATTTTGGTAGTGTTCCAGAATATGATGCGACTGAATACGGTAGCGCCCAGCAACACACTGCCATCTTGTATCTTACCGTTGTTCAGGTACCCGCCCGACTTAAGGCTGAGCTGTATGAAATCGCCATGATTGGTAGCAATGTACTCTACAGCTTTTAGCCCGCCGTACGGCCGCTCCAGGTGTAGCTGTTTCTGCCATCCACCTACTACCGATATGTTATAGCCATATGGAAAATCCTCTGTTGTCCCGAAGCCATAGATATACTGCGTCTTGTAATAGTCCTGCCGGAAAAAGGTCATCTGCGCCAGTACCGACTGTGTATTGTTATATATGGGGTCGAACCGCTCACCTACCTGCCAGGGCACATCTGTATAACGCTTGTCGGTATATCGCAGGGCAAAGAAGCGGCGGTCGCGAATGGTGTTATTATCAGCTGTAAGTTGTTTGATGCCTATGTTGTACCCCGCCCATACATCAAATATATTGTAGCTGTATTTAAAGAATTGGGTGTCGGGTATATGGTATCGGTTGTCTGCTTCGTTATGGCTGAAGGTGATAGCACCTGCCGTACGGGTATAGGGCGATATCACCTGCTTGCTCAGCGATACCAGGGCGGTCTTTTCCTCTTCCCTTGTCATCGGGTTGTTGTTCATAGTGCTTATAGCCAGGGTGCCATCCGTAAAGGTGTGAAACAGGTTGTTTTTTCTATACAAGGCACCATAGGCCAGGCGCGGGTCGCGGCCATAATTATACAGCCCGCTAACTTCCAGTCGCTGGGCCATGCCCGCAAGGTTGGTCTCGTACAGGTTCGCATTCATATGCTTCAGATCTTGCGGTGCAGCGCCACCGGCTATGCTAAAGAAGTCGCGCGTATATACCACCACGTCTACCGAATCTTTGTGATGCCTGACCGGGACCACTATGATGCGTGCATCGCGTATATAGTCCAGTGTACGCAGGTATCGTTCGTTGTCGGCTACTTTAAAGGCATTAAGCGGAGTGCCTTCTTTAATGAACATATTGTCTTTAATTACCCACGGCCTGGTGGTTTTATGGAACCTCTTGCCTATGCGTGTGCCCAGGCTATTGTCGGTCTGCGTAGTATCCTCGAAGTTGCGATCGAAGTTGAAGGTGTTCACTATGATGTGGCGGATGATCTTACCCTGGTGATCCTTGTATGGGTCCTCACTCTTCCCGTTCAATACGCTTTCAGACGGGCCGGCATCGGGTGAATGCCGCATGGAGTTCATGGCCTGCTGAAAAATGTTATTCACAAATTTACTGTGGCCAATCTTCACCTGCTCCAGCTTTATGCTGTCCAGCTTGTTCAATATCTGCGCATTTGCCGGGCTACACAGCAGGCAGGTCAATGATACAATGATATGTCGGGCTATGAGGGTCAAAAAAGTATGCTTGAGTGTATGTTTGTATACGGTTATAAAAACCGTGCACAACTGCTTGAACCGCAATATTTGTGCCTGATTATGGTACGGATAAAAGAAAAGGGGCTAAAACAGCCCCTTTTCAAAATGGTATGTCTGTATTACTTATTTCTTAAGGTCGTGGATCTTTGCAAATCCTTCAAGGGCCTTGTTTATTGCCGATACTTTAGCTTTCTCGTCAATAAGGTCGTTGGTTATCTGCCCCAGGCTTTTGTCTACCACTTCCTTAGGCGTGTATTCGTTGAATTGTTCGAACGTAGGGTATACTTCTGCCACCATGTTCGACTGGTTGAGTAGCAGCATATCCTCGTCGTTCTTCATCTTTTCTGTCTGTGGTGTTGACGGCAGGTTTGCGAAGGTAGAACGGGCCCGGGCTATAAAAGAACCCAGTTCTATACGTGCAGGTGCCAGCGAACTGTAGTTCTTACTGATAGATGCCTGGTCGCGGAGCGTGTGCCACTGCGTGGTCAGCTTGTCCAGGGAATCGTTAATGGCAATCGTCTTGCTGTAGAAGTCTTGCCAAACGATCTTTTCTTTAAAGCCGCATGATGATAATACTGCTGAGGCCAGCACACATAATAGTAAGCTCTTACGCATAGTCACTTTTTAGATGGCCAAAAATACAATTTATTGTTGGAAAGTCGTAAGTACTTAGTCGTAAGTCATAAGTCGCTCAGCATAGCAAACTTTTTTATTGCTTCATTCACCGACCGACTTTGATCGTCTACCGACACCTTGGCCATACTTACGACTTACGACTAAGTACTTACGACTTTTTATACTACGTTTGAGAAAAATTTAAAAACACATAACCATGCGTAATAATCATGAAATAGACTACAAGATCTTTGGCGAGGAAATGCAGTATGTAGAAGTGGAACTGGACCCACAGGAGACCGCTATCGCAGAGCCCGGCGCCTTTATGATGATGGATGACGGTATACAGATGGATACCTTATTTGGCGATGGCTCTAACCAGAATACTGGTTTTATGAGTAAATTGTTTACGGCAGGTAAGCGCCTGCTGGTAGGGGAGAATCTGTTCATCACCGCTTATACAAATATTGGCAACGGCAAAAAGCGTGTTTCGTTTGCTTCACCATATCCTGGTAAAATAATAGCGTTGGACCTGCAGCAACTGGGCGGCCGGGTCATATGCCAGAAGGATGCATTTTTATGCGCTGCTAAAGGTGTGAGCATCGGCATAGAATTCCAGAAGAAACTAGGCACCGGCCTGTTTGGTGGTGAGGGTTTCATTATGGAAAAGCTGGAGGGCGATGGTATGGCGTTTGTGCATGCCGGTGGCCACGTAACCAGCCGCGACCTGGCACCGGGCGAGATATTAAAAATTGATACCGGTTGTATCGTAGCATTTACATCTAATGTAAACTATGATATACAGTTTGTTGGTGGTATTAAGAATACCTTGTTTGGTGGTGAAGGTGTGTTTTATGCCACTCTTCAGGGCCCCGGCCGTGTGTGGATACAGACTTTGCCGATCAGCCGCCTGGCCAGCCGCATCCTGTCTTACGGTGGTGGCTTAGGCAAGCGTAAGGAAGAGGGCAGCATCCTTGGCGGCCTGGGCAACCTGCTGGATGGCGACGGATTTTAATATATAGTTCGCTGAAAAATAATAGTAACAGCCGGGTTCATAAGAGCCCGGTTATTTTTTAGTCGCTCAAAAAAACATGGCCATCTTCCTCATTGAAGATGGCCAATGTGATGTTTAAACGACGGTAAAAGGGAAATATATGGTTAGTGAATAGCCGAGAATTTACAGGGGCTGCCGTGTGGCAGGTATTGCTACCCGACAGGGCATACTGCCCCAATCCCATTAAGACAATGGCATAATATAAAAGGTTGGGTAACCCTAAAAAAAAGTTTATGGCTGTACTACCAGGGAGAACTGTTTCCAGGTTTTGGTGGGCGTATACAGGTGTTCCAGCGGGTCTTCTACCTTGCCGCGGCCGCCCTGTGGCATGCCGCCACTCATAGCCCCGTTACGGCCACCGCCACCCGGCGTTTGGTTAAAACCGCCATTGGCGTTTTCCACTGCCCTGTTCTTAGGCGCTTTTGCCGCTTTTATAGCATAGCATACGCTTATCGGCTTGCCTGCATCAGCAGGGGTAAGGTCTTTGCCATAGAGCAAGGTCATGGGTATGGCCGCTTCCCAGATCAGTTCCTTATATTCGTTAAAGCGCAGTTTTACCTTTATACCGCAGGGTAACACCTGGGTACTCATATAGCCCCCGTTGCACCCCGGGAAACCCGCTAACGTCATCTGGTTGCTGGTTTCCATTGCCTTACGTATGCGCGAAAAAAGCTGCTTTTCCAGCATCATGGCTTTTTCTTTCTGTCCGTCGGGGGTTATGGATAATTCGAGTTCTGAATTGTCTGTGGCCAATGGGAAGCTGATATTGAACGGCTCGGTGTTCTTTTTACCTGTTGTATCTATAGATACGGTCATACCATTTTTCAGCATTTTCAGGGCGGTCAGCTCATCACCGGTTTGCATGGTTATATATAAATAATGCAGATCATTAGAAGTGGCGTAGGCTATTTTGGCCTTGCTATCGTAGTTGGGGTAGGGCGATGGCCAGTCGTTATTGTTACCATCTACAACTATTGGCGTAGCCTGCCAGCTGCCGGGCATCACATTTTTTTTATCGCTGCCGCCTTTGTGTCCTGCACAAGCGCCTAAAACAACACTGGATATGCATACTGCCAATAATGCTTTTCTCTTCATAAGATGTCACAAATATCGCTGCTTACCGACAAAATGCAACATAAATCGACGTTAAACCCCCGTTTACCGAGAATAATCACAAAATAAACCATGGAAACTTTCTTTGTAAAAAATGTTTCCATAGTTTTGGCCCCGGAATTTGACTATGGAAGTACTTGACAAAATATTAGTAGCCTCCGCGGAATTGTTCAGCCAATACGGATTCAAGACAATTACCATGGATGATATTGCCCGCAGGTCGGGGATATCTAAAAAGACGCTATACGTGCACTTTGCCAATAAAGAAGAAGTCGTGAACGAGTCGATAGGGTGGTATAAAAACAATACTACCAATGCCTGCGCGGCGGTGCTCGATACGTCCAAGAATCCGGTAGAGGCCATGGTGAAACTGCTGGCATTTTTCGATGATATGTTCAAGCGCATCAACCCCATGGCGATGTTTGAACTGCAGCGCTACTACCCCGTGGCCTACAAGAGTTTCAGGGACATGCTGATGGAGCGCGATGTAGCCCTGATGAAAGACAACCTGGAAAAAGGAATAAAGGAAGGCTACTATCGCGATGATATTGATGCCGGCCTGCTGGCGCGCTACAGGATAGAATGCTCGGTAATGATATTGCAGATGAACGAAATGGTGCAGCAGCACAATGGCCTTACTTATGTAGCCATGGAAATAGGCGAACACTTTATGTATGGCATAATGACACCCAAGGGTGTGGAATTATACAAACAATACAAAACACAATACTTAAAACAAGCTACACACTAACTATATGAGACGAATATACATCGCCCTGGCGGCGATACTTTTTACCGGAACGGGACTACGCGCACAGGACAAGGAGCCTAAGCGCATGAGCCTGCAAGACTGCCTGGACTACGCCATGCAGCACAACTACACCGTAAAGAATGCACAACTGGACGTGCTGATACAAAAAGCGCAGAACGACCAGACGTTGGCTATTGCATTGCCACAGGTAAGCGGTAAGGCGGATTTCAATTACTTTATTAATCCACAGAAATCCTTTATCGATTATCATAGTTTTAGCCCGTCTGTGCCAGAGGGAACAATTGCACCGATAGCATTCTCCCTTAATTATGCCACTTCGGCTAATTTGAACGCATCGCAGATTTTGTTTGATGGTAGCGTTGCCGTGGCATTGCAGGCAAGGAATGCCTTAATGGAGCTCGCAAGGCAGACTGGTAAAGTATCAGAGGCGACAATCCGGTATAACGTAGTAAAATCTTATTATTCCATTGTTGTAACGCGCAACCAGCTTGCACTCCTCCAGAAAACACTCGCTTATTCGCGCCAGATGCAGCATGAATTTGACGTCTACTATGAGCAGGGTATGATGGAAAAAATAGACGTGGAGCGCAGTGAAGTACAAATAAATAACCTGGCTAACGATAGTGCACGTATTACCAATCTTACAACGTTAACGGAGCAGGTATTAAAATACCAGATAGGTATGGATATCAATACCCAGCTTGTTCTTACAGACGATAACCTTGATAAACATGTAGAGGATGCTGCCCGCTTGCTTGCCATGGATGAGTCTTACGTTACGGTACCTGAATACAACGTCACGCTTACTGCAATAAAATTGAATGAGTATAACCTGAAGCGTTACAGGATGGCTGCATTGCCTACAGTTGCGGCATTCGGAGCATATGGATTGAACTACGGAGAAAATAAATTCAGTAAACTGTATGCCAATTTTAAGCCTTATGAAAGCTATTCGTTGGTTGGCCTGCAAATAAATATGACTCTTTTTGGTGGCCTGAAACGTATGAGCCAGGTAAAGGAAACGCAGTTTAATATTGAGAAAGCTAAAAATAACCTGGAGAACTTAAAGCAGTCGCTTGATTTTATGAGTACACAAGCGAAAACAAGCCTGCGTAATGCACTGTTACAGGTGCAGAGTCAGAAGCGTAATGTTTCACTGGCAGAAGACGTATTGGAGCTTGCACGTAAAAAATACAAGGCAGGCGTAGGCAGCAACAGCGAGGTAACCCAGGCACAAACAGAACAACTGCGGGCACAGACAAATTATTTTTCCACAATGCTCGATATCATCAACGCAGAAGCCGATCTGAAGAAAGCACTTGGCCTGTTATAATCTACCACAAACAATAACCAAAAAACAAACACACAATAACTATATGAAACGCTTATATTTTTTAATGATACCCGCCCTGGTACTTGTATCCTGCGGCGAAAAGAAAGGAGCAGATCTCACCTCACTGAAAAAAGAAAGGTCTGAACTGGATGCCAAGATCAAGGCGCTGGAAGCTGGTAAGAAGGATGCGACCAAAGTTGTTCCGGTATCGGTGACCACAATGAAGCCGACAACATTCAAAGGTAATGTGGAGGTGCAGTCTGTCATCGAGGGCGACGAGAATGTGACAGCTTTTCCGCAAATGGGGGGTATCGTAAAGTCGGTTCTCGTTCATACAGGTCAGCACGTGAATGCCGGAACTGTAATGGCTATACTTGATGCCGCTGCTGTAGAACAGCAGATAGCTGCGGCCACAACGCAGTTGAACTTTGCCAAAACTCTTTACGAAAAACAGGAAGGGCTGTGGAAGCAGAACATTGGTACAGAAGTACAGCTGTTGCAGGCTAAGACACAGTACGAGGGCGCTCAGAAAACTGTAGCTGCTTTACAAGCGCAGCGGAATATGTTTCGCATAGTAGCACCTATCAGCGGTGTCGTACAAACGGTAGATATAAAGCCCGGTTCTGCTGTAAGTCCGGGCCAACCAGGTAGTGGCATACAGATAGTGAACAACAGTAAGCTGAAAGCATCAGCTATGTTGGGCGAAAACTACCTTGGCAAAGTAAAAGTGGGCGATGCCGTTATGGTGGTACTGCCGGCGGCAAATGATTCAGTTAGAGCGACGGTAAGCTTTGTAGGTGAATCAGTGGAAACGCTTTCCCGCGCATTCAAGGTGCAGGTGCAACTGCCTAATAGCACTAAGCTGCATCCCAACATGTCTTGCATCATGAAGATAGCCAACTATACCAATAACAGCGCTATGGTAGTGCCTGTATCGGTGATACAGAAGACGCCGGATGGTTCTATGATATACATAGCAGATGGTGGCAAGGCAAAAGCTGTAATGGTAACCACCGGCCGCATATCTAACGGTAATGTAGAGGTGCTGAGCGGCCTTAACGAAGGCGATAAGGTGATCACTACAGGTTTCGAAGAGATAGAGAACGGACAGAGCATTGCCATACAATAACTACCTAACAACAATAAGTAACACACTAACATAATTTTATGAAAGACCATTCATCAGGGTTCAATCCGTCGAAGTGGTTCATTAATAACCGTACGGCTACTTATGTGCTTACCGTTATTATAACCCTCATCGGTTTGATGTCGTACCTGAACCTTCCCAAAGAACAGTTCCCCGAGATCAAGATACCACAGATCATTGTTCAGACCATTTACCCCGGTACTTCGCCGGAAAATATGGAGAACCTGGTATCCAAGCCTATAGAAAAGCAGGTAAAGAACCTTACCGGCGTAAAGAAAGTGACCAGTACATCCTTCCAGGATTATTCCATCATCATTGTAGAATTCAATTCTAATGTGAAGATCGAAAAGGCCAAACAGGACGTGAAGGACGGAGTAGACAAGGCCAAGCAGGACCTGCCGAAGAACCTGCCTTACCAGCCTGAAGTAAAAGATATTGACCTGTCTGAAATGCCGATACTGGCCGTGAACATATCTGGTAATTACGACCTGAAGCGTTTGCGCAAGTATGCCGATAAGGTAAAGGACAATATGGAATCGCTGAAGCAGATCAAGCAGGTGAACCGTGTGGGTGCGCTCGACCGCGAGATACAGATAAATGTAGACCTGTACAAGATGCAGGCTGCAGGTATCACCTTCGATGATATAGACCATGCTGTAGCCGGTGAAAACCTTTCTACTACTGCCGGCGAAGTGCCGATGAGCAATCAGAAGCGCGTGCTTACGGTGCGTAACGAGTTCAAATCGGCCGACCAGATCAACGCGCTGATCATTAAGAACGGTAACGGTGGTAGTGTATATCTGAAGGATATTGCACAGGTGGTAGATAGCTTTGCTGAACAGAAGAGCTATGCCCGCCTGGATGGTAACAACGTTATTACCCTGAATGTGATCAAGGCCAAAGGCGCTAATCTCATCGAAGCCAGTGATAAGATACAGGACCTCGTTAAAACCATGCAGAAGAACGACGAGCTGCCTAAGGACCTGAAAATAGTGGTGACCAATGATCAGAGCCAGAGCACGCGTAATACCGTGCATGATCTCATCAATACCATCATCATCGGCTTCCTGTTGGTAACTATCATTCTCATGTTCTTCATGGGGGTTACCAATGCCCTGTTCGTGGCTATGTCCGTGCCGCTGTCTTGTGCTATTGCATTCTTTGTGCTCCCTACTATAGGGTTCACGCTCAACATGATCGTATTGTTCTCCTTCCTGCTGGCGCTGGGTATAGTTGTGGATGATGCCATTGTGGTGATAGAGAATACACACCGTATTTATGATAACGGTAAGATGGATATTAAAGAGGCGGCCAAGCTGGCCACCAGCGAGGTGTTCCTGCCGGTACTCTCCGGTACCGCCACAACGCTGATGCCGTTCATTCCGCTGGCCTTCTGGAACAGCGTTATCGGTAGCTTCATGTTCTTCCTGCCTATTACGTTGATCATCACTCTTGTGGCATCGCTGTTGGTCGCCTATATCATCAACCCTGTGTTTGCGGTTACTTTCATGAAGCCGGATAACCACGAGGATCATAAGCGCTTTAAGTTCACCAAGAAGGATAAGGTGATGGCTGTGATATTTGTCGCCATTGCACTGTTGTTCTACGTAGCTAAGGCCATAGCGATGGGCAACTTTGTAATGTTTGTCTACATATTCATCCTGCTGGAGAAGATGATCTTCTCTAAGTGGATCAATGCATTCCAGACAAAGGCATGGCCTGCATTCCGCGATTGGTATACCCGAATACTGAAAGCCGCACTCCGCAGGCCGGGAATAGTACTGATAGTGACGCTTATATTGCTGCCATTGTCTATATTCCTGTACACACTACGCAACCCGCCATTCGTATTCTTCCCATCTGCACAGCCCAACTTTGCTTATGTATATCTGAACCTGCCTGTGGGCACGGACCAGGCATATACCAACGAGGTAATGAGGAAGCTGGAAAGGAAAGTGAACGAGGTACTGATAGATCCCAAGACCGGCAAGCGTACGGATATAGTAAAGTCTGTTATCTCTAACGTAACAGTAGATGCGGTAGATCCTACAGCCAATGAGTTCGGCGACTTCCCGAACAAGGGTAAGATAGCCGTTGCGTTTGTAGACTTTGCCGAAAGGCATGGCGTATCCTCAGCCGATTACCTGGAGCGCATACGTAACGTAGTACGCAGCTATCCGGGAGCAGAGATAACTGTTGATAAAGAGGGTGGTGGCCCGCCATTGCCTAAGCCTGTGGTGGTAGAGATAACCGGTGAGAACCTGGATACCCTGGTGGCTACTGCAGAAAGGCTGAAGCGCTACCTGAAAGCCAAGAATGTGGCAGGTGTAGAAGAACTGCGTAGCGACTTCGATTCGCACAAGCCGGAGATCGTGTTCGATATAGACCGCGAACGTATGAACGACCAGAGCATATCTACTTATGCAGTAGCTATGAATCTGCGTACCGCCATCTTTGGTAAGGAGATCAGCCGCTTCCGCGACGTGAATGATGACTACCCCATCAACCTGCGCCTCATGCAATCGCAGCGCGCGAACATAGATGCGGTTAAGAACATGCCGGTGGTGTTCCGCGATATGGGTATGGGTGGCATGCTGCGCACAGTGCCTATCAGTGCCTTTGCCGATATCCACTATGGCAATACGTATGGTGGTATCAAACGCAAGAACCAGAAACGCATCATTACCCTATCGTCGAACGTGATACATGGCTTTAATGAGAATGATGTGGTAGCTGCGGTACAGCGCGAGATAGACGACTTCCGTGCACCATCATCTATGACCATAAAGATGGGTGGACAGCAGGAAGACCAGGCAGAGACGATGGGTTTCCTCGGCAACGCAATGGGTATTTCGGTGATCCTTATCTTCCTCATTGTTATGCTGCAGTTCAATTCACTCAGCCGCACATTGATCATCATGAGCGAGGTGTTGTTCAGTATCACAGGTGTGTTCCTCGGCTATGCCATATTTGCTAATACATTCAGTATGGTAATGAGTGGTATCGGTATCATAGCGCTGGCCGGTATAGTGGTGCGAAATGGTATCTTGCTCATAGAGTTCATGGACCTGATGCTGGCAGATGGCATGACGCCTTATGACGCCATACTGGAGGCAGGCCGTACCCGTATGACGCCGGTATTGCTTACTGCTACAGCTGCCATCCTGGGCCTTATACCGCTGGCCGTAGGCCTGAACATCGACTTCGGTACATTGTTGTCAGAATTCAACCCGCACATCTTCCTGGGTGGCGACAGTGCTGAGTTCTGGTCGTCACTCGCATGGACCATGATCTACGGTCTGTTCTTTGCTACTGTGCTTACCTTGATCGTGGTGCCATGTATGTGCTTGCTCAGCTTCCGTTTCAAGGATAGGGTAAAGCGCTGGAGAACCCGCATCAGCAATTCTCTTGACGAGACAGACAGGTCTCTTTTGCAAGACCTGGATGGTCAATAAAAAATAGTGTTTTTAAATAGCAGAAGGCCTCCTTTCCAGGAGGCTTTCTTAATTTTAGCCAACAAGCCAGATGTGGCACACCTCAAAGGTGTGCCACAT
>CANGNA010000087.1 GCA_947455215.1 Chitinophagaceae bacterium
TATGATACGACCGCGTGGGAAACCACCAACGCCCAGAGCCACATCAAGCCCCAGAGAACCTGTACTTATTACATCGAGCGCGTCTTGTGCTTTCTCGCCGAGCATCATTACGGAGCCTTTACCGTAATCTTTCTCGATCTTTTCCATTGCGAGTTTGAGCACTTTTAATTTATCGTCTGCCATATATTGGTTGTTTTTTTTCTTGTTGTTGTTACACCAAAATTAGGCGCAAAGATGCTGCCGAAGTTCAAACCAGGCAAAAAGATATCCACATTTTGCGCAATAGCCCAAACCCTTACTGGTAAAGGGTTTGGGCTAAAAAATGGGCCAATTTATGTGTATATGTTTTCGCGGTGAAACAGGGATTATATTATGAAGTATTGTTATTCGAGAGGCTTTTCGTCCATCCAGTACTTTTTTTCTATCAGGTAGGAGATCACCAGGCCGAGGCCACCGAAAAGACCGATAAGTGAGAGATATATCTGCGGGTAATCGCGATAATACGGATGGCCATCGTACCCTATAACTCTGTGATTGACAAGGTTCTGGTCGGCAAAAAAGGCCAGCAACAGCCCGAGGCCTACACCTGCCATCAGTAAGCCGAATTTCAGGCTTATGAATGGGCGGGGCGTGAGCTTGGCCCTATGAAGGCGGGGATTGATGCCTTTATCTATCAGGGCCATGTTCTCTTTGTTGCGCATATAGGAGATGCCAAAGACCATTCCGAACAGGGAGAGGAAAAGTACGGGCAGTATAATTAACTCGGGGTTTTGCATGTGTCTGTTTTTTTGTGTTGAAAAATTGGTTACTGTAACGTGTTACTCCATCTAAGACTACGTGTTTTGAATTGTGGTTACAAAAATGGCTGTTTTTTTCATCGCTTTGTTTTCTGATGTTATATATGCGGGGCAATAAAATAATGTAACCTTTGTTGTCCATTCAGCGTCTTATACCGGTACATGCACGCGCAGGAAGATGATATAGCCATAATACAAATGGTATTGCAGGGCCAGCAACAGGCTTTTGCCACGCTGGTAGCGCGGTACCAAAACTATGTATTTACTATAGTGATACGCCATGTAAATGACCGCGAACTGGCGGAAGAGCTGGCACAGGACGTGTTTGTAAAGGCATATAAGGCGCTGTCGTCTTTTAAGGGGAACAGTAAATTCAGCACATGGCTGTATACTATAACACATCACACCTGTTTGTCGCACCTGAGGAAGAAGGAACATGAGACCGTTTTTCCCGGTGATGAGCAAATGCATCTGTGGGCAAACGGACAGGATGGCAGCCATGCGGGCACCCGGCTGGAGCAAAAGGCACAACAGCAGTTGCTGAATGAGGCTGTAAAGCAATTGCCGGAAAGTGATAGTGAACTGATAACGCTGTTTTACAATGCCGAACAATCGATAGAGGAAATAAGTGTGATAACAGGGCTGACGACAAGCAATGTAAAGGTGAAATTGCTGCGGGCCAGGCAGAAGCTGAAGGAGATATTGCAGACGAGGTATAGCAGGGAGGTGTTGCGGTGATAACAAATTGATTAATTTTAATGAACGGGCAATGGAAGCACAGGACAATATAGAGCAAACGTTGTGGGCGTATATAGATGGTATATGCGATGAGCAGACGCACGACCGTGTGGCCAAACAAATAGCCACTGATGCGTTGTGGGGAGAGCGGTATGCGGAACTGATGGCTTTTAACGCCAGCCTTACCAATGGCCTGGAGCTGGAAGAGCCATCGGTAAGATTTACCAAAAATGTGATGGACCTCATAGGGCAGGCCAGTGTTGCGCCATCTGTCCGCGCATACATCAACCCGGTTGTTATCAGGAGCATCGGTGCGCTGTTGTTGTTATCTATTGTTGTTACGACATTGTATGCCTTCTTTTCTGCAGGGGCAGGGGCTGCAATACCTGTACAGGAAATTACAATACCTAAGGCGCAGGTTCACATGCCGGATGCGGCTAACTTTATCAATACAAACACCATTACCGTGCTGTTGTGTGTGAACGTGGTGCTGGGGCTGTTGTTCCTGGATACCGTGCTCAGGCGCAAGGCGAGACATTTATAAAATCCAACATCATGCAGACAGTTTTTGCGGAACTATTCAACAGGGAGATACAAACATTAAAGAAAGAGATAGCCAGTTTTAAGGATGAGGCGAATATATGGAAAGCCCTGCCAGGTGTGACCAACACCGCAGGCAACCTGGCGCTGCATCTTATGGGCAACCTGAATCATTTTATCGGGGCTACACTCGGAGAGACGGGCTATAAGCGAGACAGGGATGCTGAATTCTCTACAAAAGATGTGAGCCGCGAAACGCTGCTGATAGATATAGACCGCACCGCAGTAATGGTGGATAAGGTACTCACCGGTATATCTCCCGACAGGCTGCAAGCGCCCTTCCCTTTCGAGATGTTTGGTAAGCGCGATACTGCCTATTATCTGTTGCATTTTTACGGGCATCTTACGTATCACAATGGCCAGATCAATTATTTGAGGAGGATATTGGAAGGATAAGTCAAAACTCAAAAGTTAAAACCTAAAAGTGCTGCCAATCAAGGGGCATTTCATAGTTATGAAGCGACGGTCATTGCTCTGAAAGAGCAAAAGATAATAGCATGGGGTGTAGCCCCATGAGAAAGATAAAGTCAGATAAGCTCTGAAAGAGCGAAAGATACTTTAATGATATAGTTAATGATTGCTTACTGTCTGTGATAATTATGCAGGCAGCGTAGGGCTATTTTGTGGATGTGCTTTTTGTGCAGGTCTATTTTCTGACCTGCGAAGAGTTCCTGTATCTTATACTGTGCCTTGCGATTGTAGTCGGACACCATAGCCTTGTAGGCGACAATGTTATCTATACGGTCCTCCACATCTGTGGGTTTGGGAAGCGGTGGGTACTGGGATACAATGGTTTTCAAAAACTGCTCTAACTCTACAAATTTCTGTTCCATAATAGCTTGTAGGGCATAGGAGGATGCCCGCTGTTGTTGTTTGGTTTTTTTGACCTATGGGGTAATAAAAACCTTGCCAGCATGGCGTCTTAAGCCATCGGGTTGAAACCACAAGTGCTCGAAGCCTTGTAAGGCTGTCTAATTAAACCCCGGCCCTAAAGGGAGGTGATGTCAGCGCTCCACTTGAAGCAGAAGCTCAGAAATAGGTTTCGAACAGTTATGAATTAGAACCCGATGCTGGCGTAGCCGACCCTTTCAGGGCCTGTCGTTAGTGGAAACAAGAAAGCCACCCCGAAGGATGGCTTTCAATTATCTGTAAGCAAACAGCTCTTAGCTTTTCACTTTTGAGTTTTGACTTGTATTAGTTGGCGTTGATAGCGTCCTGTACCAGCTGTGCAGCTTCGCTCAGCAGGATAGCAGACTGTACCTTGAGGCCAGAATTCACGATCAGTTCTTTTGCAGCTTCGGCGTTAGTGCCCTGCAGGCGAACGATGATAGGAATGTGGATGTTGCCCAGTTTGTTGTATGCTTCGATAACACCGGCAGCAACACGATCGCAACGAACGATACCACCAAAGATGTTGATGAGGATAGCCTTAACGTTAGGGTCCTTCATGATGATACGGAAACCGGCTTCAACTGTCTGTGCGTTGGCAGTACCGCCTACGTCCAGGAAGTTAGCAGGCTCACCGCCGGCCAGCTTGATCATATCCATAGTAGCCATTGCCAGACCAGCGCCGTTCACCATGCAGCCTACGTTACCGTCCAGCTTTACATAGTTCAGGTTGTGCTCGCCGGCTTCTACTTCTGTAGGATCTTCTTCGCTCTTGTCGCGCATGTCTGCCAGGTCGGCGTGGCGCATCAGGGCGTTGTCATCGATGTTCATCTTACAGTCAACAGCAATGATCTTGTCGTCTGCAGATTTGAACAGCGGGTTGATCTCCAGCATAGCGCAATCAAGACCTACATAAGCATCGTACAGGTTAGTAACGAACTTGACCATGTTCTTGAAAGCGGTACCGCTGAGACCGAAGTTGAAAGCGATCTTGCGCGCCTGGAAGCCCTGCAGCGGGAAGCCCGGCTGAACCCATTCGCGATATATTTTCTCAGGAGTGTGGTGGGCCACTTCTTCAATGTCCATACCACCTTCTGTACTGTACATGATAACGTTCTGCTTCTTTGCACGATCCAGCAGGATAGAGATATAGAACTCTTTACGGTCGCTAGGGCCATCATAGTACATATCCTGTGCTACCAGTATCTTGCTTACTTTCTTACCGGCAGGGCCTGTCTGAATAGTAACCAGGGTGTTACCAAGAATATTCTTTGCAGCAGCTTCAACGCCTTCAGCGTTCTTTACTACTACCACACCAGCCTGATCAGGCACTTCGGTCATACGACCTTTACCACGGCCACCGGCATGTATCTGAGCCTTGATAACAGCAAATTTAGAACCGTTATCAACGGCAATTTTCTTGTAAGCGTTCACCGCATCGTCAGCATTCGATACAGCAACACCTTCCTGGGTAGGCACATTATAGCGCTTCAGCAACTCTTTAGCCTGATATTCGTGCAAATTCATTTTTTAAAAATTTGTCGCGAAGATAATAATTAATGCGACAAAGAAGAAGAATTGTGCCGAATGAAACGTGACAATGCGCTAATGCGGCAGTAATTGACACTGATAGTACAAGTATATATGAACAATTGTTAATTGGTTCGCATCTATAGCTCGCTTTCCAGTATCTTCTTCAGGCCGGTGGAGTCGGTAGGGTGGAGGTCCAAAGATATCTCCTGGGAGGCAGTCACCTGTAGTTTATGAATAGCATAATATGCGATGCCTTTTTTATAGGTGGTTGCCAATATGACCGCGTTGGCACCAACGGGCAGGCTGGGTTGTTCATAATCGCCATGAGTAAAGGAAAAGCTGTTATCTTTTTTCTGATAGCCCGGTATATAACTATCAGCAATGATCAACGTGGTGTAAATATGATCGTAGTTGCCCGCGTCTTTTACAGAGGTGGTAAATACTACCTGTTGTGTCCGCGGGTCGGCGTACAGGCGATCTATATTGGCCCAACCCAGCTTTTTTAGCGAGAAGATGTACGTTGCCTGCACGTCTTGTAAAAAGGTGTTTGTTCCTTTTGCGTTATTAGCTGCCGCTACAAGGAACACCTGCATTTCGTTGTTATTAACTGCTCCGGCACTATCCTCGTCTCCGGTCGGCTCAATAGCTTCGGCATTGGTAGTGGTGCAGCAAGTGTCTTGTTTGGCTGCTTCGGCCTCTGTGGCAATAGGAGTTGCCAGCGGCTGGGGTGACACCCAATTGATGTGATTGTCGGCTTTGACGCCTGTATATAGCTGCATGTCTTTCGCAATGGTATCGGCGGGCACATGCACTTCTATTGATTGACCTGTCACGATAGCCAATGGCTTGCCCAGGGTTGTAGCGTTTACATACAGCATGCCACCGGTTTGCAATACTTTATTGTCGCTCATGGTTGTTAAGCCGCCCAATATAATATCTATAGGTTTCAATGCTTCTTTCAGTTCTACCACTATGGCACCGTGCGCTATGGCGCCAGAGCTATCAACAAAGATGTGTGCGTGGATGGTCAGTGTAGTGCCGCTGGTGCCCTTTATCACAGTATCTGCATCGGCGTTGATAGTGAAGCTTTGGGTGGTGAGGTTGTTTTCGTTCAATACTTTTTTGTTGTCCTTATTGCAGGCTACAAAAATGGTCAATATAAGCAGCACAAGGGCTGCGCATGATGTGTATCTCATACGGTTAAGTTTTTTTGAGGTTAATAAAAGAGAAGATTATTGTGCTGAGGGAAAGCGATAGAGCTTTTTATAGGAACGCCTGAATATCAATACTACAAGGAACAGGATGAGTAGTACAGGTAAAATGGTTACCAATCCTACAAGGCAAGCGCCAAGCACATCTGCACTATCTGCCAGGGCATGAATGATGCGAGTGCCAAAGGGTACGCGCGACGCATATTCCGGATCGACCACCACTTGTGTATATACCTGCTGCGGCTGGCTGAGGGCTATTGTGATGGTAGCGTAGCTGACATCATCTTTCATTTCTGCCTGTTGCACCTTACGATCTATATACTGTTGCAGATTGTTGTCTTCGTACTCCTGCACCTTTATCAGGTCGTCCGGCTTTTTGGAGAGTGCTACAGCTTTTTCTTTTGCGTAAGCCTTTGTGCCGGTTTTGATGAGTTCTTCATTACCCGCATAACGTGCGGTGACATCGGTTTGGGAGAGTGTACGTGTATCTATAAATGTGGTGATGGCAGGAATGCTGCGCACCACCGAATCGAGCATCGTCGTAGGTACCTTGAGCGTAAGCGATGCAGCTGTAGTGTAGGGATGTACTTCTTTCAGCGAGTCGGGCTTGTAGTAGATGGTCTTGACCTCTCCTGTGTTATTATACACCTTGCTTTCCTGTATCATGCCGCCGAGTGATGTTACGGTATGTTCGAGCGCGCTTACGGTGTTCATTACATTGCTCACCTTGCAAGTAAGGTCGGCCTTGCGGATGTATTTGCGTTCGGGAGCGTTGAGCGGCAGGGCTTGTGTGCTGTCTGCTATTGCAGCAGCGGGTGCAGCACTATCTGTTTTTGCTTCATATTCGTGTTTGGCGCCATTGCTGCACGCAGCAAGGCATGCCAGTGGCAGCAGCCACCATAGCTGTTTTGTGGTCATTTGTCGGTAAGATTAGCGGATGAGAAAAAGAATACAGTGGCGCACTGTCCCGCATGCATTCGGGATACGCACTTTAAGAAAAATAACGGTGGTTGTGCCGTTTGTAGATTAATACTGATAACCTGAAAAGGTGACTGTTTTCTGACCCGTTTTTTCTGTTAAAGATTTCAGAAAGGGTATTGGTGTGAACGTAAGCTATTTTATCGCAGTTGCTTTAATATACTTTCTAATCGATCAAAATTCTCCGGTTTACCTATTTCGGAGTAGATCACTATCCCTTCTTTATTGATAAGATATATGGTAGGCCAGACATCTACTTTAAAATTCCTGGTGGTTTGTTTGTCTGTAAGCAAAACAGGATAACGCATATTGTTGCTTGCCCTGAATTTAGGTAGTTGTTCGATTCTCTCTTTGGCAGTGTCAAAACAATTGACTCCGTATACCTTTAAGAAACTGTATTTATCCGCCAGTTTTTGGATCTCTGGAATAGCTTTGATACAAGGCATACAACCCATATACCAAAAGTCGAGCAATGTGTAATTGCCCTTGAAGCCTATAGTGTCTCTCTCCGAATTGTGTAAGTTGACGCCAACCAAAAGAGGTGCGCTGGCACCGCTGTCCAACACTTCGATCTGCCGTTCTTTATATCTATCTACCTTGTATCCGTTACCATTATTTTTTATTGAGAATCTGGACTCGTTGATCGGCTTGAAATTATAATACCCCAGCTCAAATTCGGAAAACTGGACGTTGTTCTGAAAAGATACAGAGCTACATTCGTAAACGGGTATAAAGCCATCGGCAGTTATGTAAATACTGCGCTGCCTGTTTTTGAATTCTTCTTTGTCGGGGTAGGTAAAAGATAAGACATAGCACAACTTGCCTTTGTGCATTTTTTTAACGACTGGCGCGGTTACATACGCTGTATCTTTCAAAAGGTCTTCCGGGTATAAAAAGCAATCCCACAGGAAATTGCCATACATGCTTGATGTTACAGCCCACTCTTCATTTTGAGATGTAAGATAGAGCGTTGCTGTCTTGTCTTTTGCATTGGTTTTTAATATTTCCGGGGCATTGTGTATCGCTATGGATCCAGGGAATTCATTGACGCCTATCCAATATTTACTGTCAAATACGGAGTCGTGAGCGTCGCGCCGGATGAAAATATGCGCGTGAAATATTGAGGTATCTGCATCGTTAAAATGCTTGATACGAAATACAGGTTTAGCTTCAAGGAACTCTTTTGAACGGATACTGTTCTTAGTTTTGGTAAGTATCTGCGATACTGATAATTGAGCAAATGCGTTAGTGGATAAAAGACTAAAAAGTACAAGTGCACCAACAAAAAATCGCTTCATAAGTTCCTGATTTGCAATAAATATAGAGCTTATATGGTGAAATATAATCGTATAAGAAGCAAAAAGCAGCCCCGTGGCTTTTTAGATTATTCATCCGGGTGAAAATAAGCATATACCAATCTTGCCTTTGATGCGCCGATAACGCGTGTCATCTCTCGCTCGGTGATGGTTTTTATGTTCTTTACAGAGCGGAACTCTTTTAGAAGGTCGGTGGCGGTTTTCTCACCTATACCGGGTATGCCTTCCAGGTCGTTTTTAATAGTGCCCTTGCTGCGTGTAGCGCGGTGGAAAGTGATGCCGAAGCGGTGCACCTCATCGCGTATACGGCGGATGAGCAGGTGGGCAGGGTTGTCGTAGGGTAGTTGCAGCGGGTCGCTGTCGCCAGGGAAGAAGATGGATTCCTCGCGCTTGGCCAGGCCTACAATGGCCATACGGCCGGTAATGCCCAGGCGCTCTATGCTCTCCATGGCTGCGCCCAGCTGGCCTTTGCCACCATCTATAATGACCAATTGCGGCAGCGGCTGGTTCTCGGCCACCAGGCGGCTATAGCGGCGATATACTATCTCGCTCATCGAAGCAAAGTCGTTAATGCCTTCTACTGTTTTTATATGGAAGTGACGATAGTCTTTTTTAGAAGGCACGCCATCTTTAAAGCATACCATAGCAGCCACAGGATAGCTGCCCTGGAAGTTGGAGTTATCGAAGCATTCTATATGAACGGGCAGCTCTGTAAGTTGCAGTTGCGCCTGCATTTCGGCCAGCACATTCATGGTCTCATTCTTAGTGGCCTCGGTAAGCAGCAGTGCATCCTTCTTGCGCATCTCCTGCTTAAATATCTCTGCGTTTTTCAGTGCCATATCTATCAGCTGCTTTTTATCACCGGCCTTGGGTATGGTCACCCTTATATTCTCGTCGGTTACGTTTACCGGTATAGGCACTATTACTTCGTTGGCATTGCTCTGGTAGGTCTCGCGCAGGTTGGCCAGGGCCAGCGATAGTACGTCTTCTTCCAGTTCGTCCTCAGCATCTACTTTCTTTTCTATCTGCAGGGTGCGGGCGTGGATGATGGTGCCCTTGCTTACCATCATGTACGATACGTAGTAGTTATTGTCATCCGTCAATATCACTGCCACATCTGCATTGCCTATGTGCGTGCTTACTATCACCGATTTACTCTGGTAGCTGAGCAGCGATTCTATTTTGTCTTTGAGTATCTGCGCCTTTTCAAACCGCATATTCATGGCATGGTCGGCCATCTCTGCTTTCAGCGATTTGATCACGTCGCCTATGTTGCCCTTCAGCACGTGGCGTACCTGTTGCAGCTTCTCAGTATAGTCTTCCGGTGTTTGTAATCCTTCGCACGGGCCTTTACAATTGCCCAGGTGATACTCCAGGCATACCTTGTACTTGCCGCGGGCTATGTTGGCCGGGCTCAGGTTCAGGTTGCAGGTGCGCAAGGGGATATTATGCTTGATAAGGCCCAGCAGTTCTTTTACGCGCTGTACACCGGTGAATGGTCCCAGGTATTCTGAGCCATCACGTATCACGCGACGGGTAAGGAACACGCGCGGGAAGGCTTCTTTCTTGATAACGATGTATGGATAGGTCTTGTCGTCCTTAAGGTCGATATTGAAGCGCGGCTGGTAGTGTTTGATCAGTGAGTTCTCCAGCAGGAATGCATCATGCTCGGTATTGGTCACCGTGAACTCTATGGAGTGTATCAGCGATACCAGCTTGCGCGTCTTATAATTGTCTACTGTTTTATTGAAGTAAGAACTGACGCGTTTGCGCAGGTCTTTGGCCTTGCCCACATAAAGCAAGGTTTTCTCTGTATCGTAATATTTGTAACAGCCCGGCTGGTGGGGTATTGATTGCATTACCGTGCTGAACTCCTGCCTTGTCATATTGTCCTCCTATCGCACCACTTCGTATTGAACTATCTTTTCCTGCTTACTGCCAAACAAAGGCTTTTTATATTCTTGCACCTGTATGGTGCGTGCCGGTGTGTAGTATAATTTTTGTGTAGCAGAGCTCCACAATACCTTCCTGAATGTTTCTATGTAAAGGCCTCTTACCTTATTGGTCGTCAGATCCATAGTGATCAATAATTTCTGGACGAACAGTTCCTCTTTATTAGCTGTGTACATGAAATTCTTAGTATGGTCCAGTTCATCATCAAACTGGCTGAAGGTATATTTATTCAGAAATTTTTTATCGCTGATGTCTGCATCAATGAATGGCTGCAGCACTTCTTTCCAGTTCATATGCTCTACGTTCACCGACGAAGAATCCTTCTTCCCATTTTCCCTTACAATCTTAGTAAATACCAATGGCTCGGCAGCATGGGTTTGCCATTCGTCTATAATGTATTGCTTAGTAGAAAAGTAGCTGCCCTTTTCCTCTGTCATCAGGTCTAAAGACGTGGTTTCTTTACACGACGACAGGCCGAGGAAAAGAAAGGGTAGTGCCCAAAAATATTTGAATATGAGTTTCACACGGTAAAAATAATAAAAGCGTAAGACACTACCCGATTTATAATAGTTGTCGGGGTATCAGCTAATTCAACTGCGGATCTATGGGCATATTGGCCAGGAACGAATAGTTTTTGCCAAGGCTGGCGATCGCTTTTTTCCACAGCAGGTGCGGCTCTGTTTCAAACAGTAGTTCCTCCGTAGCATCGCACACCAGCCAGCTACCTTCGGTCATTTCGCGCTCCAACTGGCCGGCCGACCATCCGGAATACCCGATGAACAGTTTCAGGTCCTGTTCGTTATAGCCATCTTCGCGGGCCAGTTCTTTCAGCACATCGTAGCGGCCGCCCCATTGTACGCTGCCGGTTATATTGATGCCGCCCAATTCGTAAGGCAAGCGGTGCAGCATATGCAGTGTGTCGGCCTCTACAGGGCCTCCCTGGTATATGCTCAGGGGTTGCATATAGCCTTCTTCATCTACCAGGTCGCTTAGGGTAAGCGCTGTCATCTGGTTCAGTACAAAGCCCACTGTTCCTTCGGTATTGTGTTCGCACAAGAATACCACCGACCTTGCAAAAGAAGGGTCGCTGAGAAAAGGTGCTGCAATAAGCAGCTTACCTTTTGCTGGCGGTACTTTGGTGGCAATATCTGCAGGATCCAGGAAATTCATCAACATAAAAATAGTACGCGCTTTCTTAAAATCAAAACGCCCGAATGCTAAGATTTAGTTAGCATTCGGGCGACACCCTAATTATCAATATGTTTTAGTTGTCCAGTCTTACCTCAAATATCTTTGGCCAGTTCTTACCCGTTATAAAAATGCGGTTAGTTGCGGCATCGTAGGCTATACCATTCAACACTTCGGGCGCACCTCTTTGTTCGCTGAAGGCAGGTATGCCGCCACGCTGGCGCAAGGTCGAAAGATCAGCGCGGGCCACTACACGGCCGGTTGCAGTGTCTATCTTCACGATCACATCCTGTTGCCATATGTTGGCATATATAAAGCCTTTGATCATTTCCAGCTCATTCAGTGCATTTACAGGGCCATACTCGTCGGTTACCTTCAGCTGTTTTACTTCTTTAAAAGTGCCGGGCTCTATAAAGTGGAGTATGTTGCTGCCCTCGTCAAATATCAGCTGCGTGCCGCTATTGGTCATGCCCCAGCCCTCCGGGGTAGAGAAAGCAAAAGAACCCGATGGTTTTAAGGTTTTAGGGTCGTAAACGAAACCTTTGCCTTCCCTGTAGGTCAGCTGGTACATTTTACCATTCATAATGGTCAGCCCCTCGCCAAAATATTTGGCATCCATTTTTTGCTGGGTTATCACCTTGCCTGTCAGCAGGTCTGTCTTGCGTACATCAGATTGACCATACTCGCCGGTGCTCTCGTACAAAAAGCCATCCTTAAATTCAAGCCCTTCGGTAAAGGCTTTGGGGTCGTGCGGGTACTCTTTTACAATATCCCACGATATCAGCTTTACACCGGCGGCGTCTGTACCCGCAGTTTTATCTTCTGTTGGTGCAGTAGTTGTTTCGGCTGGCTTCTTATCATTGTTGCATGCGGCAGCAAACAGCAGGCCGGCCAGCAAAATGCTACTGAACTTTTTCTGTGCTCTCATAACGTTTGAACCCGATAGGGGTAGGGCGATATTGTTGTTTTTGTGATTCTTCCAGTTCCTTTTGTTGCAGTGCCACCATACCTGTAAAGCTGCTATAAAATGCGCCTTCCATGCCACGCGCTATCAGCTGGTCTACAATATCGTTGGTTAGCTGGGCGGGATCGTCAACAACTGCTATTTGCTCATATTCAGGTCGTTGCTCCGTGGCACTACTGTAGTGTGGCTGCATCATCACCAGTATCTGCCCGGTGATAGTGGGCGTAAATACTATGTGGAAACCCTCTTCGGTATATTCTTTGCGTTCGCCATTGGCGTTTTTAAACGATATATTCAAAGGCATATCGCCACTACGAAAAGATAGCGACGGCATTTTTGCGCAGGTGCCGTTTATCTCCTCGTTGTACGCATGATTCACATCTACGAAGAAGCCCGGCTTATATCCGGCCTTCTCGTTCAGGAAAGTAGCAATAGTTGCCAGGTGTTCCCGCACATCCTTATAATGCTCCAGCCACCCGGCCCGGCGCTCTTCTACCTCTTTTTTTCCCTGTGCGTAGCGGTTGGCTATTTCCAGTATTTTTTCCATGGGCATTTTTCGGTTACTATATGTTCATTTTTCTTCTTAATTGATGCCGGCAGTCTGCGCTTCTTTGGCAATTTTCTTTACAAGGCCTTGCAGTACATTGCCGGGGCCCACTTCTGTAAACTGTGTAGCGCCATTCTCTGCCATTTTCTGTACCGTCTGCGTCCAGCGTACAGGCATGGTCAGCTGGTTGATGAGGTTTTGTCTGATCACATCAGGCAGTATGTATGGGTGTGCATCCACATTCTGGTATACCGGGCATGTAGGATTGTTGAATGTGGTAGCTGCAATTGCCGCTGCCAGTTCCTCACGTGCTGGTTCCATCAGGGGAGAGTGGAATGCGCCACCTACTGGCAATGGCAGTGCGCGTTTAGCGCCGGCAGCCTTCATTTGCTCGCAGGCTATGCGTATGCCTTCGTTACTGCCACTGATCACCAGTTGGCCCGGGCAATTGTAGTTAGCCGCAACAACCACTTCACCGGTTATGCTCTTACATACTTCTTCAACCTTTTCATCATCAAGGCCCAGGATGGCAGCCATTGTAGATGGGTTCAGTTCGCAGGCGCGCTGCATGGCTGCTGCACGCTTGGCCACCAGGCGCAGGCCATCCTCGAAAGACAATACCTTATTAGCTACAAGTGCAGAGAACTCGCCCAGCGAATGGCCCGCAACCATGTCCGGTATCAGGTCAGGAGTTGTTTCAAACAAAACAACGGAATGTATGAATATCGCGGGCTGTGTTACATTGGTTTGCTTCAGGTCGGCATCTGTTCCGTTGAACATCAGGTCGGTGATGCGGAAGCCGAGTATTTCGTTAGCCTGCTCAAAGTATTCTTTGGCAAGGGTATTGCTTTCGTACAGGGCTTTACCCATACCTACAAACTGTGAACCCTGTCCCGGAAATATATATGCTTGCTTCATGTGTTCTGTTTCTTTTTGCCGCTAAGGTAAAGGCAAATTAGCTAACAGGAAAACAGGTGTATGAAATGAATAATATAAGCGTATTAAATTAGTCAATACTACTATGCAAGCAGGGTTGCTGTAACGGTAGTATTTTTGCGGTATGAATTGGATAGATCTGACAGACGAGCAGCAATTGCAGCAAATAAACGAACTGAGTGCTACACAACCGGTAGTTATATTTAAGCACAGCACCCGCTGCTCTATAAGTAATATGGCCAAGAGCAGGCTCGACCGTGCTCAAGCTCCGGAAAACACCCCATTCTATTACCTCGACCTGCTGAAATACCGCAACATTTCCAATAAAATAGCCGAGACCTATAACGTTTACCACGAATCGCCGCAGATACTGGTCATTAAAAACGGTGAGTGTACCTACGACGAATCGCACAACGGCATAGATATGAAAGAAATAGCAAGCGAATTAGCCTAGATGCTTTTTCCGCGCCACTTGCCACTCTTCAGATAAATTGTTGAGGCGATGAGCAGGCAACTCCAATAAACAAACTCTGAGCCCCAGCAAATGTACAGGGCACTGTGCTTCAGGTAGATGAAATAATAACAGTATACCAGGTAAGCGCCTACACAGCCTATTTCCATAGACAGGTTAACGAGCGTATTGCCGGTGCCTACTACGGCATTAAATGCTACTGTAGACAGAGACATGATTAATGTTGATACAAGTATGATCTGCAGGCTGGGGATCGTAAAGTCGATAAGCGAGGCATCGCTGGAATACAGCGAAAGAAATTCCCGGGAGAAGACAAGGAGCAAAACGCCTAATATGACACAATAAATAAGGCTGAGCTTGCCTATTTTGAGCACCAACTTTATCACATCCCTCGACCTGCCCTGGCCTATTATATTGCTGACCATTGTATTGCATGTAGTGGCAAGTGCCCACGTGCCTACGCTTACCAGGCCAAAAATGCTGCGCAACATCTGCGACGCTGCCAGTGATTCTTTGCCCAGGTGCTCAATAAAGAAGAAGAATACCAGCCACCCGCCAATGCTGAACAGGAACTGTACAATAAGCGGAGCTGCCACTTTGAGCGACTGTATGGAATGCTCAAAATCGAAACGACCGTATTTGAAAATTGGATATTCTTTATGCAGCCTGTGCGAAAAGAACATGGCCACCATGGTAACAGCGTAAAACACCTCTGACACCACCGAGGCAATAGCGGCGCCTTTGAAACCCATGACCGGGAAACCGAACTTGCCAAAGATGAAGGCATAATCGCACGCTATATTGACGATAGTAGTTACTATAGATCCGTAAATAAGCAGCCGCGACCGCCCAATAGAAATAAAGAATGCACTGAATAACTGTGCAAGCCCGAGGAATGGCAATCCCCATACGCGCATATAGATGAACTTGATGCTCAATGCAAAATTGGCATTGTCGTTAAGGCTGAACCCGAAAAGTATGGGCGCAAACCACAAGGTAAGCACCATCAGGCACAGGGAGAACATGAGCGACAGCATAGCGCCGTTCATAAAGGTTTCCGATATGCCGTCTTTATTTTCTTCGCCGGCCCTGCGCGCCATCTGTATCTGCACACCACTACTAAGGCCATAGCCTATCATGGACAATATCAGGTAGAACACGCCTGTTATCCCATTCACCCCAAGCTCGCGCTGGCCCAGCATACCAACAAACACGTTATTGGTAAAAAAATTGGCCTGCGGTATAAAAAGGGCAACAGAAATAGGGAGCGCTAACTGTATTATTTCTTTGTTGGTAGCCGATACACTTAGTTTCTCCATGGGGTCCTGTCAGTAAAGCCCCGCAAAAGTATACTATTTATTACTTCTTCAATTTCTGCGTGCCTTTACATGTAGGCACATCGTTGTTTAGCATTTTCTTTGCAATAGCCGCAAAATGCGATAGCTGTGGTCAATCCATAACAATTTCTATATTTGCCGAGTCTATGGCGATTGAACATCAGAATATTTACAGGCAGGTATATAATGTGCGCGAGGATGAACAGTTATTGGCTGGTCTTCACCATGTTACCTGTATTTTTGCCCGCAGGGCTGTATTGGCGATCGGTTACGATGCAAATAATGAGCTATTATCGCTGCATTACGCCGGATATGGAAAGGAGCGCCCGGTATGGGAACTCGGTTTTTTTGAGCA
>CANGNA010000088.1 GCA_947455215.1 Chitinophagaceae bacterium
ATATTTCTTTTTTGCACAACCCCGGCACGACCATCCCACAAGATCTATCGTATCATCACCATTTCCGTGTTCAGATACATGATAGTAGTTGCCTGGCAACAACAGGCGCATAGCCATTATGGGAGAAAACGGCGTATCCACCACTAAGCGCTTTCGCCCCACGTTGATCGGAGCGATATTTCGGGGCTCAATCAATCCTCCGCCGGTATCTGCTACCTGGCGCGCAATAGGGAAATGTTCGCTTTGCTTTCCCTTTTTATTGCCTGCCGAAAGCACTATAAATGCTATGGCAAGTAGTGTAGAATATACTATGCGACTCATTGACAACTAAAGTTACAGCTATGCTGTCACACGACGGGCTATTATTATTACGTCGTTCGTTTTAAGCGAAGTGTTGCCTGGTGATGTCATACGTTTAATGTCAATGATGTCGCACCCGCTGGCTGTAAGCGTATCGCACAAATAGGCCACCTCGTGGTAGTTGATGAACATCCTGTCGCCCGCGCTGTTAACGCTATAAGCCGAATCGCTGTTCATTCCTTCCATAGCACTGATGTATATAACACCATTGTCTGCAAGCATATTTGCCGCATCAGCCAACAATCGTATAGTATCCGGTTTATCCAGGTAGGGCAGGCAAAATGCACACATTATACCGGCAAATTGGTCCCTGATCGATGCGATATCGCGGCAGTCCATCAACCTGAAAGTAGCGCCGGGGTTGACACTCTTTGCAATGACCAGCATATCCGGTGCAAGGTCTATACCGGTCAATTGCATATCCGGATGTTTATTCAGCAGGTATTTTGCAATATTGCCGGGACCACAGGCAATGTCTAATACCTTTGCCGACGCAGGTAACCCGTTGCAAAACACATCAAGTGTGTCAGCATACTGACTTACGTCCATAAACTTCTCGCTATAGCTGAGGGCGTATTTATTGAACAATTCCGCGGGCGTCATCTCGTTCATAGTTTACATACTTATATCAATATCATATTTATCCAGCAACCCTGCTATACCCTGCACCGAGAATTTGGCTTTCTTTATCTTATTTTTATCGGGGTCTATGGAGTAGTCATACGCCGTCTTCAGGTTAGCCTTTTCCAAATTAGTATTGTCAAACGTAGCCCCCTGCAGGTCGCAGTTATCCAGTACTGCCTGCCCAAGATCACACTCCGCGAAGTCCACCTCGTGCATATGGCAATTCTTGATGACCATCTTCTTCAGGTTGGTCTTGTAAAACGAAGAATGGTCCAGAATGCAGTTATCCAACAAGAAATCAAGCCCGAATTCGTAACAGGCATCAAAGTGCAATCCCATCATTTTGCAGCCTGTAAAACATACATCGCGGAACGACGTCTGCACCAGTTTGGCCAGGCTCAGGTTACAATCCTTGAACGTGCATCCCACAAATTTGATCATAGACAGGTCGGTCCCCGACAGATCACATCCGGTAAATATGCAGTCCTCATACTCCCCCTTTTTCAGCGGTTGTGCTCTGAAGTCCTCCCTGTTATACTCGTTATCTTGTATCAATACCGGCTCCATAGTGTAAAGATACAAGTCAGTACCTTTATATTATGGAGCGTATTGTTCATAAACTGCAACCCGGAGCAACGATACAACTCGCCGTTCATGCCCGTGACCGGTATTCCCGTAACGCGCTCTCAGTGCAGGCCGGGGAAACCTACCATGTCCAATACCTTGGCGGTCAGTGGATAGACCTGCTGATTCCCGCCACTGCTACCGGCTATAAAAATCCATTGGCCAACCTCGTTGGCCAGCGGGTAAAAGATACCAACTGCTTCTGCCTGTGCGGCACCTATAATGATAGTGAGGGAAACGCCTTTGCCATTGGCGCGGAACGCACATTCACCATTTCCGTAAACGGAACACTATCCTTCTTTGCCAACGATGTCCCTGGGTTTGATTGGAATAATTGGGGAATGATAACAATTGCTATCGAACGCACCAGTTGATCAATTATCCGTACAATGGCCTAACTTTAATTTATCATTAATTTTAAGTTATGCGGAATTTTCACCGGGTATTATTGTTGATACTCACACTTGTCGGCACAACAGCGTTTGCGCAAACATTTACTGCGGGTGGTGGTTCTATACCTGATGCCGGACCGGAAGTGGCATTCCCTATCAATGTAGCTGGGCTCTCACCAACCACGCTCACAAGTGCTTTCGGGCTGGAAACTGTCTGCATCAACATAACACATACTTACGTAGGCGACCTTACCATCAGGCTAAAAGCACCAGACGGAACGATCACAGACCTGGCACTAAATATTGGCGGGGGTGGTCACAATTACACCAACACCTGTTTCAATCAGGGTGCTGCAACAAATATCGGTACAGGTTCAGCACCTTTTACCGGCAGCTACAGCCCTATGAGTTCTCTTGGCGACATTAATAACGGGCAGCCTGGTGATGGTACATGGTACCTGCTTGTGCAAGATGTGGGAGCAGCAGACACCGGCAGCCTTGTTGATGTATCGCTGACCTTCGGACCACATCCTGCAGTACCGTACCATGTCGATTCCTCCGACCTGCCATTGGTGATCATCAATACGCACGGCAGTATAATTGTAGATGAGCCTAAGGTTTTGGTGCAGATGGGTATAATTGATAATGGTCCGGGATCCATGAATCACATCAGCGATTCCTTCAATAACTATAATGGTTGGGCGGGCATAGAATACCGCGGCTCTTCCAGCGCCACCTTTCCACAGAAGTCATATGGATTCGAAACCTGGGATTCAGCCACCAATACCGTCGATGCCTCACTGCTGGGAATGCCGTCTGAGCACGACTGGATACTCTATGCACCGTACGACGACAAGACCCTGATGCGCAATGTAATGACGTATAAGTTAGCACGCGAAATGGGCCACTACGCTACCCGTACACGCTATTGTGAATTGATATTGGACGGGCACTACCAGGGCGTTTACGTATTGATGGAGAAAATAAAAAGAGATGGCAACCGGGTAGACATAAAAAAGTTGCATACCGACGATACAGCAGGCGATGCGCTCACCGGCGGCTATATCATTAAAATAGATAAAACAACGGGGTCATTCTCCGGTGGCTGGACATCAGCATACTTGCCCGATACAAGCAATGGCACGCAAACTATTTTCTTTCAGTACGAATATCCTAAGGCCGCCGATATACAGCCGCAGCAAATGAATTACATACATGCTTTTGTAGACTCATTCGAAAAAGCATTGGACAGCGTCAGCTATCATGATACCAATTACGGTTACAGGCATTATATAGATATACCGTCGTTCTTAGATTACTTTATAATAAATGAGGTGTCGCGAAACATAGACGGACTGCGCCTATCTACGTTTATGTACAAGAACCGAAACAGTGAAGGCGGGAAACTGATAGCAGGTCCGGAATGGGATTTTAACCTGGCGTGGTGGAATGTCAACTACTGCGATGGCTCTGCCGATACCGGATGGTCTTACAATTTCGGTCATGTATGTACCGATGACTATTACCAGGTGCCGTTCTGGTGGCGAAAAATGCTGCAGGACACCACGTTTGCCAACCAGCTGAAATGCAGGTGGAGTGAGTTGCGGACATCCATTTTAAGCAATGACTATCTGTTTCACTACATTGATAGCAGTGGCCATTTTCTTGATAGTGCCCAGGCTAGGCACTTTACGCGTTGGCCGATACTGGGTGTATATACCTGGCCAAACCCATCGCCATTAGCCACAAGCTATGATGGAGAATTGACCAACATGAAAAACTGGATAGCCGCCCGTATGCTGTGGCTGGATGCGAATATGCCCGGCACCTGCTACCCTGATACTACCCTGTCGGTAGGCACAGAAATGGCTGTAAATAGCGATTTGCACATATACCCCAATCCATCGCATGGCCTCCTGAATATGGACATTGGCACATCTGCTGACGAGCAGGTGAATATTTCCGTATATAGCCCCGACGGCCGTGTGGTATATACAGCCGAACGCGACCTGAAGCATGGGGCCAATCACCTGCAGGCCGATCTTCGCGGTCGCTTCAGTACGGGTGTTTACCTGGTAAAGGTGAGAGGTAAAAGCATGTCGGTCTCACAACAGATAGTATTGGTAGCAGATTAACCCAATAGCCTGAATACATTTTTTCCTTAGCTTTGGCCCCATGCAACGTTACCTGCTGATCATTGCCGTTTTATTTGCTTTTGCCGCTTGCAGGCCGCCAGAATTTGTGCCTAAACCTACCGGGTACTACCGGCTCGATACGCCTGCACAACATCAGTATAAGCACTTCGACAGGGCAGACTTCCCCTACTCTTTCGACTATCCTGTGTATAGCAATATAATGCAGGACACCAGCTACTATAGCGAAAAAGCGCGCAACCCGTATTGGATCAATATGAATATTGATCCGCCATTGAGCGCTATCATCAACATTACCTACCTGCCTATTCACTCTCGCGACGAGTTCGAGAAAATGCTGGATGATTCCCATGGTTTGTCTGCTTTCCACGAAAAGAAGGCCGACTATATTAAAGAAGAGCAGTACCACAATAGCTTTGGTGTTAGCGGCATCGTATATACTGTAGGCGGTAATTCGGCTTCGCGTATTCAGTTCATCGCTACCGACTCGTTGCACCACTTCCTGCGCGGAGCACTGTATTTCGACGTTACCCCAAATGCCGATTCACTGAAGCCCGCTACCGACTTCCTGGAAAAGGACATCAATCATTTCCTGGAAACGCTCAGGTTCAAATAGCACTTTACCGGGTACTTTTCAATACATCACCATTATACATGTCTATAACAAGAGCATACGAACTGGAGGGAATGAAGCGCATAAGCGATGTGGTAGCACAAACGCTGCGGGCTATGATAGACTATGCAACTCCCGGCATGAGCACCCTGCAACTCGATCAGTTTGGCGCCCAAATGCTGCGCAATGCCGGGGCTAACTCGGCACCTTACAAAACCTATAAGTTTCCCGGATACACCTGCATCAGCGTTGGTAACGAGTTTTGCCACGGAATACCCACGGGCAGTCGCATACTACGGGAGGGCGACCTCATCAATATCGATGTCTCTGCCGAGTTGAACGGTTACTGGTCGGACAATGGTGCGTCTTTCGTTTTGGGTAAAGATATCCACGGCCATATGGCATTGGTCAATGCCTCAAAAGAGATACTGCGCCATGCTGTTGATAGTATCAGAGATGGTGTACGGATATCTCATATAGGGCATATCATAGAAAGCGAGGCGAAGAAACGGGGCTATAAGGTCATCAAAAACCTTACAGGCCATGGCATCGGCCGCAGCCTGCATGAAGCACCATCGCATATCGCCAACTACCGCGACTTTTTCAATAAGCAGCGGTTCCAGAAGAATGGTGTAGTGGCCATTGAAACCTTTATATCTACCACGTCAAACTATGCAGTAACGCTCAAGGACGGCTGGACAATGGTAGGCAACAATGGCGGCTTTATGGCCCAGCACGAACATACCCTTGTTGTAACAGATAAAGAGCCGCTCATACTTACAGGTAAAAACCAGATCTGGAACTAATATGAAGGGCTACCGTCCTGTTCAGACCGCAACCCCATCCAATTGCAATGGCAGGTGGCATCCGGAAATCCATATCATATTCTTTTGACAGAAGTCACCACCGAGTGTCACCCTGAGCCTGTCGAAGGGCGACACGGACATGAGCCGTATCATTGGCCCGAATAGCCCTTCCGAGCGCTAGCGTGACAAAAATAACAGGCTGCCGTTTATACAACAGCAGCCCGTATAATGATGGGTAGTTATTTGCTTACAAGTGGCAGGTAGTACCACCCGGGTAAGTATTGTTAGCTTGTGTTTCGTAGTTATCACAGGTATTTTTAGCATCAGGCAGGGTCACATTATCTATCTGGTGCGTATCAGTAGCCGATGCCGAGCCTATTACAGTGGTACAGGTGCAGGTGTAGTTCTTCTTGCAAGAGCCAAATGACAGTATGCTCAGTGTTGCGATTGTAAGTGTGATCAGTTTAGTTTTCATGACTTTTTTGTTTTTTGTTCTGCCTATATGCCAAACAAAACTGTGCCACGTCCCTAACTGCTAGCCTTTCAACCGCTTTTTTGCCCTGTTTGCTGCAATAAATTCCTCAAATTGGGTCAGTGTAAAGCTGCTCAGGTTATTTTGTGCCGTCAATCCACCCTTCTGCGCTATCATAGCCCCATAATGTACATCATTATATCCGTTGATGCTGTGTGCATCCGGGTCTATAGACAACAACACCCCCTTCTCAAGTGCATATTCTATCCAGCGCCAGTCCAGGTCCAGGCGGCGTGGGTGCGCATTGATCTCCAGCACCACACTATGCTCCGCACAGGCATCTATAATAGCCTTATGGTCTAGCGGGTAGCCCGGGCGCGACAACAGCAGCCTGCCCGTAGGGTGCCCCAATATGGTAGTATAAGGGTTGGCAATAGCCGTCATTACCCTGCTCATGGCCCGCTCCTCGCTCATCTTCAGGTTGCTGTGCACAGAGGCGATCACAAGGTCGAACATACCCAATACTTGTGGCGAATAGTCCAGGCTGCCATCGCCAAGTATATCGGCCTCAATACTCTTGAATATCCTGAACGGTGCCAGATCGTTGTTCAAAGAATCTATCTCAGTATGCTGGGCCGCTACCCTGTCTGGCGTAAGCCCGCTGGCATATGTGGCAGATTGAGAGTGATCGCTCAGCACCAGGTATTCAAAACCCGCATCCCTGGCTGCCATGGCCATTTCCAGTATGGTATTCTGTCCATCGCTCCACTTACTGTGCGAGTGGATGATGCCTTTTATATCGCTGCGGGTAATAAGCTGGGGTATCGCCTTGTTCTTTGCCTTTTCTAATATCGTTACTGTTTCCCTTAGGGCAGGCGGTATATATTGCAGCCCGTTTGTTGAGAATATCTCTTCTTCGGTTTTGGCCTGCTCATCCATAGTATAGGTCTCACTAAATGCCGCTATGAACTCGGGGCTGCCGCTGGAACGGAACACAGTACTATAAAAAGTAGCTGTTGGCACAAACCTGAACACCAGCTTTGGCCGGCCCGTAACGGTGATGTGCGTCTCGTCATCGGCTACATAGTCCACCTTTACGGCATCACTTTCTGCAAACTGCTTGCGCAGTATCGTCTTGTCCAGGTCAGTGATCACCTCCACCCCGTCCATAGTTTCCAGCTGCCGCCTTACCGCACCACCCAGCGAGAACAGATTTTTGGGGAATGCGTTCTTCAAGGCCGCTATTATCCCCTCGCCTACTGCCGCAGCTTCAGACCACAGGAAGAAGCCTTCGTTCTGGCGCAGGTAGGCTATATTCTGCAACACACTTTCCTGCGTTTTAGCGCCAAACCCTTTCAGCGTCACCAGCCTGTTCTCGTTGCAGGCATATTCCAGCTCACCTATAGACTCTGCGCCAAGCTCTTTCCAGATAATAGCTATCTTCTTAGGACCTAGCCCCTTTATCTGCATCATCTCCAGTATGCCGGGTGGCGTATTAGCTATTATTTCTTCCAGCGCTGCCAGCCTGCCGGTATTCAGCAGTTCCAGTATCTTGCTGCCGGTGCTCTTGCCTATGCCCCGCATGCTGAACAGCTCTTCCTCGCTCATGGTGCTTACCTCGGCAGGCAGCTTCTCTATATTGAATGCAGTTGAGGCATAGTTCTTTGCCCTGAAGCTATCTTCCCCGTGCAGGTCCATCAGTTTGGATAATAAGCTGAACTGGTCTGCTATCTGGCTATTGGTCATTATTATATGCTATTATAAGAAGCGCAAATGTAAAAAGGATTGAACACACCATACGTTACAACTTCGTCCACTTTTTCACAGAAGTAACACCACCCGATGACAGTTGGAGCATGTAAATGCCCGCCGGCAGTTGCCTGATGTCGACACGCGTAGCTTCGGTTACATTATGTGGCAGCACTGTACGGCGCACCAATACATTTCCCTTCACATCAACTATCGCCAGCTCGGCGTTAAGTCCTGTATTGACAAGTGTAACATCCAGCACATCAGTAGCAGGATTGGGTGCTATTGTCCACTCCAAAGTAACAGGAGCATTGGCAACCGCTAAGTGCGAATACGTCACCGTTGCCGTGTCTGTTATACCAACGCCCAGGTTGTAGTAGTTGCCAGATGGTGTAGCCTGTAACTTCACTGGGCGTACCATATAATACTTCAGCCCATCGATACCTATAGTATCTGCGAAGGTAGTAGTACCCAGCATACCCGACACTCGCTTATAATAGCCAAATGCACTGTCTGCATGATACACATAATACCCTATCACCGCCGGGTCGGGCGATGCACCCCAGGCAATGTTCGCGCCATGCTGCGCTACAGGGGTGACATCTACGAACGTTGGTGGCTTTATGTAATCGGTACGGAGTGTCAGGTCACCCATTAATGCTATATGCACCCATTGGTGAATACCATAGATGTTGGCGGGGCCATACAGGTTACCATCATTGTTCAGCGAGTGCCAGGCCGAATAGCCTATATGATCGCCCAGTGCCATATGGTGAAAGTACCAGTTGGGCCGGCCAGCCCAGCAGCAGGTAAGCGCCGGTGTAGCAGCACATAGCGGAGCCCGCAAAAAATTGTTCTGCACATTCCAGTCGCCAAAGTAGCTGCCAAACAGCATAGTGAATATGCCATTCACATTGTTGGTGGTAAAGTCTGTAGTGCTGCCAATACCACCCGCACTGCTGAACCCGCCGGGGCCGCAGCCATATGCCCATTGATAAGAATCACTATTGAGCGACGGTATGAATGGCGCTACGCCAAAGCTATCCCTGCCCAGTAAAGGGGCAAAGTTGCGCCAGCCGCTGGTCGCAAATGCCTCCCCATCCATTGGCCCAAAGTTATCACTGATCAACCCGCGGTGCCGGATGTTCAGGCCGTCCATTTTGTATTGGTGAGCCCGCTGCAGATAACTGTCCATCAGCTGTACCTCTGTAGCCGCAAAGGCCGGCATATCGTAAAAGTCTATCCTGCTCACCTCCAGCTCCGACCGGTTGGTCCATCCCACCTGGTCCCATCTGCCATCGCCGGGTATGTTCCAGTTGGCGGCAAAGCTGGCGGTAACATCATTTACACCTGTGTCTGTCCATTCATTGGCCAGGTAACCGTAGTAGCAATCGGCCGGCCATGCACCCAGGTGTTCCGGGTGGCCATCTGGGTTCTGGTCTCCGCTGTAGGGCACTGCCACATGCCCCACCAGCAATACGCTGCGCACCCTGGCATTAGCGGTATAGTCGGCTTTTATCAACGCCTTTACTGCAGTATCTGCCATGCTCCTCGGCACATCGTGGCGGATCACCTCCCAGCCATCGCCGCTTATATCTTTCATCAGCGTATATAGCGCTGCCGAACAAGAGTCGCTGAAAGTGCTGTCTACCATCAGCACAAGTGCGCCGCGGTTGTGTATGGCCGGGCAGCGCACAGCTGCATATATGTAACCCTTGGCCACCCAGCTTACTGTGGTGCTGTTATGTATACCTATTACCTGGTACTCGTAAGCCGAATCGGCGATGATCGTATTATCGGTATAACTGCTATCGCTGGTGGTGAGCGATGCTATGGATGTACCCCAATCAAAAGAGGTCTTGGCTTTCCTGTATACCTCGTACGTGGTGGTATCGGCCAGCCGTTTCCAATGTAGGGTGATGCTGGCAGGTGCGGCCTGTACCGTGGCCGTGAGCTCTACAGCATAGTCCTCGGTAGACTGTGCGTAGAGTACCGGGAAGGCAAACAGGGCAAGCAGTGATGTTAAGAGGTATTTCATGATAGAAGCTGATATTGATGTAAGATACAAACAATATCAGCTTCTATATAATGGTACTTTATCTTACTTAGCTGCCTTATGCTCCTTTACCGGGAACATAGGATTGCCCTGCTTGCGGGTAGGCAGTATAAAGCCCGCGCTAAATATCAACTCGTAGGTACCAAAGTTCTGCCTGGCACGCCCCTGGGCCACGCGCAGATTGCTGTAGCGGGCATAGTCTACCTTCTGAGAGAACTCCAGGAAACCATACTTCATTACCGTAACGCGCAGCGCTGTTTCCAGGCCTGTGTTCCAGCCACCAAACTGGAAGCCCTGGTCATTCGTCATACCGAAAAGCTTGTTTTCAACATGCGGTATTACCGGGCCAATACCTGCTTTGCCGGTAAGATCTACTTGCAGGTTGCGGTCTGCAGTATGGTAGAGGCCATAGCGCTTAACTATATTGAATAACAGGAAGTTAGCGCCATTGTTCAGGAAGTAGTAGAAGCCGTTGCTCTCAGAGAACAGGATGGTCTGATCGCAAGCTGCACCCGAGCGGGTACCCTTTACATGGATCATCTGGTTGTCTCTGATGAGGTACTTCGTATGGTCGAAGTTGATCTCGAAAGCCAGGTCTTGCTTGTCGTTGAAGTAGTAGCCCAGGCGATAGTTATACTGGGGTATGGTAAGTGGCTGGCGCAATATGCTCTTGTTGTTCCATCCTTTGTGGTCGCGAGCCTCTACGTGGATCATGTCGTAGTCGTTGCCCAGTTCGGGCTGGCTCACGTGCACGGTAGAGTTAGTGTACCACTCTGAATTATACCCCCAGCTGAAATACAGCGAACCGGGATGCTTTTTCTTTTTTTCTGTTTTGTTTTCTGTGGTTTGGGCAGATGCGCCTGAAGATATAAGGATGCTGCAAAGTGCCAGTATGCCGGCCAGATATTTACGATACATTTCGATAATGTGCTATAACGGCCGCAAAGTTATGCATTTGCGTCTATCAATGCGGTGATTATCGTCAGCCATTGGTCATTACTTATACTGTGCCACAGGCCTGTGCGTGACAGGTGTTCATCACCACGATCGCGCCAATGGTACAGGGTATGCAGGGTGCGCCCCAGGCGCTCTACCACCAGGGTGCCTGATGCCTCTTCGGTGAATGTGGCCGTTGCAGGCTGCCCGGGGGCAGCTACAGCGTGCAGGCGCATGGCAAAGGTCTCTTTCAGCTCGTCGGGATAATCATCGTATTCCAGCGATTCTATCAGCACCCATTCATAATCGTGGTCGGGGCTGCCGGAGTCGAGGCAGAGGTGATCGCCGCGGCGGGCACTACGGCTCACAGGCTTACCATGCGCATCGGCCAGGTGCACGTGCACAGTGGGTACCAGTAGCTTTGCCCAGCTGTTCACATCCAGCAGGGCATCTTTGGCGGCTACAAACCCATCTTCTGCGTCTTCCAGGGTTGGGGAGGTTGCCCGGTACTCCAGGTCGGTAGAGGTACCTTCATCGTGCTGCGGAACCAGGTAGTGTTGCGATCTCATGGGTTATATTTAAAGTAAATATAACAAAAAACAAGCCAATTATCCGGCGCTACTGCCTATGGCCCGTGCCATGACTAATATTGGAACCGTCATCCATAGACAGGTGTCCCTCGCTATGGGTGAACAGGCCACCATTAAAAGTGCCCGACCCGGAAACATCATAATATCCCATATCGTACGCCCATGAATAATGAGTAAAATCCTTTGATATAGAGAAATAGCCCACTGCGCCACGATGACACTGCAGGCAAATACGGTCGTTAAAATCCATGGAGTCGTGACCATAAGCAATAACGTGGAGTGTGTAGTTTTCTACGGTAGTATCGTACCAGCCGGTTGTCAGATTGTGGTGAAAGGTGATCACGGTATCCGTCATCAGGTAGTTACCGGCTACATCGTCTACTGCATAGTGGCAACCGGAATTGACGGTAGCTGTGGAGTCGTAATTGGTGGCTACAGGATCGGTGCAGCCGGTAATATCAACTGTAGTGCTCTTTTTGCGGCAGGCGCCGGCAAATAATATAAACAATGCTATTGTAATGGCCGATGTTATACGTATGTTCCTGTTCATAAACGGATTATGTTGAGACGTGTTCATATTCATTGACGTATTGTCAACAAAGTTCGTTAGGACGGTGAAGATAAAAAATTGCAGTTTTCTGCCGATGAAAAAAAATGACAGTCGTCGGCAATTTTACTTTAGATGCAGGGGCTTATGATGTTGTTTTATAAGAGATTGCTAACATTATATATTTCTTTCTATTTGCAGTATCTGCAATTTTGGATCAGGATTTGCAATATTTTGGACAAGGAGACACTCATTTTTTAGTGGGGTTTAGGTGTTTTAAAAAGGACGCAATTGCAAATCGCGCCCAACCCGATAGCTTTCGGTCTGAAGATAGGACAGCGGCTGATGTTGTAAAAAAAGTGACATGCTCCAGGCAAAAGCGTAATACGTAATGAAGCAGTTTCCAGAGCCGCTGTCCTGTCTTCAGACTGACAGCCCACATGCGGACGTTTTCGTTTTAGGAGCGCAAACAAACCGCTCAATTAACCCACACGCAAGGACGCGATTGCAAATCGCGCCCTTGCGGACGCCAAAAGCAAGGTGACCAAGGTTGCTAACAAGCTATATTTCAACTATCTATTACCTTTGCAGTGTTCACTACATGACCAGCTACTATAACATATTAGGCGTTGCACCCCATGCATCGCTGGCGGAAATAAGAACTGCCTATCACCGGCTTGCGTTGAAATATCACCCCGACAAAAATAGCGCTCCGCCACCAGCTATACCAGCTACCGGCCTGCTGCCAATACACCACCACATAGCGACCCATATGCCCGGCAGCAGGATGTATTTGACGAAGACGCCGACCCTATGTACGACTATAACCAGGGCAGTAACTACCGGAGCCCATACTGGACAAATTTTTTGATAATTCCTGTTTTCGTTTTATTCCTTGCTTTCAGAACGTGTACGCAGGAGACCAAACCAAAAGATCCGACAGCCGTTGGGGTAAAGGTTAGTGGCGACACAGTGTTGCTCTACCAGGTAGTCAACGGGGATACCGTTTATGTTAATAGCGACCATTAGCATATATCCCTCGCTTTCATAATGTCATACAGGTGTAAAAAACATCAATTTGCTGCTTTGGAGGTTCAAATAAGTTAAAACAAATCTCCATTTTATGATTTTTTTAATGGAATGGCGAGTATTTTTGTTTAAATAAATCGCCAAAAAATGAAACAAAAAATCGCTACCATTGCTTTAGCCATGCTGCCGTTGCTTGCTTCGGCCCAACCGGCACGTTTTTTCGGCATTGCCCGCAAAAACACTCCTGCCAATGAGGTATTCCTGGCCAGGATCAACCCATCGACCGGTGTTGTCACCAACCTGAGCACCAGCAGCTTATCGGAATCCATCAATCTTACCGGCGCAGCTTTAGATCCCTACAATAACCACTACCATTATATGAGTGGCGACCAGTTGAAGACAATAGACCTGGCAACGGGCGACCTTGTCACTTCGGCCACCATCTACAATCCTATAGCTGCCAGCTATTTTGAAAATCTGCGCTTCAACAATTCTGACACCACACTTTATGGCCTGGCCCGCAGGGTGACTTACGACTCCGTGACCATGACGTCGACCGGGGAAGTGTACCTGGCAAAGATCAATACCACCACAGGCGAGATAACGCAACTGTCGCCCACATCGGTAGGCCAGGGCTACTCTATCGGCGGTAACGCTATAGACCCGTACCAGAAAATATACTACTACACCACAGGGTCTCACCTGGTAGGGCTGGACATGTATACAGGAACCGTATTTTCCAGTACACCGATGGTGATCACCGATGGCATCATATTCGACAACCTGGCCTATAGCTGCGTTGATACGGCGATATATGGCCTCATCCGCCAGAACTACTTCGATACGCTGGTCGATCCTTTGGATCCAACAATGACGACTGTGGTATTGGACTCGGCCACGCTGCGCCTGGGCAGGATCAACCCGGCCACAGGTGTAGTGACAACGATATCACCCTATACCATAGCACAGGGTGGCTACAGCCTTAACGCAGGCGCTACTGTGGACCCTGACGCTAAAATCTACTATTATAATAACGGCGGTGAACTGGTGGGCGTATCGCTGGAGACCGGCACCATAGTAACAAGAACAACACTTTCTTTTACCAACGGCCAGTTCTTTGAGCTGATGAGGATACAAGACAATTGCATAGATGCTACTGTTCCTACACGTAAGGCACCTGCATCGCTTACGGTGACGACGGTTGGCAAGGAAAGCACAGTGACCATAGCGCCCAACCCTGCAAATAGCATGGTGACCATAACCGGCACAGGTATAGCGCATATTGAACTTACAGATGTATCGGGCAAAGTTGTATACAGCGCTCAGGCAGGCGGCAACAACATCAGCATCGATCTGTCCGCCTTACCAACGGGGGTGTACTTTGCCCGCATACAACAAGGTGCCGATGTGCTTACAAAACGAATAGTGAAGCAATAAAGATGTTTTGAAAACAGAGTGGTTTTGTGTGATTAGCAAGAGGAGGTCATTTATTGACCTCCTTCTTTATTAAGGATTGTTGGCCTGTCTCTCCCATAACCTTTGCGTAACCAAGGACTCGCCAATATAGGATGGGCACAGGCCCTCACATGTCAGAAAAACAGGTATATTGCGAATAAAATATGGCGAGTGTTTTTGTGACAATCCAATTATAGACGATTATGAAAACCATTAAAAATCTGGTTGTGACGATAGGTTGCTCAGTGCTTATATACGCTTGTCATAAAACAAATGTATCCACTTACGACCCTTTGGTGAATACGTATAAAATGGCTGGCATTTACCATATGTCTGGATATACATATATTAACGGCGTTCCGAAAACATATATGGCATATGACGAAACAATAACCGTAATATCTAAAGACACTATTTACTCGACAGGATTAAACAATTTTTATTTTTGGTATATTTCGTCAGATATTCATGATAGCACAATCACTTTTTTAGCTAACTGGCCTTACCCAGGCCAGACTACATATTATGATACCATAATTTATAGCTATTCTAAAGGAAAATTACGACATGCAGGTATATATGACAGTTTATGGACATCCTTTAACTCGCAATAATTAATAGCAATGAGAACGTTTTTCCGTCCAAGCTGGGCGTAGTCTCCAGATTACGTCCTGAGCTCGTCGAAGTATCGAAGGGCGACACGGGCTATTACACAACCCATGTCCGTGCCATGGATTCGACAGGCTCACCATGAACTGTGTTTAAAAACAAGTATTTTTTGAATAATTTTTGTCATAGTCTGCTCCACTGATCGCGACTGCAAACGCCTGTTTGAGCAACTTATTCACCACTGCCAACAAAGC